>JAPTWT010000182.1 GCA_028064935.1 Gammaproteobacteria bacterium | reverse complement strand
ATCAGCACCCCGATCTCAAGGCCGACTATGTGCTCGCCAATCCCCCTTTCAATGACAGCGACTGGCGTGGCGAGCTCTTAAAGGGAGACAAGCGCTGGGTCTACGGCGTGCCCCCGGCCGGCAATGCCAACTTCGCCTGGGTCCAGCACTTCCTCTTTCATTTGGCGCCGACCGGCACCGCAGGCTTTGTGCTCGCCAACGGCTCCATGTCGTCGAACCAGTCGGGCGAGGGCGAGATCCGTAAGAACCTAATCGAGGCCGATCTTGTCGATTGCATGGTGGCGCTCCCCGGCCAGCTCTTTTACTCCACCCAGATCCCGGTGTGTCTGTGGTTTCTGACGCGCACGAAGACCAATGGCCGCTTTCGGGATCGGCGGAGCGAGACGCTCTTTATCGATGCCCGCAAGCTCGGGACCCTGGTCGATCGCACCCACCGTGAATTGACGGAGACCGATATCGACAAGATCGCCGGCACCTACCATCGCTGGCGCGGAGATCCCGACGCCCTGCATGCGCTCGCCCCCAACGACCCTACCGCCTACGAAGACATCCCAGGGTTCTGCAAGGCCGCGACCCTAGATGAGATCCGCAAGCACGGCCACGTGCTGACCCCGGGGCGCTATGTCGGCGCCGAGGCCCAGGAGGACGACGGCGAACCCTTTGAGGAGAAGATGAGGCGCCTCACTGCCCAGCTTCGGGAGCAACAGCAGGAGGCCGCGAGACTGGATGCCGCCATCGCCGCCAATCTCAAGGATCTGGGATATGGCGATTAAGAAGAAAACCCAGCGATCCGCGCTCATTGTCCCCGAGGAGCGGATTGCCCGGGGCATCCTCCTCATTCGAGGGCACAAGGTCCTGCTCGATGCCGATCTGGCCGAGCTCTACGGGGTCACCACCAAGCGGTTGAATGAGCAGGTAAAACGGAATCCGGAGCGCTTTCCGGAGGATTTCCTGTTTCCGCTCACGGCCGAAGAGAAGGCCCAGGTGGTCGCAAATTGCGACCACCTCCAGCGCCTGAAGTTTTCCCCGGCACTGCCCAATGCCTTTACCGAGCATGGCGCCATCATGGCCGCCTCGGTGCTCAATACGCCGCGGGCAGTCGAGATGAGTGTTTTTGTCGTGCGCACCTTCGTGCGTCTGCGCCAGATGCTCGCCTCGAACGCGCAACTGGCCCGCAAGCTCGCCGCCCTGGAGAAGAAATACGACACCCAGTTCCGGGTCGTCTTTGATGCCATCCGCGAACTGATGACCCCGCCTGAGCCCAAGAAGAAGCGGCCTATCGGATTCGCGCCGTGGGAGGAGCAATGAGGATTAAGCCACACTCGGCGAAACCGAGCGAGCGGCGGGACAAGACCGCGAAACCGGGCGCCGCCAAACTGATGGAGCTTGGGTATGGGGGAGGTGAGTGGCAGATGTCGCCACTCGGCGACCTAATCGATGTGAAGCACGGATTCGCGTTCCAAGGCAAATACATTCACGACGAGCCGCCCGGCGACATCCTTCTGACACCTGGTAACTTCGCTATTGGCGGCGGGTTCAAGGGCGACAAGTTCAAGTATTACGATGGCCCAGTGCCTAACGAGTTTGTTCTCAAAGAGGGAGACCTTCTCGTAACCATGACTGACCTTAGCAAGCGGGCGGATACGTTAGGTTTCCCTGCATTCGTGCCCACGCGGAAAGATGGCCGTCGTTACCTGCACAACCAGCGACTTGGCAAAGTACTCATCAAAGACAAAAACGCTCTAGACGCAAGGTACCTCCACTATGTTCTATGCGGTTCTGAGTACCGCAACGAGGTGTTTGCCGGCGCCACTGGTACGACGGTTAAACACACATCACCAGACCGAATAAAGCGTTTTCGATTCGCACGTCCGCGAATCGAAGAACAACGCGCCATCGCCCACATTCTCGGCACGCTGGACGACAAGATCGAACTGAACCGGCGCATGAACGAAACGCTGGAGGCCATGGCCCGGGCGCTCTTCAAGTCGTGGTTTGTGGATTTTGATCCGGTACGGGCCAAGATGGAGGGACGCTGGCGTAAAGGGGAATCCCTTCCGGGTCTTCCGGCCCATCTCTACGATTTGTTCCCGGATTCCTTTGAAGAGTCGGAGTTGGGGGAGATTCCGAAGGGGTGGGAATTGGGCAGTTTCGGGGGCGTGGTCGAACACCTTCGCGGCCAGGAGAACCCGCTCTCGTCGCCGGAAGCGCTCTACCACCACTTCAGCCTTCCGGCCTTCGACGAAGGACAAAGTCCGAAGGCCGAGTACGGCGAAAGCATCAAGAGTCAGAAGTCGCGCGTACCGGCCGGGGTAGTCCTGCTCTCCAAGCTCAACCCAGAGATCGAGCGTGTCTGGCTGGTTGACGTGCGCCCAGCCGAGCGAGCGGTTTGCTCCACGGAGTTTCTCGTGCTCCGCGCACAGTTTCCATTTACGCGAAGCTTTGTCTATTGCCTCGCGCGCTCGCCGTTGTTTCGGCAGCAGATCGAAGGTCTTGTGACGGGAACCTCGAAGAGCCATCAACGCGCCCAAGTCGACTCGATTCTCCACCTCGCAGTTGTCGTGCCCCCTTCGTCCATCGCTGCGGCGTTCGATCGCTCGGCGGAGGGCCTGCTCGCGCGAACTCTCAAATGTCGGCGTGAATCCTGTACCCTCGCCGCCCTGCGCGACGCGTTGCTGCCTAAGCTCATTTCCGGTGATTTGCGCGCGACGGACACTAGGCGGCGAATCGGGAGGCGAGTACCGTGAAGAGGGAACCTCGGCTTCTGTTAGAAAAGGGCTGCGACTCGCTATTGCTCAGCATCGAGATCTTCAACAGACCGCATGATCGTGGACGGGTCAGCAGCACACTGATTCTTCTCAACCATGCTTTTGAGATGTTCCTTAAGGCAGCTCTGATTCATAGAGGTGGGCGCATACGAGAGGCGCGCGCCAATCAGACGATCGGATTTGATACATGCGTTAGGCGCGGCCTCACAGCAGGCGGACAGAAGTTCTTGACCGAAGAACAGGCGCTTCTCCTGCAATCGATAAATGGACTGCGTGACGCTGCCCAGCACGATCTTCTGGAAATCTCGGAAGGCCAACTCTACATGCACGCACAAGCCGGTATTACGCTCTTTCGTGATCTTCTGAAGGATGTGTTTGGTCAGGATTTGGTCGATCGCTTGCCTGAACGAGTGCTTCCGATTTCTACATCACCTCCCAAAAATCTCACTGCACTCTTTGAGTCCGAAGTGAGCGAGATCAAAAAGCTCTTACGGCCTGGTAAACGCCGCAATATCGAGGCAGAAGCTAGGATACGACCTCTCGTGATTCTGGATTCGGCGATCAGAGGTGAAAAGGGGCAACCAAGCGCGGCTGACTTGAGACGTATCAAGGCAGATCTCTCTAGCGGGAAAAGCTGGCAAAATATCTTTAAAGGTGTCTCCGCAATTGAGATCACTGCTGATCCTGCTGGACCTGCCTTATCGCTTCGTTTGACCAAAAGAGAGGGAATTCCGATTCAACTTGTTCCGGAAGGCACGCCCGACGCATCTGTTGTGGCTGTCAAGCGTGTGGATGAACTCGGGTACTACAGCCTCGGTGCCAAACAGCTTGCGGAAAAGGTTGGATTGACCACCCCAAAAGCTCTCGCCGTTGTGAATCACTGTGACATCAGGGCCAATGCCGAGTATTACAGGGAATTCAAAATCGGGAAGTCCTTGTTCAAGCGGTATTCGCCGAAAGCTGTGGAAGCGGTGAAATCCGCCCTAAAAAAGGAGACTATAGAGGAAATCTGGTCGAAGCAGCACGTCAATGCCTGTAGGGTCGGTACGTGAGGGCAACTTTCACAGAGTCGGTCGTCGAAGACGCCGCCCTCGCTTGGCTTGAGTCCCTTGGCTATACCGTCCTCCATGGCCCCGACATGGCCGTCGGCCTACCGGGTGCCGAACGTAACGACCAGAATTACCGCGATGCCCTACTTGAAAGCCGTTTATATCAAGCCCTTGCCC
>JAPTWT010000106.1 GCA_028064935.1 Gammaproteobacteria bacterium | reverse complement strand
CCACGATGTTGAAAGCGGCGACGGCGATGATGAGCGACAGGATCACAAACATCACCAGTTTCTCCATGCTCAGGGCCTTGAAGAAGTTCTCATGGGTCTGGGTCCAGTCCTGGATATAAAAGGCGGCGCCAAGCTGTTGTTGCAAATGGGCGGCGAAGGCCGGGGCGGCAAAGGGGTCTTTGATCTGCATGCGCAGGCCCGTCACGCCCTGGTTTAGCCCGTAGAGGCGCTGCGCATCGCCCAGGTTGATATAGGCCATGCCGCTGTCGTAGGCGTAAATACCGACGGAAAAGAGTCCGACCACCGTGAACTGGCGCAAGGCGGGGGTTACACCCAGCGGCGTCACCCCGCCCTGGGGCGAGATCAGGGTGATTTTATCGCCTACGGTTACACCCAGTTGCCGCGCCAGCGCACGCCCGAGGATGATGCTCCAGGGATGGCTTTGCAAGGACTGTAGCCGACCTACTTTCATGTCCTTGCCCAGCTCGTTGACACGTCCTTCCAAAGACGGATCAATGCCCTCGATCACCGCACCGCTGACCAGCCCGTCATGGGAGAGCATGGCCTGCGCCTGCACGTAGGGCGCCACACCCGTCACATCGGGAAGCGTTGAAAGACGCTTTACCGCCGTCGGCCAGTCCAGCACCGGCACCCCGTTGCCCTGAATGATCACATCGGAGGTCACCGCCAGAATCCGCGAGCGCAGGGTGTGGTCAAAACCGTTCATCACCGCCATGACCGCGATGAGTGCCGCCACGCCGATGACCATACCCATGATCGCCGTGCCGGTGATAAAGGAGATGAAGTGATTGCGACGCTTGGCGCGGGTGTAACGCAGCCCGATCCAGAGTTCATAAAACCTCATGACTGTTCCGGTCGCAGGTGAGGGAAGAGGATCACCTCGCGAATGCTGGGCTGATCGGCGAGCAGCATGACCAGTCGGTCGATACCCAGCCCCACCCCCGCCGTCGGCGGCATGCCGTATTCCAGGGCGCGGATGTAGTCGGCGTCGAAGCACATCGCCTCCTCGTCTCCGGCATCCTTGGCCTCGACCTGCGCTCGGAAGCGGGCGGCCTGGTCTTCGGGATCATTCAACTCGGAGAAGCCGTTGGCCAGCTCGCGGCCGGCGATCATCAGCTCGAAACGATCCGTGACCTCGGGGTCGAGATCATTACAGCGCGCCAGCGGGCTGACTTCCAGGGGATACTCGGTGATGAAGGTGGGCTGCTGGAGATGGCCTTCCACCGTCTTCTCGAAGATTTCGATGAGACGCTTGCCCCAGCCCCAGGCGGGTTGACAGGGCAGGTGCAACTGCGCGAGCTTGGCGGCCAGCACTGCGGGGTCCCGCAGATCGGCATCCGCCAGATCGGGGTTATGGGCACGCACCGACTCCGTCACCGTCAAGCGGTGGAAGGGTTTGCCGAGGTCAATCTCCAGCCCTTGATAGTTTATCGCGGTGGTGCCCAGGGCCGCCTGTGCCGCGGCGCGAATCAGGGTCTCGGTGAGGTCCATGGCGCGCACATGGTCGGCGTAGGCCTCGTACCATTCGAGCATGGTGAACTCAGGGTTATGGCGGGTGGAGATACCTTCATTGCGGAAGTTACGGTTGATCTCAAAGACCTGCTCCATGCCGCCCACCACCAGCCGTTTGAGGTACAGCTCCGGGGCGATACGCAGGTAAAGGGTCATGTCGAGGGCATGGTGATGAGTGACGAAGGGCCGCGCCGTGGCACCGCCGGGGACGGGCTGCATCATGGGCGTCTCCGCCTCATAAAAGCCGCGCTGGCGCAGACCATCGCGCAGGGCTGCCACTGTTTCGGCACGAATCTGGAAGGTGCGGCGGGTGGCTTCGGTGACGATCAGATCGACATAACGCTGGCGGAAACGGGTTTCCGGGTCGGCGAGTCCGTGCCATTTTTCCGGCAGCGGGCGCAGGGCCTTGCTCAGCAGTTGGAGGCTATGCACTTTGACCGAAAGCTCGCCGGTCTTGGTGCGGAACAGGGTGCCATCCACACCGATGATGTCGCCGAAATCCAAGCCCTTGAAGCGCGCGTAGACCTCTTCGCCCAGGTTATCGCGGCTGACAAAGAGCTGAATGCGCCCGGACTGATCCTGAATGTCGGCGAAACTGGCCTTGCCCATGACCCGACGACTCATCAGCCGCCCGCCGAGCCGCGCCTCGATGGGCCCCTGCTCCAGGGCCGTGGCGTCCATATCGCCATAACGCTGTTGCAGGTCGCCCGCCAAGGCATCGCGACGGAAGCCGTTGGGATAGGCATGGCCTTCGCTGCGCCAGTGTCCCAGCTTGTCGCGCCGCACCTGCATCTGGTCATTGAGTTCCTGATCCACCATCCGTCCCCTTCCTGCAAAATACGGAGTGACTACCGCTTACAATCCGGCTTTCAACGCCGCTTCAATGAACATATCCAGCGCCCCATCGAGCACCTTCTGGGTATCGCCCACTTCGACCCCGGTGCGCAGGTCTTTGATCCGCGACTGGTCCAGCACATAGGAACGGATCTGATGCCCCCAGCCGATATCGCTTTTGCCGTCTTCCAGCGCCTGCTTTTCGACGGCACGTTTCTGCATTTCCATCTCATAGAGTTTGGAGCGCAACATGCGCATGGCCTCGGCCCGGTTCTTATGCTGCGAGCGGTCGGTCTGGCAGGCCACGACAATGCCCGAGGGCACATGGGTGATACGAATGGCCGAGTCGGTCTTGTTGACGTGCTGACCGCCCGCCCCGCTGGCCCGGTAGGTGTCCACCTTGAGGTCCGCCGGATTGATATCCACCTCGAAACTATCGTCAATCTCGGGATAAACAAAGACGCTGGCGAAGCTGGTATGACGGCGATTACCGGAGTCGAAAGGCGATTTGCGCACCAGGCGATGGACGCCGGTTTCGGTGCGTAGCCAGCCGAAGGCATGGTCACCGCGCACATGGATGCTGGCCGACTTGATGCCCGCCACTTCCCCCTCGGAGACCTCTACCAGTTCCGCCGCAAAGCCATGGGACTCGGCCCAGTGCAGATACATGCGCAGAATCATTTCCGCCCAGTCCTGCGCCTCGGTGCCTCCCGCGCCCGCCTGAATATCCACAAAGCAGTTTGCCGCATCCTGCGCGCCGGAGAACATGCGCTGAAATTCCAGCTTCTCGACTATGGTCAGGGCGGTGTCGAGATCCGCATTGACAGCGGCGAGGAGTGCTTCATCCCCCTCGCTCAGGGCCAACTCCAGCATCTCGCCGCCATCGGCGAGACTCGCGGTGAGCTTGTCCATGGGCGTGATAATGGCTTCCAGGGCTGACCGCTCGCGACCCAGTTCCTGAGCCTTTCCGGCGTTGTTCCAGATGGCCGGATCTTCCAGCTCCCGTTGAACCTCCTCTAAACGGCAACGCTTTTCTTCGAGGTCAAAGATACCCCCTCAGGCCCGCGACACGGACCTGGAGACCTTCGTGCAGCGCGCGCATCTCATTCACTTCTCTCATGATTCTTCCTTTTCCATACAGGCGGCGTCAGGACCATTCCCGCACGCGCCCGGTTACCCTGCACACAAAGGCCGTAATTATGCGCAGTTTCGGCGCTGATCTCCAGCAGTGTTTCGGCAAGGATGGAAAGGCATCAAGAACGTCCATTCCATCCACTGGGATCCCACAAGGCAATTTCGACTGCACGGGCGAGTATACACCATACACCACACCCTCTTCGCAGTCCGTACATGAAAGGCGCCGGCGACAGTGCTTTGAAGTGGCAGTTGGGCTAGACTAAACGCATGAACACCGCAGGGAATGTGCCATACCTATTTCAACTGGAAGAATCGCTGTGCTGGCCTTGGGTATTTTAGCTCTAGCAGGCTGTGCCGTCAGCTGATCAATGTTCGTAATAAAAGTTTCCATAACTAAGGTGACCTATGGCTATAGAAACCAATCTCTTTGAAAAAATAGACTTCGCAAACGCCACAAAAGTAGTGCGTCCGACTTTAGGTAATGAGGCAC
>JAPTWT010000269.1 GCA_028064935.1 Gammaproteobacteria bacterium | reverse complement strand
GCGATATAGACCCCGTTATTGACAAGCCAGCCGAGGGTATTGGCCGAGACATACAGGACCCACTCCTGGGCCACGGTGTGGCGACGGGTCCGCTGGCCAAAGGTCCAGGAGCGGTTGCCGAGCCACGTCACGCAGACTGCCGCCGCGAAGGCCGCCAGCTGGGCGGCAATGGCATTGACGCCCGAGGTCGTAAGCCCTTGCACGATCCCGGCGTCTACGAGAAACCCCGCCGTACCGACGACCGCAAACGCCAGAAACTGCCGACGCGCGGACAGTAGCTGTCCTATCGCCATTCGGAACCTTGTGCCTCCCCTCCTTAATTATTGCACGGAGTGTAGCAGAATCCCCTGTGCGCCCGCACTCTCCTGGGTCGACAAACTGACCAAGAGGAGGAGTTTAACCGCTGCGTCTGTATGAAGGGGCGTAGTAACATGACTACCCCAACATCCCCACCAAATCCTAGGCCCGGAGGTCGGTGCAGGTGCCAGGCCTGAATCTGGGCTTCGAGTTCGTCCACCTGGCAGCCCTCACCACATGACCTGTGGCGGGTCAGGTTGGCGCTCGCCTGGAATAGGGGTTCTTTCACGCTAATGATCATGGTGGGGTTGCCACCACCCCGGATGATGAAAGAAAATAGGGGTGCGCGGTGCGCCGTTGTCTGAGATCGATCATTTCTTTGGGGCCTTAACCCCGCACGCTCGTGTGATCCAAGCAGCCGACTCGTACCCCGAATTGTCGCCATTGAGCACGCACAGTAAAAAGGCCTCGCCAGGTTTCCTGGCGAAGGCACTTCGGCTACTTGGCAACGATATGCGCACCGCGCGCCGCATCACCCGTTCGACATGGTCTTACTCTCTTGCCGCGTTTACGGGGTCGGGGGTGTATTGCCTTTAGTCATCACTCTTTCACAGTAAGCTTTTTCGGAACACCGTCTTGCCTCGGCCATCCACCCCGTGAACGGCAAAAACGCCTTTGCGAGATCTATCCCAACCGTTGTAACCTTCATTGTCGCCTCCTCCGGTCAGTGGTATGTCACACACTCCACTTTGGCACTTTTGATGCCAGTTAGGGAGGGGCGACCATCTCTTTATCTCTCAACATATCGAAACGAATAAGGTTCATGGCGCTCATCGCCCACTCAATGCGGTTTGAGCCCGCGCGTAGTCTTCTGGCACTCCAATGTCTATGAACATCCCAGAGCTGACGAATACATCGAATTCTCCTTGAGCCACAGCAAAGCTCAAGAAGTCCGTTTCCAAAGAAAACGGCACACCAGCCTCAACGCTCACCAAAATGAATCCGTTTCTGCTCAATAAAGCGGACCCAGAGAGTGCGCATGAGTGTGTGGTGGGCGCGGTATTGTGGGTGTTGGGTTGGTGTGGTAACGGGTATTCTTGTGTGAAAACGCAGAGATATTCACGGCGTGGTCCGCTCCCTCGTCAGGCACTGCGATAAATAGGCCGTGTTCGGGGTGCGCGGTGTGGCAGTGGTGAGGGAGGCCCGCAGTACGAGAACTAGGGGGCGGGAACGGATCCGCGTCGAGAGGATTTGGGGGCTCGGTCGGCAGAAGCCGCCGATACGGGGCGTTCAGGAGCGCGCAGGGAGGGGCCATCAATGCGGATGGTGATGCAGCGATGCTGGAGGCGGTCGAGCAAGGCGTCGACGAGCGCTTTATTGGCGAACAACTCGTACCAGTCAGGCGGCTCTAAATTCGTTGTGATGATAGTCGATACGCGGCCATAACGCTGGTCCATCAGCCGAAAGAAGGCGTTCGACTGTTCGGGTTTCAGGGTCAGGTATCCCAGCTCGTCGATCAGCATGGGCTGAGAGCGGGCCAGTTGTGCGAGGAGCTTCGGAGTCGAACGATCAGCGAGCGAGGCGTAGAGTTCGTCGAGCAGCACCTGGGCATTGTAGAAGCGGCCCGCGTGCCCGTTGAGGCAGGCCTCGCGCAACAGGGCGATGGCAATGCCGGTCTTGCCCGTACCGGGTGGTCCGATAAGCAGGATATTCTCGTTACGGTGCAGGAAGTCGAGCCCGGCCAGGGCGCGGATCTGACTCCGATCCACACCGGGTTGACGGTCGAAAGGGAACGAGTCGAGAGTCCAGTGCCACGGCAGTTTCGCCTGCATGAGGCGGTACGCTAAGCGCTTTTCTCGGCGGTGGGCTTCTTCCTCGGCCAGCAATCGCCAGAGAACTTCTGCAGGGGGCGAGCCTTCGTGCTCGGCACGATCCAGTTCCGCATCCAGGGCCGCATCCATGCCGCGAAGACGGAGTTCGGCGAGCCGTTCGTGGATCTGGTCACGCATCGTCGTAGGAATCGTCGTTCAGGGCAAAAAACTCGCCAGCCACCTGTTGCAAGATGAGCTTCTCCAGTCGTCCCAGGTCATACAGACCGAAGTGGGCGGCCTGCCGCACAGCGGCCAAGAAGGGCTCTCGGGGGTAGGTGCGCTGGAGCGTCAGAAGCCGTTGCAAGGCGCGCACCCCGCGGCCGCGGCCGCGTTGCTTGAGGGCGCGCGCATAGGCCCCTAGTTCAGGATTGTCGCGCCAGAGTGGTCCTTCCATGTCCGGTATGCGGCTCACGCGAATGGGGATGGGATGATGCGTCGGATCCGTGCTGCGGGCCTGGCGTTGACCGATGAGTCGGGAATGGATCGCTACCGCTGTGCCCCGATGGTGGATGTGGACCTGGGCGGGATATTTGTAGAGGGTTACGGTCTGGCCCACGAGACGCTCGGGGACCGAGTAGCGGTTCGATTCGAGCGAGACATACCCGCTCAGGTCCACCACCCGATCGCAGACCTCATAGATCGGTGGCAACGCGATGGGCAGGGGTTGCAAGGTTGGCTTCTCGATCACATAGGCGGCCTCGGGCGACATCCCCAGAACCCGCTTCGGGTTGGCATTGGCCACCTCCCGGCACCAGGCGAGCGCTTGGCGGTTCAGGTCGTCGAAATCGGTGAAGCTACGGCCAGGCAGGAAGTTGGTCTCAATAAAAAAGAACGTTCTCTCGATCCGTCCCTTCCGATCCGGATGTCCGACCCGGTGCGCGCGGAAGGCAAACCCCAGCGTGCGCGCAAAAGCGGCCATCTCGGGGGCCATGATGGCGTCTGCACCCGCGCCGGAGGCGAGCATCACGCTCGTGTTGTCGATCAGGCAGACCGGGCAAACCCCCTCCATGAAACGCACGGCGTCAAGCAGGAACTGCTTGGCTTCGAAGCGGCTATAGCGGGGGTAATATTGAACGAACAGACGGCGCGAGTAGGCCAATACGAGCCCTGCGCACTGGGCGGTTATGGTCTTGTCACCCAGGGTCACGCGGTGGGGAGAGGTGTCATGTTGCATTTCCTCGCCCGGGCCGAAGGTGTATTCCCCCGCGCGCACGGGCGGCGTGCGTAGCCCCGCTTCCCGGACCCAACGCGTCAGCGTGCTATAAGAGATCGTGAGATCGTACTCAGCGGCGAGCAGTTGCTGAACGCGCACCACGTTGCCTTGGGCGCGCGCGAAGGCGGACTGCAAATAGGTGCTGGTCACACCGAGCTTCTGCCGTTCCTTCTCCCCCGCTGCCAGCGGGGCGCGCAGTATCCGGCGAACGGTATTGCGCGAGAGCTTCAGCAACCGGCTGATTTCGCGTCGGCTCTGGCCTTGGGCTTGCAGGGTTCGGACGGCATCACGGATCTGACTGGGGGTCATGGGTCGAGACTCCTAGCTAGGTCGGCCTGCAGGGTATTGAGGGCGATGCGCAGGTCTCTTAGAGCCTTCTGTAAGGGTTCGGGGAACACGGGCGGGTCTCCCATGGACCAGCACGGGCGCAGCCGCTTGATCACAGCGAGCAGGTGCCGGACATCGGCTAGGCACTGCCCTTCCGGGCCTGCGCGCACACCCGCATCGGCACGCTGCTCGTCGCGAGCGTGCAGGCTTTGAATGAAGAGGCGCGGGTGAGACACCATGTGCTCACGGGCGGCCCGCGGGGCCGTCCGATAATGTTGGAACCAAGTCT
>JAPTWT010000271.1 GCA_028064935.1 Gammaproteobacteria bacterium | reverse complement strand
TGAGGCTGCCTGACGTCCAATCTCTTCGCCGGCATCAGCAAAGATTTCGCCCGTCGTCGGATCGAATAGATCCTCGGCAACAAACCGACCAATAACATCGGTCTTCCCTACCAATACGCGCTTGGTCGTGTCCGCAATTTTTCGGACACTGCGAGCGGTCAGCTTTTCATCTTTCTTGGCGACGACCGCATGGGTATCGGCATCCACTAGGTCTTCACCAAGCTTGAGGCCACGGTACGCATCCGTATCAAATGGTCGTGCCCAGGTTGGATCGCCGTTGGTATCGCTCGCCCGCTCGAAAACCACTTGCCGGTAGAACAGGTTGAGAATCTCCTCGGCGTCCATACCTTTTATTTCGCCAATCTCAACCGTTTCTCCTTTCGTCATCCGCGCTGCACGCAGAGCCTCTGTCGCCTTGCTTTCCAGCGCATAGAACAACGTTGTGACCGGCAGCTTGCGCTTGCGATCGATACGAACATAGATCAGGTCTTTGGCGTCGAATTCGAAGTCAAGCCAAGAGCCACGATAAGGAATCACCCGGGCCGCAAATAGGTACTTGCCAGATGAGTGGGTCTTGCCTTTATCGTGATCGAAGAACACACCGGGGCTACGATGCATTTGGCTGACGATGACACGCTCGGTACCATTGACAACAAAGGTGCCATTGTCCGTCATGAGCGGCATATCCCCCATGTAGACTGGCTGCTCCTTGATATCGCGAATCGAACGCGCCCCTGTATCCTCATCGATATCCCAAACGATCAGGCGCAGCACGACTTTTAAGGGCGCCGCATATGTCATGCCCCGCTGAATACATTCCTCAACATCATATTTCGGTTCCTCGAGTTCATAGTAGACGAACTCCAGCCGACCACGGCCTGTAAAATCATCTATCGGAAACACCGATTTAAAAACTTCCTGCAGGCCGGTATTAGTCCGCGCATCCGGCATAACATGCATCTGCAGAAACGCGTCATAACTCGCACGCTGCACGTCAATTAAGTTCGGCATTGGCGTAACTTCGGGAATGCGCCCAAAATTCTTACGCATGCGTTTGCGATTAATCGAGAAATTCTTGCTGTTGCCCGCGGTTATTGCATTCATGTCCCGATCCTTACACTGTCCGGCAACCAATCTACCGGCGCCGCCATCGTCCAAATCACCTGCGCCACCAAAAGCCATTTCACGCGGCGCACAACGCGAAATGGGCGGGTACCATCAAGGTACCCGCCAAGCCCTATCTGACTAGTGTTCCGCAACGACCGAAGTCATCGCGACGAGCAAATCATTACTGGATTTCGACAGATGCGCCCTGCTCTTCCAAAACTTTCCTGATCTTTTCCGCCTCATCCTTGGTCACGCTCTCCTTGACGGTCTTTGGCGCGCCCTCGACCAAGTCCTTAGCTTCCTTCAACCCAAGCCCGGTGATGGTGCGGATCTCCTTGATCACATTGATCTTCTTGTCGCCACCCGCCTTCAGCACAACGGTAAACTCGGTCTTCTCCTCGGCCGGGGCCGCAACAGAAGCGGCACCGGCAGGAGCGGCAGCTACCGCGACCGGGGCAGCAGCAGACACGCCCCACTTATCCTCAAGCAGCTTTGATAGCTCCGCCGCTTCAAGAACAGTGAGGCTGGACAATTCATCTACCAGCTTTGACAGATCAGTCATCTACGTTTTCCTTAATATGGGGGTTCGTTGGGTTTCGTGCAAGCCAATATAGGCTGGCTTTTTCAGATTGGACGTCAGGCAGCCTCACCCGTTTTGGCATAGGCACCAAAGACCCGAGCGAGTTGCCCACCTGGCGCCTGCAGAACACCCGCGATGCGCGTAGCTGGGGTCTGGATCATCCCCAACAGCCTCGCACGCAACTCTTCAAGCGACGGCAATTCGGCCAACGCCTTAACGCCCGATGCATCAAGCATCTGCGTCCCCAAGGCGCCGCCGACCAACACAAACTTCTCATTGGTCTTGGCAAACTCGACGGCCGTCTTCGCCACTGCCACCGGATCATGCGACCACGCAAGCGCAGTCGGTCCCTTCAGCAACGGTTTAATGCCATCGAACCGGGTCCCAGCCAAGGCGAGATGAGCCAGACGATTTTTCGCGACTTTATACTGCGCTCCCGCCGCCCGCATCCGCCGGCGCAACTCTGAAACATCAGCCACCGTCAACCCATCATTTCGGGTAACGACAACCATTGATGTTTCAGCGAACACCTTGTTCAGCAGGTCGACGAAATCACGTTTTTCTGCGCGATCCACGCCGCTCTCCACGTTTTGGTTACATGCGTTTGGACCGCACGAAACCGGGTTGCCCACAAGCGGTCGAGACCACCCCGACCGCCCGCTCGCCTGTCCTCTTGTCCGGAACCGTCAGAACGAACTCGCTCCAACACCCCGTCTCCGGCCTGTGGGTTGCCCCATTAAAACCTTGCGATTCGCAAATCGCGTGGTTGCATGCCGTCTTGGACAGGTCGGCCCGCCGGATTACTCCGGCGTGCCGCTGTGGCCGGGGAAGCCTTTCAGCTTTAACCCCCCGGCACATTCGGTCACTCGCTTCACGTCACGAGACTGTTGACGTCTACCCGTACACCTGGCCCCATCGTCGATGACAAGGCTATCTTCTGCAAATACGTACCCTTCGCGCCGGCAGGTTTGGCTTTTTGAATAGCATCAACGAGGGCTTTTGCGTTCTCTATCAACTTCTCGGACGCAAAACTCGCCTTCCCGATTCCCGCATGGACGATGCCGGCCTTTTCTGCTCGAAACTCCACCTGACCTGACTTCGCTGCAGAAACCGCGCCCTTCACGTCAAGTGTCACCGTACCCAGCTTCGGATTGGGCATCAAACCGCGCGGCCCAAGAATTTTCCCGAGCCGTCCAACGAGAGCCATCATGTCCGGGGTGGCAATACAACGGTCAAAATTGATTCCCCCCCCCTGAACTTGTTCGGCCAGATCCTCTGCTCCGACCACATCTGCACCCGCCGCCTTTGCTTCCTCGGCCTTTGCCCCGCGCGCAAATACGCCCACGCGCAAGACCTTGCCAGTACCATTCGGTAGAGAAATCAAGCCTCGCACCATCTGGTCGGCGTGACGTGGATCAATACCGAGGTTGAGCGCAATTTCGACCGTTTCATCGAATTTTGCGGTGGCATTTTTCTTCACAAGATCCACCGCTTCGTACAGCGAGTATGTTTTGTTGCGGTCAATTGCGGAGGCCGCTTTCGTAAGCCGCTTGTTGTGTGCCACGATCAACTCTCCACAACCGAAAGGCCCATCGAGCGGGCCGAGCCGACAAGCATTCGCACGGCGCCATCAACATCATTGGCATTCATGTGGACCATCTTGGTCGCTGCAATCTCACGCAACTGGCTCATAGTCACACTGCCCACTGTCGCTCCTTTTCCCGCAGTGGTTGAACCTTTGGAAACGCCTGCAGCCTTTTTCAGAAAATACGTATTTGGTGGGGTTTTGGTGATGAAACTGAAGGTTCGATCCGCGTACGCGGTAATGACCACCGGCACCGGCATACCGGGCTCCATGCCTTGCGTCGCTGCATTAAAATCCTTGCAGAACTGCATGATGTTGAGTCCCCGCTGCCCAAGCGCCGGACCAACCGGCGGCGAGGGATTTGCCTTACCGGCCGGTATCTGCAGCTTGATGTACCCGGTGATCTTCTTCGCCATGTGGCGCGCACTCCTAATCCCAAAGGCGCTTACGGCTACAAATCAGCCAGAAAACGCCAAAAAGACCGCGGTGCACACGGCCGAGCCACCGTTGGCCTAGCCTCCCGCGTTCCATTGAAGCGCCGCAGATAACCGATCTGCCCATTTATGTCGAGTCGGCCCGCCTTCAAACATGGCAGCGTTGCCGGTCTTGGAGACATTACTGGCAAAACCAACATTATGTCCGTTCAAGCTAGGAGCAAAACGATGAAAATGCGTCAACTCGGGGGCCTTGGTGTTTCCACAATCGGCCTTGGCTGTATGGGCATGTCGGATTTCTATGCAGGCCGAGATGAG
>JAPTWT010000252.1 GCA_028064935.1 Gammaproteobacteria bacterium | reverse complement strand
AATTCCGTGCTTTTCCGTAAACTCACCGGCACCGGGCGATTAGCTCAGCGGTAGAGCACTGCCTTCACACGGCAGGGGTCAGTGGTTCGATCCCACTATCGCCCACCATATAAAACAAGGACTTAGCGATACTCTCCCCCGCCCTGTTCTGGACTTTGCTGTAACCTCGCTGTAACCGTGTCGCAAAACGGGATAAAGTACCCGCGTTAATACGATGCGTTGGGGGGGGTACGGCATGGCGTCATTCATTCCGCGAAAAGGTCCGGGCGGTAAGCGCGCCTGGCAAGCGCACGTCCGTCGGCGCGGCTACCCAGCGCAGGTCCGGACCTTCGACACAAAAGCTGAGGCTGAGGGTTGGGCGTCCGTTATAGAGTCCGAGATCGCCCGTGGGATGTTCGTGTCACGCTCTGAAGCGGAATCTACGACGCTTGGTGAGGCCCTGGTCCGCTATCGCCGGGAGGTCACGCCCGCCAAGAAGGGCGCCAGCATCGAGCGGTTCCGGCTGGACCGATGGGACGCGCATCGCTACGC
The DNA here is from genome assembly GCA_028064935.1 of Gammaproteobacteria bacterium. The sequence goes on along the minus strand of JAPTWT010000252.1, from coordinate 3,504 downwards.
CCAACGATCGATGGCCTCCATCCGAGGTAAAGACGTCGCGGACTACATAGAAGAGCGCCGCCAGGAAGGCGCGGCCCCGGCCACCATTCACAAAGAGCTTAATCTCCTATCCCACCTGTTCAATACCGCGCGCACCGCGTGGGGCATGGAATCCCTGACAAACCCCGTGGACCTCGTTAAAGGACAACGCCCCAAGGTCCCTCAGGGTCGCGACCGCCGTCTGGTTGATGATGAATACTCCCGCCTCTTGTCCGCCGCCCATATTTACGGTGGCGAAATCGGCCCTATGATCACGTGGGCTATCGAGACCGCCATGCGCAGATGCGAGATTGCCGGCATGCGGTGGGAGCACATCAATCGGAAGGATCGGGTATTCCTGATTCCTGAGACAAAAAACGGCACACCGCGGCAGGTGCCATTATCTACAGCGGCGCTCCAGGTCTTAGATGGCCTGCCGCGCCGCTTAGATGGGCGCGTGTGGGGCATGCGTCCGGATTCGATCTCCCAAGCCTTCGAGCGGGTGCGCAAGGCCGCTCATATCGAAGGGCTCACCTTTCATGATCTGCGTCATGAGGCAACCAGCAGGCTCTTTGAGAAGGGATTTAATCCTATGGAGGCGGCAGCGATTACAGGGCATAAGACCCTGCAGATGCTCAAGCGATATACTCACTTGAGGGCGAAAGATTTGGTGGGGAGGTTGGGGTAAGGCAAGGATCTCCGGCAGCACAATCACAAAACCTGCCGATTGGTGACGCGTGCCGTATTGTAAACCTCGTAGAGGCGCCCCGGCTGAAGCGATCATTCTTACTCTCGCGCCACCACAGTATTGTACAGCCCGTAGTGTGTCAGCCCCTCGTGGCTCTCGATGCCCGTATAGCGGAGCGAAGCGTCCTCGTAGCGGCGAAAGGCAAAGACCGCCTGATTCATTTGCTCGGTGTTGAACACCCTAAGATGCACCAGCAAGTGAAAGTCCTTGACCGTCAGGCCGGTGACGGCAAGAAACAAGGCTGGTTCGAGCTTAGTGATGACATCCTGGAGCGTGTTTTCGCGGAAGTCGGTCAAGTACATGAACGCGGGAATGCGCGTTGCGAACTTGATTAGCTTGTCCTGAACCAGCTTGCGCTTGGACTTGTACTCCTTCTCCTCGTCGGTAAGCTGCTTCTTTTCCTTCGCCGACAAGCCCTTGTCCTTGGCCTTGTTCTTGAGATCCTTAACCGTCTCGCTCTTATTGATGATAGTCTCGATAATGTTGTCGCCAAGCGAACGCCAGCCCTCGATGCGTTCTACGGCGGCCATAGCATCGGGGTTATCCAGTATGCGCCAGAGCGTGTCGTTATCCACGTTCACGAGCAGCGCGCTCTCCCACTTGCGCGCTAGCAACGTGGCTGAAGTGCCGGCCATCGCGATGTCAAGAATGCCGCCCGCGTCGATCTGCGTCATGTTCGCTCCGTCGTAGGCCAGTACGGGAAGGAAGGACACTAAATCCTTGACAGCGTTCTCCGGGTTCAACTCGTTCGGCGACAGACCGATCCCGTACTCCGAGAGTTGGCGCAGCGCGCGCGTGGGCGCGAAATCGAACACGAAGCAAATGGGCTTTAGTATCTCTTCCTCGTTCGGGTTGTCGCCGTTCGGGTTCTTGATGGACCAAGGCGATTGGACCCGGAATGCGGCCTGGAAGTAGGTTTCTGGCGACTTAAGGTTGCGCAGCATCAAAATGGACGACCACTGTGGTACCGTGACGCCGGTGGTCAGCTTGCCGCACGACAGCGTGATGGTCTTGGTCTCGAATCCACTGCCGATGGCCTTGCGCACGGGCGGCAAGGCGTCCAGCCCAATACCTGCCGATGCCCCGGCTGCGACGATCACCGCGTATTCGTGCCAGAACGTGTTGTGCTTCTCCGCCAGCAGGTTCACCATCGCATGACAAGCCGCGACGTTGGGAAGGAACCAGAACGAGTGTTGCAGGTACGGCAGCAGGCGCACATCCGAGTACGGAAACGGCGGTCTCGTGCCCGTCTTCAGATGTTCGACTGATTTGAGCACGTAACCGCCACGGATAACGTCCAGCCATTTCTGTACATCCCGTTTGTGCTTGAACTTCGCCTCGGCACGAGTGCCCGATGCCTCAAAGAACGCGTTGAGATCGAATTCGTCGAACTCCCCTGCGCTCGCGATCGCCACCAGCTCATCCGGCATCTGGTACGTCAGTAAGCGCATTTGTGGCAGCGCGCCGTAGGGGTTTCGCTGGTCTGGGTTCGTTCTGGTAAACCTTTCCTTGGCGCGCTGCTCGTCGGTGTATGTCCAGTTGAAAATCTGTTCCTCGATGAACTCACCCGTAGCCAGCGCCTTAAACGGTGTGCCGGAGAGGTAGAGGTACGCCTTGGTGGTGATAGGCAGAAACTCTGCTTCTTTCTCCGAGAGCACGGTGAGGTCTTCGTTCACGTCCTCCAGCCCGGCAGCGTATTCGAGCTTGGTCTCCGTCCTCGCGACAGCCTCATCCTCGCCTTCAAATAGCTCCTTCGCGGTCTCGCGCCAAGCACCGAAGTGGTACTCATCGAAGACCACGAGGTCCCAATTCATTGTGTGGAGCCACTCATTCTTGGGCTTGATGTTCCCGTCTCGGTCGCGGCCGAGAAGATCCTGGAAGGAGCCAAAATAGACGAGCGGTTTCCTGCGGTCTTTCTGCGTTGGGTCGCCCTCGGACGAGCGCGAGAGGTACTGCCAGCCGTCGAAATCCACGTGAGATTCCAGATCCGTCTGCCAAGCATCCTCGACGGCAGGCTTGAAAGTGACCACGAGCACGTTCCTGGCGCCGAGTTTCTTCGCCAACTGGTAAGTGGTAAAGGTCTTTCCAAAGCGCATCTTCGCGTTCCACAAGAACCGCGGGACGTTCTTCTTATTTTCGGCCCAGATTGAGTTGTAGTACTCAAGGGTCTTGTCCACGGCCTCGGTCTGCTCCCGGCGCATCGAGAAAGTTTCGTGATGCGTTCCTGTAAATCTCTGGCCGGTGCGCAGCTCGGTAAGAACGGTCCGAACATCCTTGACTGAACAGCGCATCCACTCTAGCTCGACGTTCTCTAAACCCTTCCGGACAAGCGCAGCGCGCACCTCGTGGTCGCTGAAGATGCCGTCATCGCGTTCGGCGGACTCGTCCAGTTCGATCTTATAGTTTTTGATGGCGGCCGTCTTGACTTGCTCAGCGACACGGCACTTCACGTCACGCGTTGTCTGCCCTACCTTAAGGAGACCCTTGTGCGCCTTGTCGGCGATCGAGTAGGCGTAGATGCGCAGCCGAACCTCTGGCTTCGGCGCAAGGATTTCCTCGATCGGTTTAGCCATCGCTGTTGTCCATCGGCCGGATCATTTCTGTGATGTACGAGTATTTTCCAATCCTTAAATGAGCCTGAAGAATGAGAGTAAGAGGCCACCCTCAGCCGGATTTGAGATCCTGTTCGTGAATCGTATGGAACAGCTTGTGGCGAGCCTTCTGAAGACGGTCCGCCG
>JAPTWT010000199.1 GCA_028064935.1 Gammaproteobacteria bacterium | reverse complement strand
TGGCGAAGAAGACCACCTCGCGATCCGGGTTTTCCTGGGCAATGCGCAGGGCATCCAGGCTGGAGTAAATCATGCGGACATCGGCGCCGGCCGCCTTGGCCTTGAGCAGGCTCATGCGCTCCGAGGCCGGAACGCGCAGCACATCGCCATAGGTGCAGAGGATGACGCCGTGGTCCAGGGCCAGGGCGATAGCGCTGTCGATGCGTCCGATGGGCAGTACGCAGACCGGGCAGCCGGGCCCGTGGATCAGACGGATATTGGGCGGCAGCAGGTCCTGGATGCCATGGCGAGAGATGGCATGGGTATGACCACCGCAAAACTCCATCAGATGATAGTCCCGATGGGAACGAGCCTCGGTGGCAATGGCGTGCGCCAGACCGCGTGCCAGGGTGCCGTCGCGGAACTCGTCGACGTACTTCATGTCTCCGCCCCTCCCCCGTCGTCCAGCCGACCGGCCAGCTCGGCGAAGAGCGCCATGGTCCGTTCGGCCTCCTCCGGGTCCAGCCGGGTCAATGCATAGCCCACGTGGAGGATGACATAATCCCCCTCCCGGACCCCGTCCACCAGGGCCAGGGAGATCTCCTTGCGCAGGCCGTCCATCTCGACCACCGCCAGCTCGTTATCCAGCAATCGTTCGACCCGCACGGGGATCGCCAGGCACATGACTTCACTCCTCTTATAGCACGGCGGCCTGTGCCACCCAGGCCTGCCCCAGGCTCAGGCCGCCGTCGTTGGGCGGCAGTCGCCGCGCTTCAAACACTTCAAGTCCTGCTTCTTCCAGTCCTTTCCGCACCGCCGTCCGCAGGATCACGTTGACAAAGCATCCCCCACCCAGCGCCACCCGCCGGATTCCGGAACGGGCAGAGGCATGGGCCGCCCATTCCACCAGGCCCCGGACCAAAGTGGCATGGAAGAGGGCTGCCCCGAAGGCCGGGTCGTCCAAGTCGGCCAGATGATTCAGCAGCGGCAGCAGATCGAGGGTTCCGCTCTCCTCCAGCATGTAGCCGCCCGCCAAGGGGTTTATCTTCCCCCGCCGCAGGGCCAGGCCTTCCAGCAGCAGGGCGGCCTGCCCCTCGAAGTTTGCACAGTCCTTGACGCCCAGGAGCGCGGCGGCGGCGTCGAAGAGCCGCCCGGCGCTGCTGGTGGGCGGCGCGTTGATGCCGCGCTCCAGCATCCGGACTACCACCTCCGCGCCCTCATGCGGAAAGCGATGGATAATCTCGTTGCCCCGGCCCAGGGTGTGCAGCGCGCTCGCCGCCATGCGCCAGGGCTCCCGGGCGGCCCAGTCGCCCCCCGGCAGAGCTAGGGGACGCAGTTGTCCCAAACGCTGAAACCCCCCCTCTTCCACCCGGAGCAGTTCCCCGCCCCATGGCGTTCCATCGCTCCCCAGGCCCACGCCGTCCAGTGCCAGCCCGAGGCAATATCCCCGCAAACCATGCTCGGCCATGACGGCGGCAATATGGGCGTGATGGTGCTGAACGGCCACCGTCGGCAGGCCATGGGCAGCGGCGATCGCCAAGGCGAAACGGCTGCTGTGGAAATCCGGGTGGAGGTCGTGGGCCACCCGCTCCGGGCGGATGTCCAGCACTCCGAGAAGATGCTCCACCGTCTCTTCGAGGGCCGTGCAAGCGGCGACATTGTCCAGGTCACCCAGGTGCTGGGAGACAAAGGCCTCGCCGCCACGGGTCAGGCAGATGGTATTCTTGAGAGCTCCCCCCAGCGCCAGAACCGAAGGGCCGCTGGCGCGCAGCTTTATGGGTGCGGGGGCATAGCCCCGGGCCCGGCGAATAAAGACCGGAGCGCCCCGATCCGACCGCAGCACACTATCGTCGCAACGGACCAGAATGCCGCGGTCGTGCACCACATAAGCGTCGACCAGTCCGTGCAGGCACCGAAAAGCCTCGTCATTGTCCGTTACCAGAGGTTCGCCGCCAGGGTTGCCAGAGCTACAGACCAGGACCAGATCCTGGGGTTGCCGCAGCCAGGCCAGGCTGCGGGGGCGCCCCGCGGCCTCGTGAAAGAGGAGGTAATGGAGTGGCGTATAAGGCAGCATTACTCCGAGCCAGGCAAGCCCCGGCGCCACACCGGGAAAAACGACGTCACAGCCCGGCACCCTGGGCAACAGCACGATGGGGCGGGCGGTGGATTCCAGCAACAAGGCCGCCTGGTCGTCACAGTGGACCCAAGGGGTGAGGGAGGCACGGTTTGCCGCCATGACGGCGAAGGGTTTTTCGGCCCGGATTTTGGCGGCGCGCAAGCGCGCCACCGCTTCCCCCTGTCGGGCGTCGCAGACCAGGTGGAACCCCCCCAGGCCCTTGACAGCCAGGGTCCGGCCGGCGCGGATCAGACCCAGAGCGGCGGCGATGACATCCGGCACCGCCAGCGCTCGCCCTTCCCCGTCGTGCAGCGCGAGTTGGGGGCCACAGGCAGGGCAGGCGACCGGCTCGGCGTGAAAACGGCGGTCCAGCGGTTCCCCATACTCGCGGCGGCACTGGAGGCACAGCCCGAAGCCCGCCATGGATGTATTGGGCCGGTCGTAAGGCAGGGCACCGATGATGGTATAGCGGGGACCACAATGGGTGCAGTTGATGAAGGGGTAGCGGTAACGGCGGTCGGCGGGATCGAAGAGTTCTTCCAGACAGGCATCGCAGACCGCCGCATCCGGTGAGACGCCGGTGCGGACCATGCCCGTGCGACTTTTTTCAATCAGGAAGTTGGGACAGGCGGGGCGAGGCGCGATCTCCCGCACCTCGATCCCCTCCACTCGGGCGAGTGGCGGAGCCTTCAGCCGCAGGTCCAGGATGAAGCGTTCCAGATCCGGGACCACACCCTGCACCTCCATGTCCACCCCCCGCCCATCATTGCGCACCCATCCACCAAGCCCCAACTCCGTCGCCAGACGGTAGGCGAAGGGCCGAAAACCCACCCCCTGCACCTGCCCCAACACCCGCAGGCGATAGCGAACAACCCCTGCCACGGAAGGGCTGCCGACGGACAACGTCAGTGGGCCTCTCCCAGCCGCGATTGCAGGGCGGCCAACTCTTGTTCCAGGACCGTCTTTCGCTCCCGCAGCGCGGGCGAAAGGGCGCTGCGGGCCTGTTCGGCACCACCCTCGATCCACTCCAGCCACGCGGCCATGCCGTCGCCGCGGGTGGCGGAGACCTGCAGGACCGCGAGTTTCGGATTGATCCGCCGGGCATAGTCGATGCAGGCGTCCACATCGAATTCCAGATAGGGAAGCAGGTCGACCTTGTTGAGGAGCATGAGGTCGGCGGCGTGAAACATATCCGGATATTTGAGGGGCTTGTCCTCCCCTTCGGTCACCGACAGCACCACCACCTTGTGGGCCTCTCCCAGATCAAATGCGGCCGGGCAGACCAGGTTCCCGACGTTTTCGATGAAGAGTATCCCGCCGGTGACGGACGGCAACTGCTCCAGTGCATGCCCCACCATGTGAGCGTCCAGATGGCAGCCCTTGCCGGTGTTGATCTGCAGTGCGGCCACCCCGGTGGCGCGAATGCGCTCGGCATCCCGGCCCGTCTGCTGATCGCCTTCGATCACCGCCACCGGCAGCCGATGTTGCAGGGCCTCGACGGTGCGCACCAGCAGCGTGGTCTTGCCCGAGCCGGGGCTGGAGACCAGATTCAGGGCAAAAACACCCCGCTCGGCCAGGCGCTGACGGTTGGCGTCGGCGTGGCGCTGATTCTTGGCCAGGATGTCCTGCTCGATCCGCACCATGCGCCGCCCGTCCATGCCCGGTGCATGGACGTGGGCCGGATGGGATGCGTCTCCATGCCTATGCTGCCCGTTATCCTCGTGATGATTATGGGGATGGTCATGGTGATCGTGCCCCTCGATCTTCACCTCACCACCGCCGCAACCACATGTGGTACACATCATTCCACCTCCAATTGCTGGATACGCAATTCCTCGCCCTCGATGACCTGAAGCTGATGACTGCCGCAGTGAGGGCAGGCATCGAAATATTGCCGGATGGATACCTTTCCGCCGCAGGGAAGACACCACGCCTGGGCCGGCACCGTCACGATTTCGAGACGGGATCCCTCGGCCAGGGTGCCCTG
>JAPTWT010000170.1 GCA_028064935.1 Gammaproteobacteria bacterium | reverse complement strand
CAAAAACCGGTTCATGGTGAGCCTGGCCGTTCTTCCGGAGATGACGGCCCGGGCCATGGCCGCCTTCTCCCTCTCCCTGGTTCCCAAGGCGAAGGTGGCCGTTCTCTATCCCCGGGATCTCTATGGTCGGACCTTCCTCTCCGCCTTCGGTCCGGCGCTCGAGTCGGGCGGGGGAACCCTGGACTCTCCCGTGGGGGTCTCCTCCGGGAGGCGCCACCGGGAACAGGCGGTGGGCCGCCTCCGGAGGATGGGGAAGGAGATCCCGATTCCTCCCCGGGGACCTCTCCCGGAGGGGGTCTCGGGACGCGCGGGGGACTTCGTCTCCTATGGCGGCAAGTCCTACTTCCTGATCCATCCGTCGCCGTCTCCCGCCCGGGAGGGGAGCCCGTCGCCTCCTCCGCCCCTCCCGTATTTCTTTTTGCCGGACTTCGACGTGGTCGCCTTCCCGAACGACTCCGCCCATCCCTTCAAGGTGATGGACGAGCTGGTCTACAAGGAGATCCAGAACGTCGACGTCGTCGGCAACGAGACCTTCATGATGGCGCGACGACACTGGGATATGGTCTCGGACATCCACAACCCCCTCTACAGCGTCTCTCCGGTGAACCTCTACCGGATCGCCGGAGGACGGGGAGGGACCCCCGAGGCCGATCGGACCCTGGCCCGCCTCCGGAGCCTTTCCGGGAAGCCTCCCGACCTTCTGATGCTCGAGAGCTACGATTGCGGAGCCCTTCTCTCGTCCCTTTTCTCGGAGGGCTTCACCACGCGCTACCACCTGGGGGTGACCGCCCAGGCCAAAAAGTCCTACGAGGGGCTCTCGGGGAGCGTCTCCTGGGGACCTCCGGGGACCGTCTCGCGCCAGTTCACCCTCTTTCGATTCCTGGGCGGGGGGTGGGAGCCGGTGAGCTCCCAGACGGTCACCAACCGGTAGGGGGCACGCCGGGAGGTTTTTCCCTCCGGATCCTGCCCCACAAGCCGCCGGAACACCGACGGGGCAAGCTCCAGCGGATCAACGTCCCCGGCCTTTGGGTCTCGGTCAGCAATGAGGCCAAAAAGCGACGAACGATCAGCAACGAACAAAGACGACAGAGCGCCGACATCGACACTTTGGCAGAAGACGGGGAATGATGCCGCGTGCCCGACTGCCGGGTCTTCGGCTATCGCCGGATCAAGGTTTACTGTCCGCTTTGAATGGCGCCTCACATCAATGAAGGAACAATCGCCACGATCGAGGAAGAGAAAGCCGGGTCCAGGTTTTGGGATATTCAGAATCGGCTTGGGGAGGGCTTGACTCCCGCTCCCTGTTCCCGACGCCTGGATCGACGACTCCTTCCAGGCCGACAAGGATTAAGGAGATCGGGCGGATCGGTTACGAGACCAACGTCAATCGTTTCTTTTTCAAGTGCGTTCCTCCGCGTTGTCCGGAGGAGGGCGATGCAGAACTCAAGAAGGCCCTGCGGGAGATCGCCGAATGGCTCGGAGAGGTGACGGAATGAAGGATGTCGTCATATACCAGACCGATCATGGGTCTATTAATGTCACAGTAGAGCAGGACAATGTCTGGTTGAGCCAACGCCAAATGGGTGAGCTGTTCGAGACATCTCCTGAAAATATTTTGATGCATCTGCGAAATATTTATCGGGAAAATGAATTAGGGGAGGAAGCAACTGCTAAGAATTTCTTAGTCGTTCAAACTGAAGGAATCCGGCAGGTTCGGCGTCAGGTAAAACACTATAACCTTGATGCCATTATTTCAGTCGGGTATCGGGTCAATTCGAAAAAAGGCGTGCAGTTTCGCCAGTGGGCCACCGGGGTTCTCAGACAACATCTTCTACGGGGATACACCCTGAATCAGAAGAGATTCGAAGACAATGCCCGTGAACTGGAAAAGGCGTTGCTTCTGATCCGAAAGACGGCCGAAAGTCCAGCCCTGTCAAGGGAGTCCGGGAAGGGCCTTGTGGATGTCGTCACCAGTTACACCCGGACCTTCCTCTGGCTTTGGCGCTATGACGAAGGCCTGTTGACGGAACCTTCGGGGCAGGAGGGCGGCGTATTGCCCACGATAGAAGAGGCCCGACAGATCATCGCCTTGTTGAGGGCGGACCTCATCCATCGCGGAGAGGCCGGAAGTCTCTTCGGGCAGGAGCGCGGGGACAGCTTTCTGTCCATCCTGGGCAATCTGGATCAGAGCGCCTTTGGACAACCCGCCTATCCGACAGTCGAGGCCAAGGCCGCCCACCTTCTGTACTTCGTCATCAAGAATCATCCTTTTTCGGATGGCAACAAACGCAGTGCGGCGTTGCTCTTTCTGGACTTTTTGAACCGGAATGGCCGTTTGGTGCGAGAGGATGGAACACTGGTTGTCAATGATGTGGGCCTCGCCGCGTTGGCCCTCCTTGTGGCGGAATCGGACCCCAAAGACAAGGATGTGCTGATCCGCCTGATCATGAATATGTTGGCAGCAAATCTTGCAAATCCAGACTGAAGTTTCCGCTCGTGTTGAGAGGTTGACCAAGGAGGCCCATGACTCTCCCCCGACAGCTATCCTGAGACAGGGGGGTCTCGCTCCATACCCGCTGCAAAAATAGTTAACACCAACTCGCTATCGTCATTCATCCGGTATTCTGGACGCTTGCCCGAGAGAGCTTCGCCGCGAGCAAGGATGATCGAGACTCCTTCGCCGCGCTTATCCATGATGTGGGTGCGATAGCGGGCAAGTTCGTCATCGCCGACGGGGCAGCGTGCGAGCAGGCTTGTCAACGCTTCATTGCGAGCGGCCTGCCGGAAGGGCAGGCTCTCCGGGGTCATGGTGTTGGGCAACATACCCGGCGAATACAGCTCCAGACGGTCGGCAAACAATCGAAGTCGCACCTTGCTGCCCGCCATCGAGTAGTCGCGGTGTGCCACCGCGTTGACCACGGCCTCGAACACGGCGGCTATGTCGTACTGAGGCTTGTCTACCCGCCCCCCGTCGGCACGCTTGAATGCCGCCACCTGCATGTTCTTGCGCACGAAGGCACAGGCCAGGCGAATCTGCTCATCCAGCGGGCCGGTGAGATCCTGGGCGTCGCGTTGATACACCGATTCTCCCGTCGGCACGATGCCGGTCCCCGCATAGGCGACGGCCTGAATCAACGCGCCGGGCAGATGCCGATGTGGTTCGCGGCTGGCCATCAGCAATCCCGCCACCGTCGGGCGCCAGACGCCTTGCTCCTCCTGCGCGGCGATGGCCAACTTGCTGAGCAATACTTCTCCCGAATCCGCGCTTCTCGCGGGAACAAAACGCCGCCACAGCGCCTCGTCCAGATCGGTGAGCGATGCTCGCGGCACGGGCGTTTCGTCAAAACGGATCAGGCGTGACTGACTGCGCTGTTGGAACAGGCGCGCCAGATAGTCCGGGAGCATGGGTCGCTTCGATGACCCCACGCGATGAAAATATCCCCCGGGGCTCTGATGCACGAACAGACTGCGCGCAACCTCCACGCGCAGCACCGGCAGATCCGTGCCGGTCGAATCGGGCAGCGTCAGGCGCTCGATGAGCGGCGCCAAGGGCGGTTTCACCGAATCCTCGCAGGCATGCCGCACCCGCGCCTCGACGGCGTCCAGCTGCTCCAGCGGGATGCCCAGAACTTCGCGCGGCTGGTCTTGCACGCCCAGCAGTAGCACCCCACCCGCGCTGTTGGCGAAGGCCGCGAGTTCGTCGGCCAGATCCTCCTGCGAAGGACCACGCACATTGCCGCCGGCAAACCTCACCTCCTTCAGCTCCAGGAAGCTGTCCTCGCCCAGACGAATCTTCTCGATCAATTCCGCACGGGTACCCAGCATCTCAGACCTCTCTGCCCAGGCGCTTCCAGCGCCGGGAGAAGGCCTCTCGGCCGCCTTCCATTACCCGGCAAACCTCATCGCGCACGGCCTTCTCCTGCAACGCGCCACTTTGTGCCACGATACACTGTCCACCCTTGAAATCCATCACGTGTACCAGGTCCGCATCGCCATTGACCACCACATTGGGGTTGTGGGTGACGACGATCAGTTGTCGGCGCAGCTTGTTCTCGCGGATCTGCTGCACGATCAGGTCGTAG
>JAPTWT010000036.1 GCA_028064935.1 Gammaproteobacteria bacterium | reverse complement strand
TCAAGCCGTACAAGCCCCTCTGATCCACCCGGACCAAGGCGTGGCCAGCCTCTTGGAGGGCAAGGCCTGGGTGCATCATGCGGTACTGCCCCGTACCCGCTTCGTTCAAAGGGAAACCGACGATGTACGGCTGGTGAGAAAACGGCATGGAGACTCCTTAGGGGTTCACTGGGGGGTGAGGGTGGATCAGAGGGGCTTGTACGGCTTGAACATCAGGCGCGTCTGGCCCGGTACTGTGACCTGACCGCCGGTGAGGGCGGAGTACATGGAGCGTTCCTCGCGGACATGCGGGCGGAAGGTGCCAAACCCGGACAGGCGCACGGAGTTTCCCGCGCGGCACTCGGCCAAGATCGTCTCGGTGACGACTTCTAGGAGTTCGGCAGTCTCCCGCTGGGAGAGTTTCAGACGCTCGGCGAGCGCGGTGTTAAAGGCAGTGCTACTCATGGGGGTGTCTCCTTTGTGGGTGATTTATTGGGCTGGGTGCGTCTCTCTGACGGCTACATGCCTTCCGGTCGCTTGTCCAAGCCCTTCTCGGCCAGGATCGCGAGCACGTCGTCGATGTGCAGGCAGTCACACATACAGGCGATTGGGTCAGTTGTGCTAGGCTCAGGTCCAATCTGCACATAACCGTTGCAATAATCATTACCAGGAACCGCATCACGCAGAACGCCGATCACCGGCGCAGGATATGTGCCTAGGTTTAGAATCCGATCTCCGTTTGAGGCGGCCCTGCCATTACGATAATGCATTTTCTTTCTCCTTTTTAAGCGCGTTACGCTCGCGCAATTTTTGCCCTTGTATTCTTCGTTTCTCGATCATCTTCTCCCGATACTTGGGGTCAGCCCAACGGGCCTTTCGTTCAACGCTCATTTTCTTTCTTTGCTCCGGATCAGACCACCGAGCGGCTATTGCAGCCGAATAATTGCTTCTGGCTATATCCGTGGCTTTACCGGCGTTTTGTGCAGAAACTATCATTTCTCGATATTCTTGATTTCCCCATAGGCCTGATATGGTGACAGAGATTTTTTCCTTGGCAGCATCACTGACGGGACACCCTTTCATTCGCGCGCTCACATTAAGCCTTTGCTCATCAGTCATTCGCCTTCCCGTTGCTGCTACACTCAAAGCTTTTTTGTGATCGTCAGATAGTTTGCAACCCTTGCGTGTAGCGCTCATCCTCTTTCTTGCTTCTAATGACCACTTTAGCCCCCTAGTCGTCACCTCAGCACACTTGGAGATGTTATAGCCATCATGATTACCATCCAAATATTGTTGCTCGATAAGCACCAAGCTCTCTGGGTTTACATTTTCCACAAGCGCAAAAACGAAGGCCAATTCACCATATTGATCCCATGCGGACTGAAGGTGCGGATTATGATGCTTACCCCGCCGTAGTGCGTGCCAGTGTTGTCTCTGGCGTTGCCACACGTTCACGGAGCTACCGTAATACTTCTTGCCGCTTACGGTATTGGTTATCGAGTAAATGCCGCTGATTTTCATCCCTCAATTATACCACCTTCGCTTCACGTCCGTTTCGGTAGTGCATGGTCTTTCTCCTTAGGGTTTCGGTTCATTAGGGCGGCGCACACCACTGGTGTGTCCGTGGTTTTCTGACGCAGCGGGGTCTTTCTTATGCGGGAAGACCGCGTTGTTCTTCTCGCCATTCTCGCCGCCGTCCCCGCCCAAGAAGGTGGCGGCCATGGACTGGAACACACCGGCGAGTGCTGGGTCGGTCGGGCACATGCCGAGGAGCATGACGAAATCCTTCATGTGCGGCGGAGCGTCGGTCTCCAACGGAGCGAGGCCGGCCTGTTTGCGGCGCTCGTTGACCGTCATGGCCAGCGACCGGAGCTCGTACTCGCGCGCATCCTCTTTGGGCGACTTGCCGGTGAAGCTGAACTCCAGTTCTGGCCAGCGGGTCCACAGGATGTACTCGTTGAACAGGGTCTCTAGGTGGTTCAGCAGCGGGGCTAAGCCCGGATCGTTCTCATCGACAATCCACTCGGCGGCGGCGCCGTCAGGCTTTGAGTCGGGTCCCTTGCCGGAGATGCGATACCCCAGACGGGTGACAGGAAAGCAGTACAGCGTGCAGAAGGCACCGACCACCATGTTCATGAAGTCCTGGTAGTAGACCTCTTTGCCCTTGATGTTCGTGAGATCCAGGATCTCGATCTTGCCTTCCTGTGGGACGACCAGTGCGGGGAGGGCCCAGGTCTTCGTATTGCCGGACTTCAAGTTCGTCCAGTTGCGGGCGAGGACGTCTAACTGCCGTTGATTCCACCCCTTGCCGGTCAGGAGCATCATGCCGTTGGGCACGGAGTTTCTGTTGAACGCATCCACGTTGAGGTCTAAGGCATTGGTGAAGCCTTGAATAAGGCGCATGCCTTGTTCAATTTCCGGGCACCCATAGCCATAAACACCGGGGTCCGTTCGAGGGTTCCGCACATACCAAATCAACTCGTCACGGGTGAAGGTATGGATAACATTGCCCGCGTCGTCCACGCCCACGGCGAACACGTCCGGCATGGGTTCGTTCTTCGGTGTCTTGTACCCCTTCTCTCCGGCCAAGCGAATCTGTGAGGCAGGTAGGGCTTTGAAGGCCTTGACCTTATCTCGCCGGTCCATGTCGGTCCAAACGGCGATGCCATCATAGGTCAGCGAGTCGCGCACGATCATGGATAAGAAGCGTTGGAGGCCCGTAAGGCCTGTCTTGTCCCGCTCGCGCACAGCCTCCCACCCGGTCTCGATGTTGCAGTTCGCGATGAACCGCTCGGCCTCGCGCACATCCTTCATCGTCTGTTCGTTCGGTTTGTCTCTATCGAAGCGGGGGTGGATCTTCCAACCGGGTTTCCACGGCTGGTTAGAGAGTTGTGAATAGCGCATGACGTCTGCGATGCGCATGTTAATGATCATCTGCGGGGCGAGGTTTTCCTTCGCGACCTTCTTCAATGCCTCAGGCGGAATCCCCGGCCACTGCATGACGCCGGCATTGTGCATCTCCGGCATGTAACTAATGCGCGCGTAGCTCATCATCGACGGCGGCGCGGTGATGCCCTTAATGATCTCGTCTAGGACGTCTTTGAGCGGGTCGGGCCGCGCCCCCCACCCCTTGGCGCTGTAGGTCAGGGTCTCCATGTACTGGTCGACCGAGAGATCGCGGATGGTGAGACCGGGGACCGTCTGGACGGAAGGAAGGCCGTCGAAGCCGGGAGAAGGCAGACCGTCGAACTCAGGAGTAGGGTCGTTCGGCGGCGTGTTCTCAGGCATGGCGTTTCCCGGTTGTCAAGGGCCTAAAGGCCGATTGACAGCGACTTTACAGTAGAGTTCGGAGAAAGTGAAGGGCTTGCGGGCTTTTACGAGTGGGAGAGGGGGTTTCGGGAGAGGCTAAAGGAAGAAGGATGGAGTGCCTAGACCGCCTTAAACAGCACCAACATGCTGGGGAACGGCGCGTTGTTTTTATGTCCTCCGAACTTCACGCGCCCGCGGAGAAAAGTAACCTCCCCTTTCAGGCAGTAGTCATGGAACCACCGTGTATCCGTTCTCGTCGGCAAGAGACAGAGAATTGTGGTGCCCTTCAAGGATTCTTCATACGCCTTTTTAACCCATTCTCCGATCTCGCGGCCATAGGGAGGGTTCATCCACGCCGTCCCCCACCATTCTTGCGCCAACCCGTTGGCCTCTTTATCGAAGAACAGAGGGCATTTCGCGTTTTCAGACGTTGCACAGACATCGAGATCGAAGTGGTAGACGTCATTGAGCTTGTCGAACAGGGCTTGCGGCGTGGCCCATTCGCAGGACTTACTGGAGAACAGCGGTGCGAGATTCGTCAATGTCAAGGACCTAAAGTCGGATTGACACGGACTCTACCTTAACAGGGGGAGTAAGGGAAGAGGAGGTTAAAGAATCAACAACCCGCCATCCGCCGGGTTAAACTCCCCGCAGGTGTTCAACGCGAAGGTCTTCCGGTCGTGGCGCAGGCAGCGCTGCGGCCCCTGGTCGAACGAGGTACAGCGCCCACACGACGTCTGGAACGGGTCGAAGGACTGGCCGGTCATGAGCGCCTCTAACATCCCCGCGTTCGCGAGCCCC
>JAPTWT010000141.1 GCA_028064935.1 Gammaproteobacteria bacterium | reverse complement strand
ATGCCAGAACAACAAACTGACTCACGCCCCCACTTCCTATTAACCGATACGGCTCAGACCGAACGCTTCAGATCCACGGTGGCCGGCAGCCGTGAGCCGCCTCCAATGCCTGATCGCCAAGCGCATGGGCAGGCGTTGCTCAGGCAGCTTGCTGGCTTGAAGACTCTGGCAGCAAATGCAACTCAGGCACAACGAAATGCCGGACTGGAGACGGGCTTTGGCATACAGATTCAGTTCAAGAGCCAGCCGGATGTTGAATTGGCGTTCGAAAGTCTGTCCAGACAACGTGAGCGAATTGAGCTGTTGAATATTCGTCACGAAGAGAATGTCACTTTTGCTACAGTCTTTGTGCCCGACGGAAAACTCGATGCTTTTGAACGGATCATTGAGGATTACTTGGCAGAAAAGCGTACTGCGGATGGCAAGAAATCGCTCGACCACAAAGCCTTGGTTAACACCATTCAGGAAGTGCGTTCTGCCACATTTGAGGCCCTCTGGACAGACGACTCGGCTGTTCTCCCAACCGATGAAGACCAAGTCATCTGGTGGGAAATTTGGCTACCCGTTAGGGATAACCGTGCGGACACTCTGTCGCGTTTCCATACCGTGGCTACAGGTATCGGTTTTGAATTGTCGTCCAAGGTGATCAAGTTTCCTGAGCGTACTGTCTTGCATATGCGGGGCTCAAAACGGCAGATTACGCAGTCGATGTTGTTGCTCAACCACGTGGCGGAAATCCGTCGTGCAAAGGAAACCGCTGAGTTCTTCGACAGTATGACGTAAGCGCTCCATAGACCCCACCCTGCCGCAGTTCCCCTGATCCCGTTACGCTTCCCGCCCATCACATTGATGGAGAAAGCGCGCATGACCACGACCCGACGATCAATCATCGAGTGGGAACAGATCTTTCGGGAGCAGGAGGCCTCCGGCGAGAGCGTGAAGATCTTCTGTGCCCGCCACGGCATCTCACTGTCGCCCTTCTATCGGTACCACCGACGTCTGCGTGCGGCCTCCCGGACGCGGGGCGCCTCGCAGCCGGCCTTCGTGCCGGTGGCGATCACACCCCGGGGCCCGCAAGCACCGGTCGGCCCTACGGCCGACCATGTCACGCTCACGGTCGGCAAGGCCTCCCTGACGCTCTCGTCGTCCGTGTCCCCGGCGTGGGTGGCCGCCCTCCTGACTGCCCTGGAGGCCTGATTCCCATGCGCATGTTCATAGACCCCCCGGCTGTCTACCTGCACCGTGATCCCATCGACTTCCGGGTGGGGATCGATGGGCTCGCTATGCGGGTGGAGCAAGAGATGGCCTTGTCGCCTTTGACCGGCGCCCTCTTTGTCTTCACGAACCGTAGGCGTGACCGCGTGAAGATCCTCTATTGGGATCAGACCGGCTTTGCGCTCTGGGTCAAGCGCCTGGAGGCGGCGCGCTTCGCTTGGCCCCGCAAGGTCACGGAGGCGGTCCTGACACTGACAGACGAGCAGCTCCAGTGGCTGCTCGCAGGCTATGACATCACGCTCATGAAGCCGCATCCGTCCTTGGTGTATCAGCGTGTTTCCTAACAAAAAGGCGTGGCCATGGGGGTGCATTATCGTTTCGATTATCGTATAATGGTTGCCATGAATGATACCACAAAGACGCTGCCAGAAGACGCCGAATCTCTCCAGCGTTTCGTGGCGGATCTCATCCGGGAGAAGGATACGCAGATCGCCGTGCGCGATGAGACGATCGCGCACCTCACCATGCGCGTCGAGCGCCTACAGGAACAATTGAACCTCGCGATCGCAAGACGCTATAGCGCGCGCAGCGAGAAGGGCCCAAGCCCGCAGATGGGGCTCTTTGATGAGGCCGAGGTCGAGGCTGAGCGGGAGGCCCTCGCGGCCGAGGAGGCCCCGGTCGTCGAGCGCGTGGTGGCAGGCCACATCCGTAAAGCCCGGGGCTATCGGAAGCCCTTGCCGGCCGCTCTTCCCCGGGTGGATATCATTCACGAGCTCCCCGAAGACGAGCGTCGGGCTTCCGATGGGCGGCCGCTGGTGGTGATCGGCGAAGAGGTGAGCGAGCAGCTCGACATCGTGCCGGCCACGATCCGGGTATTGCGCCATGTGCGCCTGAAGTATGGGGTAGGGAAGGACGACCTGTCGGGTGTGAAGATCGTCCCGCTGCCCCCACAGCCGTTACCAAAGACCATGGCCAGTCCCGGCCTACTCGCCCATATCGTGGTGGCCAAATACCAGGATGCCTTGCCCCTCTACCGCCAGGAGCAGATCTTGACGCGGATCGGCGTCGATCTCCCCCGGGCGACCTTGGCCCGCTGGATGGTGCAGGTGGGCACGGAATTGATCCAGCCTTTGATCAACCTCCTGCGTGACCGGCTCTTGGCCTACGACATCCTCCAGATGGACGAGACCCCGGTGCAGGTCTTGAAGGAGCCGGGCAAGGCCGCCGAGTCAAAGTCCTATCTGTGGGTGCAACGGGGCGGACCGCCCGGTCAGCCCATCATCCTCTTTGACTACGACCCGAGCCGTTCCCAGGAGGTGCCCTTGCGCCTGCTCGAAGGCTTCCAGGGTCTCCTCCAAACCGACGGCTATGCGGGTTACGGGGCGGTTGTGCGTGCCCAGGGACTCATACATGCCGGATGCCTGGCGCATTGCCGCAGGAAGTTCGACGAGGTGATCAAATCTCAGGGTAAGCACCGCAAGAAAGGCTTGGCCGAGGAGGCGCTCGCCCAGATCCAGAAGCTCTATGCCGTGGAGAAGGCGGCGCGTGACTTCACGCCCGAAGACCGTCATCGCTATCGTCAAGAGCACGCCCGGCCGCTCTGGGATGCGCTCCAGACCTGGCTTGCTATCCATCGCCCCGGCGTCCCGCCGCAAAGCGCCTTGGGCCGAGCTTTGGCGTATCTTGCGAACGAATGGGACAAGCTCGTCGTGTATCTCACCGATGGGCGTATCTCGATCGATAACAACGCGACCGAGAACGCGATTCGACCTTTCTGTCTTGGTCGAAAGAATTGGTTATTCCATGACACCGTGGCCGGCGCGAAGGCCTCCGCCAACCTCTATGGCCTCATCGAGACCTGCAAGGCGGTAGGGCTCGAACCCTATCATTACCTGTGCCGGATCTTCACCGATCTCCCCAAGGCTTGCACTGTCGAAGACCTCGAGGCGCTGCTGCCCATGAACCTCACCTCCGACCCGACGTTGCCCCACTTAACGCCCCGTCGCTGACCTCATCACCCCACCCCGGGCGCCGGGGTAAGACCATACCCATCCTGGCTGTTAAAGACCTGTTGCCCACTCCGGTTGCCCGTCCTAACGATCGGTCCATCCATGGCCACACGATATCAGCGTGAGGCCGGGTATGGGAGGGTGGGGTTAATGGAGCGCATACAGTATGACGCTGTCTGAGCAGAACGACTGGGTACAGGATCTCCTGAATCGAACAAACTATGCGACAGGTGAGGTACCTCACGTGTGCATTCTCGATACGGGAGTGAATCGGCGACACCCGCTTTTGATGCCGGTGATTGACGAAGTTGACATCCACACCAACAACGATGCGTGGGGGGCACAGGATGACGACGGGCATGGTAGCCAAATGGCAGGGCTGGCGATCTACGGTGACCTAACCGAACCAATGTCATCCAATATGCCTCTGGCCGTTGGTCATCGATTGGAGTCGGTGAAGCTGCTTCACCGCGATCACTCAAATCAGGGTGAGCCCTTCGGTGAACTAACGATCGAGGCTGCGGCTCGTCCTGAGGTTAATGCCCCGCATCGCCGTCGGGTGTTTAGCATGGCTGTTACGGCCAAAGACAACCGCGACCGTGGCCGCCCATCAGCATGGTCTGCTGCGCTGGACAGCCTGGCTTGCGATTTCTTGGGGGAGGGGATGACCCCGCGTCTGATCGTAGTTGCCGGCGGGAATGTCGACGATCTCAATGCTTGGCGAGAGTATCCGAATAGCAATATCACTGATGGCATTCACGATCCCGGCCAGTCGTGGAACGCACTGACGGTTGGCGCGTGTACTCAAAAAACCAATATTACCGAGCCCAACACTCAAGCATACCGACCAATAGCACCATCGGGCGCACTGAGTCCATTCAGTACAACCTCCGCCACTTGGCCAAATGCG
>JAPTWT010000008.1 GCA_028064935.1 Gammaproteobacteria bacterium | reverse complement strand
GATGTGCGGGTCACAATGGGGGGGGGCCATAGCTCAACCGGGAGAGCACCTGCCCTGCAAGCAGATGGTTGCGGGTTCGAAACCCGCTGGCTCCACCAACATTACGCACCAAGCCCTCTGCGAGGGAATATGCCGCCGTAGCTCAACTGGCAGAGCGCCATAGAGGCGAGACTTGCCTTTTATCTCTGCCAGTTGAGATGAGAGGCCAGCAGTTTCGCCGCCGTAGCTCAACTGGCAGAGCAGCGCCCCTGTAAGGCGACGGTTGGGGGTTCAATTCCGCCCGGCGGCTCCATCTTCAAAATGCCCCGCACGCAGCGCGCGCGGGGCCTTGAAAAATGTTTCTGCTAGAACTAAAATTAAACAAAGGTTCCTTCCCGATGACAAGAGCCCAAGGGGCCCTCTCCTATTGCAGGCCGAGCGGCCTGTGATAATGGAGTAGTCGGGAAGGTCGTTTTGGACAGCTCGTAACAACGCCCGCGGTACTTCAAATAATTGCCCCGAGTGGCATTGCCCACCGAACGGGGAGTCATGCCGCTATCCTCCCGGTGCCCGTCAAAGCCAAAACGGACAGGCGGTCTGCAGGCGTGAGGCGGGTCAGCTTCTGACGGTGGCACCGGGCCCACAGGCCGGCAAGTTGTTCAATCTCCGCCAACTGCTGTTTTTGCCCTCGGCAAAAACTGCTGCCGGCATGGGCCGCACCCACAATAGTGTGCATGCATTGCCCAAACACCAAAGGCCGCGCGCCACCGGAGGCGGCGAATCCTACATAGATGCGCCCGACGAATCGCACGGTCCGCCGGCGGTCTACCGCAACGACCACCGTACAGCGCAGCGGGCACCCCGCGGGAAGGCCCGGTACCACATCAGCGGGGGCTTGCCGGGTTTCCCATACGGTCAGTTCTCTCTCCATAAAGTCTCTCCTGTCGTTAAGACACGGGGCATATAGGCCTTGGCAAGGATTCGCGCGGCCGTAAGGGGGGTAATGCCTGAGCGCGAATTTTGGGCGGGGCCTATGACAGCAGGACCCGCGCCACCCATACGAAAGGAGAACTGTTGTGCATGTCATAGCAAGCCACCTGGCCGAACCCGGCCAATTTGCCCACCTGTGGGCCAGCGCCCCGTCGTTAGTCGTGGATGTGCGGCCGCGCCCGGCAGCGCGTCCTCTGTTGCCGGGGCGATATTGGCACATCAGCCGCAACGCGCTGGTGCGCATGGGAGATATTGCCCAGGTGTCAGGCCATCGGTTGCTGGTCGTGGACGTTGCCGCCAAGGCTCGCCAGGACGTGGCAACCTTGCTCAAGGCCCACATCACGAACTTCACCGTGCTCCGCGGAGGCGGGCATAACTACCGCATCGCCATGCGCATGGGGACGTACTAAATGCCGCGCGCACTGCTGCCAACACCATTGCCGCCTGTGAGCTTCAAGCAGCTCAACATCGCGCGGGCTCGCAGTGTCCGGGCGGCGCACTTGGCCACGAAGACGGCAAAGACCAAACACGCTCATCGCGCGCATGTGCGCGCAGCGGCCGCGCAGGCTCCGCTGCCGGGCTATGCCGGAGTCCCCGCCCCGGTTGAAAGGCCTGTCAGACACACGCCCGCGCCGTCCTGGCTGTGGTTTCCGGCCATCCTTATTGCGGGCCTTTTCCTTTACACGTTTTTCAGCGAGAAAACTGCTGAAAAGAGCAAGGCCCGGCGCGAAGCCGGCGCGCGTTTTGCGCGGCGCGTAGTGGGCACTCCCACGAACACAGGAGTGTCTCCCGGCCATCCGGGCAACCAGGCCCACGAGAACCTTGTCGACAGTAAGAAAACCGAGCCATAACCTATGGGAACCAATACATTCACCGTCGGAGACGTATTGGCAGGCCGTACGCCGGCGGCGGTACGCGACAAGGTGTACATTACGGCCCGCGTCACAGTCATGGAAGGAAGCCATTTAACCGTAAGTGTATCGAGCCACAGCCCCGTGGTGTGGCTCAACGAGAAATATCGCCGCGAGTACGGGCACCCGGAGGATTTACTGGTACCGGACATGCAGGCCGGACTGACGCGCACACGACACCCCGAGCTGTATCTCGTATCCGCTGGCGCGTTTTTATGGGTCGGCGGTAAGCTGGTGTTGTTGCGCAAAGACCCCGGCGCTCCCACTTGTGCCGGATACTTGACGGAGCCGGCAGGCCGGTGTGACGCTTTGCCCGGGCTTACGGCCATGCGTGAGCTGAATGAAGAGCTGCTCGCAATTAGCGAGGAGTCGAACGTCGAGGAACGTACCACCTCCTCGGTAGCCTTGGCGTTTGTACATGGCGCTTATATCAGCCCGGAATACGCCGAGCGCATAAAAACTGAGCAGTTGATGGCGCGCTCGCTCCATCCAATGGCCATAGAGTATGTTGACCTGGACTGTGCAAGCCACGGACCGCAAGTTGCGGAGAATGACTCGGATTTTACGCGTATCGTCGACGTGTACGTGGATGGCGTATTTATGGAAACTCTAGTAGGCCCGCATTTTCTTGACCTCGACAATAACACCCTTGAAGTCCGGTTGGCCCTGAATTTGCGCCATGCCAACCTGAGCCACTGTACATTTCAGGACGGAGAAGCATACGGCCGCGAGGTGCAACTTTTCACTTGTACTGAGCTTTTACAGGCCGGACCACTGACGCCTTGCCTGGAACACTACGCCCGGCTTTTTCAACAGGCGCCGCAAAAAGCTGCGCGGGCTGCCGAGCCGACTGACTCCCTGTCCGGAGCCGGAGAGCGACGGCCCACGAGCGACGGTCCGCGCGAGGACCTGCCTGATGCTTTGCGTGAGGATGAGCGCCAGCGTTGCGAGGTCTGGACCAGAGTGATGGGTTATCACCGGCCGACGGCGGAGTTCAACGAAGGCAAGAAGGCAGAATTTGCCGAGCGGGTATTTTTTCGCGAGAGCTTGATTCCGAAAGAGGTTGCCGAAGGTTCCAGGGTCGCTTGCCACAGATACGCACTTGAGGCAACGAAAGCACGTGAGGAAGCACGAGCGCCGCGCATCTACATGGCGGGGCCGCTGTTTTCGCTTGCCGAGCGCAATCACAACATGGCGCTTGCCGCAGCGCTCATGCGGCTGATGCCCGACGCGCTGTGCGTGTTGCCGCAGCGTCGCGCAGAGGTCTTGCTACCCGACCTGGCCGCAGTCTCGGCGGATTGCGTGGAACAGGCTTCTACTTGCGACGTCCTTGTGGCCTGCCTGGATGGCCCGGACGTCGACTCGGGTACGTGCATGGAAATCGTGCATGCGCGAGCGCACGGTCACCCGGTTATCGGCTATCGGACGGATTTTCGCGGCTCGGAGGTGGAGGGTGTGAATGCCATGGTGCGATACGGGGTTGATATTTACGTGTTCCTGCCGGCGTACGAGACCGGCATCGACGCGTTGGCTGGCAGTCTGGCAGACCATATCCGTCAAGTTTTGCCTTGAGTCTCTGCAGCCTGTCACCCCTGGCCCCCACTATCGGCCCACAGTGATGGGTTGCTCAAAAACGCGGCGCGCAAAGGTTCAAATTTTGGCAGGGCCTAATAGGCCTCCATGGGGTTGGAGGACTATTAGATATGTTTATCTTAGACAAAATTGACACAATTCGACGGGGCCGATGCGGGTCAACTGTTGAGACGTGTTCAGGTCGTTACGTCGATGTAAGGCACCCGGACCCGGCAACTATATCCAGGATGGATATAGCGCATGCACTATCCATGCAGTGCCGGTTCAACGGCCACGTGCGGAATTTTTACTCCGTGGCCGAGCACTGTGTTCGGGTGGCTGACCACCTACCAGACTCACTGCGTATTCATGGACTGCTGCACGACGCGGCCGAGGCCTATGTAGGCGATGTCGTAACGCCTGTCAAGCGCCGGCTATATGGTTTTTCGGGCATGGAAGACCGGGTGCTGCGCGCCATTTATGCGCACCTGCAGGTTCCTTGCCCCGGCGAGACTGAAAGGGGTCTCGTCCACCAGGCAGACCTGCTGGCCTTACGAGAAGAGGCGTGGGCCTTGCTACCCTCGCAAGGGCGATGGCATATCAACGCCACCTACAGACAGGCCATTCGGCCTGCAATGGATGACTGGCCGCTCCAAGTGGTGTTGTGCCTGGCTCCGGCAGCGGCGAAGGCGCTGTGGCTCGAATCGTTGAACGAAGCCCTAGGCCATTCGGCCTACAATGTCAGCCGGCTTTGAGGGCTTGGGTCGACGCCGCATGACACGTACCGGCCATCACCTCGTCGGCATTGCCGCCGGTCTCTGCGCGGCCGCCGCAGTTCGCGCGCTACTGCCGGGTTCCGCCTGGTTTTTGGCCATTCCGGCCGGATGGTTTGGCGGCGTGGCGCCGGACCGGCTGGAGTATGCCGGCCGGTTCCGCTGGGTGAATCACCGCACCCTGACGCACTGGGGGCTGCTGTGGGCGGGCCTTGCCGCGTGGACCTCGTGGCGGTTAGCGCAAGCATCCTCGCCGGACTGGGTAGACGCGGCCCTTGCCGGGTTTTCGGCCGGCGGTCTCAGTCATCTGCTCACTGACTGGCCGAATCCCCTGGGTATCCCCTGGCTGTTTCCGCATAAGCGCCACTCTCTTGGCTGGTGGCAGTCCGGCCGTCACGAGCTGGAGCTTGTGGTGGTCGCTTTTGGTATGGCCTGGCTGGCGTGGCGCTGTCCCTAAGGTGGGATTTCGACAAGCTGCGCAGCACGAATTTTTGGTCTGGGCTATAGGCGGAAACTTCTTCCTTAGAGGACACGCAGTTGCGCATTCGCTCCGTCGTAAGTCTGCTCACCCTGCTCGCCGGCCTGCTGCTCGGCGGGCCGTTCGCGCGCGCCTCCATTTCGGCGTCGCAGGCGTTTCAGAGCCTGACCTCCAGTTATTCCGGGGCCGGCAGCTATTCGACTGGCACCCGGCGCATCATGGTGGCCGGCAGTCTGCACGTCTGGGTACCGACATCCTCCGTGCAGCTCATATCGCTCCAACCCCCTAGCCTGAACGCCGGCTGCGGCGGCATCAGTCTCTACTTCGGCGGTTTCAGCTTCATCAACGGCGCGCAGTTCCAGCAGCTGGTGACGGACGTCATGCAAAA
The DNA here is from genome assembly GCA_028064935.1 of Gammaproteobacteria bacterium. Next base: position 13,975 of record JAPTWT010000008.1, on the reverse strand, counting down.
CGCTGAAGGTTATGTCATGGAGCTTGCCATCCGCAGTCTCTGCCCGATGTGCGCGGACATCCTCGACTCCATGCAGAAGCTCGCGCAGATAGCCAATCAACTCGGCGCTAACAGCTGCGCCATCGCGACGAACTTAGTGAACGCAGCAGCCAAGACCGCAGGGATTCACGGTCTGCGCAATTCGAGCCAGGTTACGGCAACCCAGCACGTGTGCGCCAAATCGGCCGCCAATTCCGGCCAGACATCCGATTATGACCAAGCCCTGAGCGGTCTTTGCTCGACCGCCCAATCCGCAGTGACTACGTTGAACAGCTGGCTCAACAGTTTGCAGCCCTCGCAGCAGGCGTCCTCCGAGGCCGACAACGCCGCCATCTACGGCAATACGGAATGGGCCTTACTGACCGAACAGGGCTACGCCGATACGGACATAAAGGACCTCATCTTGAGCATGACTGGCTTTAGCGTCAAGAACGCCAACGGCTCCGCGCTGACAGGATTTTACCCGAGGACCCTAAGCCCGCATGCCTACATCGAGGCGCTGTTGTACGGCACCCAGCCGGGAACGACCGCGGGTCTCCTGGCTGCATCAAAATATGCCGGAACGGCCTACTCCAGCCTGATTTTTGACTATAAGCAAAAGCAGCAGGCTCACTATCTGCAGGACCACGTCTATCTCTGTGGCACGCTGCAGGGAAGTACAGACTGGGTGGCAGCGCCAGCGTGGACGCCTTATGAGACATCAGCGGGCGGCCCATCCTATCTCGAGGCCTGTAACGGGCCGTTCGAGCTACCCAGCCAAACGCCAACCATCGCCTCGTTGGCCAACAACGCGCAGTTCGGGTTACTGGGCCAGAACGGGCTCCTGTACGACGTGGCGGTGGATTTCGGCCAGGCCGTTCACGATGTTCAAACCAACAGACCCATCGCGGGGCCGGCGCTGGCGCTCATGCAGCTGACCCCGCTGCCGGTCTATCAAATGGTTGACCTGGCCGCGGTCTATCCCGGGGTGGCAAGCCGGCTTGTCCACACCTACAGCACCCTCATTGCGCTCGAAATTGCCCGGGCGGTGACCGTGCGGGGCCTCAGTGACGCCTCCGCGTATGTGTATGGGGCCTCAGGCTCCCCCGGCCCAGGAGCTTTCCAGGCTATCCAAAAAATCACGGACCAACTGCAAAAGCAAACCAAGGCCGACACCAGCGTGATGAATCGCGAGATTTATCTGGAGGAGGGGATGTTCCTGAACATCCAGCAGATTCAGCGCGTCGTCGCCCAACAGGCCACGCAAAATGGCCTGGCCGGCGGCCTGTTGTTCACGCGCGGGCTGGCGGCCTCCGTCGCCGCCGGCCACTAACAACAGGCCTTCATTGCAGGCGAAAAAATAAGGGGGCCTATAGGTGTGCATCGCACTGCAGGCCAACGATGAAGGAGAACACGAAGTGAAAATCAAAAACGTACCAGTCCAGGAAAAGAAGGTCCGCCTGGACTTTACCCTGGTCGAAAGCGAGGCCGTCCGTTTCGAGGCCTATCGCCAATATGTGGCGAAAAGCACCGGCACGGATATAAGCCAGCGCGAGTTGCTGGCGCTCGTCGTCGTGCAGTTCATGGACGAGGACAAGGATTTTGCAAAGGCGCTGGCGGCTCAAGGGCGCGCCGTGCCGTTGCCGAGTCGCGGCATCCTGCGGGGTACCGGACAGGAAAACACCACTACACAGGAGAATCCGTAATGGTCATAAAAAGAATCGCAGGAGGACTGGTGGCCTTATTGGTCATGAGCTCTGCTATAACGGCGCGCGCGGACAGCTGTCACGATGCGGCTTGTATCTCGGCTGCGGCGCACAACGCCGTTGCCAGCGCCGTGCCTAAACCGCTGCAAAGCCTCGTGTCTTTGGGCGTGGCGCACATCGTGCGCACGTTCCCGGCGCCGGACGGCCTGCAGGGCTATCTCGTGTCCCAGCACGGACAGTACGAAGTCCTCTACGGACTCCATGGCTACCTCCTGGTCGGCGGCCTCATCACCCCGAGCGGTGTGAATGCCACGCAAACACTGTACCAGAAGTATGCGCCCAAGCCGGACATCGCCGCTGTCGCGGCGGCCGTTCGCTCGGACCACGCGGTAGTACCTGTCGGGCATGCCGGACCGAGTGTCATCGTGTTCTTCGACCCGAACTGCATCTTCTGCCACAAGCTGTACGAGAGTTTTGCGCCGCTTGTTCAGGCCGGACGCCTGCGCGTGACCTACGTGCCGGTCGGGTTCCTGAAACCGTCGAGCGCCGGCAAAGCCGCCGCCATCCTGATGGCGCACAACCGGGCTGCCGCGCTGGCGCGGGACGAGTCCCGGTTCAACACCGGCGCGGAAGAGGGCGGCATCACGCCGGTCAAACCGACGCCTCTTGTGGCCGCAGCGCTTCAGCGGCATCTGCACGAGATGCAGCAGCTGCAGAGCGACGGTACGCCGACACTGCTTTACCAGGAGCGCGGCGGCCACTGGGCCGTCAACATGGGCGTGCCGCAGGACATGCAGGCGTTTTTGGCGGGACTGAACTAGCACGATAGGAGTGCACATATGCTGCAGAAAATTCGTAAAGCCATATCCGAGGCTTTAGCCATTGTCGGCAAAGAGATACGCGACAGCGCGGTGTTCCTCGTCCTGGCCATAATCGTGGCGGCGCTGCTTGTTGCGGTTGGCGCCGTGCATATCCAAGGGTCGCCCGGGAATACGTCCGCGCAGGCTCCGACGGCGCGAATCGTCACTATCGACCCGGTGGAGCTGGCGAACGCCGAGCGCGCCCTGGCCTCGAAGCTTTTGACGCGACACGGCAATCACCCGGCGGCCCGGCGGCGTGTCACGCTCAAACTGTTTCGCGTCGGCCGTGAGATGCGCGCCACCATTCGCAAGGTCGCCGGGCCTGGGACCATCGTGTTGGTGAAGCAGGCCGTCATCGCCGGGTCGGTCCCGGACATCACCAAAACGGTTCTGACCAAGCTCGGGCTACCGGCCAAGGTACCAACGGTGGACCTCACGCAGTACCTGACGCACGGGGTTGCAGCGACGACTATGTCGCTGAGCCAGCTTGACGCCGCGCTACGCGCGCGGGCCAAGAAACAGGAGCGGCGGTCTGCAGCGGCATTCGATGCCCAACAGCGTCACGCTGCGGCCCATGTCATCCCGTAGGCCCTGCGGCCTGCAATGTAGGCACCTGGTCGCTATCGCGCTGGTAGGCGTTACGGTGGCTCTGGCAGCGCTTCGGTACAGTCCGTGGCGGCTCGTATGGAATATCACGCCGTCGGAGCCGCGCGGACTGTACCTGGTGCATGTGACAGGCCCCATCCCGGTCCGCCGCCTCCCTTATGGAGCGCTGGTGCAGTTTCATTACAGCTGCCCGCTAACACCCGTACGTGTTACACGAGGCCCATTGGCAGGCATTACACGGCTCACCTGCCTCGACCGGCACGTAGCGCCCTACCCGGACGGTACGCCATTCATCAAGCGCGTCGAAGGTAAGCCGGGAGACATCCTGACGACTCGTCAGGGGTGTGTGACCGTCCGGCGCCGCAGTGGCAGGGAGCGCGCCCTCGGCTGTGCCCTGCACCGCGCACCAGACGGCCGGCCCGTACCGTACCACATGCACTGGAATGACACACGGATTCCGCCTGGACAGTTCTATGCCGGTTCCACGCGCGTACCGCAAAGTTACGACTCGCGCTATTTCGGGCTGGTGAGACGGCAGCAAATCATCGGGACAATACAACCCCTATGGACCACGGCCAGACATTAATGAGTTGGCGCAAGACAGCGGGCACAGCCGTGCTGGTGGGCCTGGCAACTGTGTCGGCGATTTGGCCGGCGGCCGCACAAGCCACTAGGCCTGCAATGCAAGCTGCCGTGTCGTTTCCCGGCACCAGCGGGCAGAGCGGCGCGCGCGGATACTGGTTTTACCAGTCGCCTCCCGTAAACACACACCACATTCAGCCGGCGCCAAGGCCCCGTGCGGTCACTGCAGCCCCGGCAAGAAAACGGGCCTGTCGGCATACGGCGACCTGGACTGCGCGTTGCGGCTTTCTGACGCCCCACAGCTTTGCCTTTCAGACGAAGGAGCGCGACGCCCTGCTGCATCGCATGGTCATCCATCCCAACAACCAGAAGGCCGTGAAGGCTGTGCAGCGGTACACCCGATGGGTGGTTGACCAAGCCATCACCGCCACGCGCGTGTGGCAGTACAACACCGTGCAGGACCCAAGTTTGAGCGGCACCGCCACGGCGCCCATCTCTGCGTATGGTCTGCGGCTCGCTTTTTCGACGCATAGCCTGAACAAGGCCGCCGCCTGGCAGGCCATTCGGCGGTTTGGTGGGGTGCTTATCCTGTTCACCAAGGCCGACTGCCCCTACTGCCAGGGCGAGGTTCCGCCCATGCAGGGCTTCGAGCGTGACACAGGCCTTACGATTTGGCAGGCCAGTCTCAAGGGCCCTTGCGACAAGGCCTTCGCGCGGCATTGCGTGTCGGCGGCGCGGAGCCTTCTGCCGGCGCATCTCCTGCATGTCTCCATCGTCCCGACCCTGTTCCTGTATCTACCGAAGAACGTATGGATTCGCGTGTATGCGGGGCTTACGACCACCGAGACCGCCGAGGACAACCTCTACAACTTCTTCGTGGCGTGGCGTGAAGCCGCCCTGCACAAGTTGAAGACCTCCGGTGCAGCCCCCGCCATGGACTTCAACCCGCGCCACCGGCCGAACCCGGAACAGATGAGGGCGTTCCTGCAGAAACAACTCCCACGACAAACGGGTACAACATCAAGTCATAATTGAGGACAGAACCTTGACCCTACAACCAATTCGCGGAGCCATTTTGTCATTTTTGTTGGCCGTGCCGTTGGCGGCCCGGGCGTTTCAGCCGCCACCTGTAACCGCCATGCCGCGCGGCGCCTTCGGCGCTCTCGTGCACCAAGGGTACGATATCTTCAGGGACACCCCGAAGTATGCTCCCCGCTATGCGGGGAACGGCTTGTCATGTGGCAGCTGTCATCTGGACAACGGCCGCCGGCCTGATGCCATCCCGATGTGGGGCGCGGCGGGTCTCTACCCGAAGTACGAACCGCGCGTACGCCAGGTCATCACTCTCAGCCAGCGCATTCAGCAATGCTTCGTGTCCAGCCTGCACGGCTATGTGCCGCCGCGAGACAGCGAGACGCTGCTTGCCCTCGAGGCCTACGTTTCGTGGCTGGCCACCGGCGCGCCTGAGCGCATCTTGCTCCCTGGCGCCCGTTTGCCGGTCATGCCGCGGACCGGCAAGCAACCCGACCCAATCGCTGGCCGGCAACTGTTTGCCGCGGACTGCTCCATGTGTCACGGCAAAACCGGCCAGGGCCTGCGGGACAAGTCCGGCAAATACCTATATCCACCGCTTTGGGGTGACAATTCGTTTGCGTGGGGCGCAGGCATGGGACGGCAACTACTCCTCGAGCGTTTCATCCTGGCCAACATGCCGTATGACCGCCCAGGTTCGTTGAAGCCGCAGCAGGCCAAGGACATTGCAGCCTGGATACGGCTGCAGTGGCGTGACCCCAATCCGCGCAACGGGATACTCGGGTGGCTGCCGTGATGCGTTGGATGCAGCCCGGGCGGCTCCAGGCGCGACTGTTTCCGTTCATGTCGTGGGGCCAAGCCGCCATGGACAAGGATGTCGTCCGCGCAGATGCAGTCGCGGGTCTGGCCTCCGCGGCGTTGACACTGCCCCAGGCCATTGTGTTTGCTACCTTGGTAGGAGTGCCGCCCCAGTACGGTCTTTACACGGCCATATTTGCTACCCTGATTGCCGCCCTCTGGGGCTCGTCCCGGCACCTGCTCACCGGGCCTAACACGGCCATGAGCCTGATGCTCGGGGCCGCAGCCGCATCGTTTGCGGCGGTCGGCAGCCATGAATACCTGGCCCTGATTGCCGTCATAACCTTAGCCGTTGGCATCACGCAGATATTGGTGGGTTTGGCTGGCTTGAGCCGTTACCTCACTACCATTCCGCTGGCCGCTCTCGACGCGTTCATGGCCGCCGTCGGCGTGCAGATTCTCCTGTCGCAGATTCCGTACGCCGGCGGTATTACGCCGGTGGCCGTGGAGAGTCCATGGAAAGGCGCGGTATCGGCGGCGCTGGCTGCGGGCAACTTCCATCCGGCCTCCCTGCTGGTGTTCGGCGCGACATTGCTGGTCGGCGTGCTGTTGCGCGGCTTCGCGCCCAAAGCCATCCGCCGATTTGCCTTGCCGGTAGCGCTGTTGGCCGGACTCGCGATAAACGAACTCATGGCCTGGATTTCGCCTGCATCGCGCCTTCAGGTATTCGTAGCCGGGCACGCGGCAATCCGCCTCCTGCCCTTTGACGCTCCACGGGTATTTGACCCGCTGTACCGCGCCGCTTTGATGCACGGGGTACCGGCTGTCCTGGCGATTGCAGCGGTGGGCCTTATTCAGTCGCTTCTTGTGTCACGTGCCGCCGCGGAAGAGTCCGGGCAGCCGGTCGATATCGACCAGGACGCCATCGCCCAAGGTGTAGCCAACGTGGCGATATCGTTCTTGTCGGGCTTTGCTGCGGGTGGTTCGGTCAACCGCTCGAAGGCACACCAAGACGCCGGTGCCCGGACACCGATGGCGGCAGTCTATTCCGCCTTGTTCATTCTTGTGGCAGCGCTGGCATTGCCGGGCGTTATTGCCGCCATTCCCGTGCCGGCCATGGCAGCCATGCTGTGCCTGGTCGGTGCGTCCTTGATACATCCGCGGGAAATCGTGGCCTTGGCCAAGCACAGCAGCGGCCAAGCCGCTTTGTACGCCGCGGTGCTCTTTTGCGGCGTGTTTGCCGGCCTTACCGCGGCCGTAGTCGTAGGTTTCGCCATCCCGGCCGTCTACTACATGGCGCAAGCCGCGGAGCCGCGAGTGGTTGTCTCGGAAACGGCCGACGGACTGGTGGCCAACCTCACCGGCGCGGTGTTCTTCGTGTCAGCGCAAGCCATTGCCCGGCAGCTTCGCATTCTCGGCGAGTCCTGCGGATGGGCTAAGCCCATCACGCTGGACCTGCACGGCGTCCACTACCTCGACCACGACGGGCGAGTCATGTTGAGCCGTGAGATTAGCCGATGGCGAGCGCACGGTGGCCGCGTGTGCCTCAAGGCGGATTTTCAGATTGAGCCTGTAATATAGGTCCTGGTAGGGGAGTCGCCGGCGGCTACCAGGGATTCAAGACGCGAAAACATCCTCGCGCACAACAACTACCCGCACCAGCTCCGCGAGCGAAATGGCTGAAGAAGCTCGTGAGTGGGCTTAAACTCACCGATGGCAACCACAAGCTCTTCTGCGGATACAGGACGCCCGCCCCACACGTCAACACCAACCTCCATCGTGCCGGGCTCCGGCCGGAGGTTGCCGTGCACGTGGCCGTACAGATGGAGCACGCGCGACCACTTACCGGGCCAGTCCCGTACGGGGTAATGATGCAAGTAAAACTTTCGCCCGCCGGCTGTAATGGTCGTTGCGTCCTGGAGGCTTGTCCATTCCACGCCGGTTACGCGGTCGTGGTTCCCGCGGATGAGGTGCTTGCGCCCGCTCAGCCGGCGGAGAATCCGGTTGATGGCGTCCGGTCGGCCCATGGAGAAGTCACCCAGGCACCACACGTCGTCTTTGGGGCCGACGACAGCGTTCCAGTTGGCAATGAGGCGCTCGTCCATCTCTTGGGCGTCCTTGAACGGGCGGTTGCACAGCCGCACGATGCGCTCATGGCCAAAATGCTGGTCGGACGTGAAGAAAACTTCGGGCATGGATTTCTCCCTGATGGGTTGTGCCATTTATAGGGTCCCAGGCAAATTCGAGGTGTTCTTGTGCGAAAATCCAGGCGGGCCGATGATACAGGCACGGAATTACGGAAGGGGCGACGACAAGATGGAAACCACAGGCCATTCGGCCTGCAATGATAGCACTGGTGACGTTATTTACCACCAAGATGGTACCGTCTCCATCTCCGATTGCGGCCGTGCCTTCTGGCAACCGCGACTTGCCAAAATCGGTGTCGACATCGACACCATCGAGACACGAGACGACTGGGGTCTTGCACTGGAGTTGCCTGTCAAGGCCGATACGGACAAAAAGAGCGGCATGGCAGAGCTGGCAGCTATCTTGACACTGGACCCTATCGAACATGCCGCACTGAAGAGAAAGGCAGCAGCGCTACGAGCTAAGGAGCGCCGTGCGGCCCTGCACGTTGTAGCGGGGAGCATAAAGTAGAAAAGAGCCGGTTCTCGCTGAAGGCGAAAACCTATGCAAGGCGGCAACCTGGGTATTAGCATTGAGCAGCTCTTTGTAAGAGTTAAACACGACCTGTCGTAGCTTGCGCGAAACAATAGCGGGGCCTAAGATACCGGCATGGACCAACCAAACAACAACTTCGAAATGACAAGAGACGGCGTAGCGGAGAACTACGACGGCACCGTAACATTTTCGCCGGAGGCCTACACCCGATGGAAGCCGCGGCTCGCCAGGCTGGGCATCAATATCGACCACGTCATAACCGTGGAGGATTGGACGACGGCCTGGGAACTGGACCTCCGGGCCAGAGCGGCTACTGACGGTGTCGCAGCCAAGCTGGCCACTCTAGTGTGTTTTGACCCGGAAGAATGTGCCCGTCTCGAAGCGCACGCCAATAAATTGATTGCCGCGAAGCGGGCCAAAATGCGCCTGCGGTTAGTAAGGTAACAAAGAAAGAGGCGCAGAAGCGCCTCTTTCGAAAGTAGGTCTATGGACTATGGCCGGCATTGCCGGCCGAATGGCCGGTCAGTCAAACAGACCCCCTAGCTCGTGCTTGAGGAGCTCAGCGAGCCGCTCCTTCAGCTTGCGCTCCGCGAATGCTATCTCACGAAGAGCTTCCCCGTCGGCGAGCCCCTCGGAAACGAGGCCGAGAAGTTCGGCCTTAAGGATGCCGACATGGGCCAACTTGGCCCGTATCTCGTCGGTATTTGCTGTGGAAATGAACGTGTCGAGTTGTTGCAGTAGCTCCTGAAATACCGTCTTTTGCCTCACAACAAAACTCCTTTTGCACCAGTGGCGCGTCTTTTGAACACGCCAGGTATAGGAGCACGAGAAAATTCACAGCCCCATGTGCCTTGCAGCCCAGGAGATGAGACTTCGTGGGCTTCGCCACAGGCAGTTGAATTCTGGCACATGCCTATGCACAAATGGCCGCAACGACACCCAAGACGCCTGTCCCAGTAGGCCACAGGCCACCCATCTTCATCGGAATCGACCCCGGGCAAACCGGTGCCCTGGCCGCCATCGACGGCACGCTTAAAGTGCGATTTCTCGCCAAAGCGCCGGACAGCGCAGCGGGCATGGCAGACCTCGTGCGCGAGGTGCGGCGTGTGGGGCCCATCCGGTTGGCGGTGCTCGAACGCACCCAGGCGATGCCGGGCAACGGTGTCGTTGCCATGCACAACTACGGCCGGCATGCCGGTGCCTGGGAGGGCGTGCTCGCGGCCCTGCGCGTCCCCGTCACCCAACCTTACCCGAAGGTCTGGCAGGTCCTGGTGCGCGCGCCGGGCTGTCGTCGTGGGGATACCAAAAAACGGTCGATTGCCTCAGCCAGGCGCCTGTTTGGCATCGAGCTCAAACGCAGCCAGGATGGGATGGCCGATGCCTTGCACATGGCGCTGTGGGGGTTGCGTGTATGCGCAGGTGGCCATGCGCCTGCGACCCGGGGATGAGCTTCAGGCTTTAACGCTTCGACAGCCAAAATTCGTCCCGACCTATCCGTTCCGTGTCAAAACACGGGAGACCGCCACATGGTGGGCATGAGTGAAACAGTGGAAGATATCCTTGGGCCAAATCGCGCATTAGGTGAGTTCTTGCCGAAGGCCTTACCAAGAGACGCCAGGCCGCTCGGCACAGGTTCGTTCAGCGCGGTCTTTATAAGTCCGGCCAACGCACGCCGAGTCGTCAAGGTCACCTGCGACGAAGGCTCGTACCGATACTTGACCGCCGGCCTAGGCAGTCGGCACGCACCACGGGTGTACAGGGCGGCCCTGCTCGGGCAAAACAAGCAAAACCTGCCGGTTTTTGCCGTCGAGATGGAGCGTCTGAATCCGTGTCGGTCTTTCGATGAACCACTGCGCAGTATAAAACGCACGGCCTTTGACTTGCTGGTGAGGGACGGCGCCTATGACTGCCACCACTCCTTCGAGGGCTGGGGCTGCCGACTGCGCACCGTCGCGAGTGACCGGCGATTACCTCAGTCTATCGCGGATTACTTCATGCGGTTGGCCTCGTTTTTTGAAACCTGCGAAGAAGAAGCCGAGGGCCCGGACGAGCTGCTGGCATTCGATGGCTTAACCAGAGAAAACGCAGGCGTCCGGGACGATGGAACACTCGTATTTTTCGACCCGGTGTGCGGACAGGCAGCACTTAAATACGTGAATAATTACGGCATGGAGCTTTACGACGATAATAAGGACGATGACAAGTTGATGTACTGACTCCGTTTAGAAGGCCCCTAAGGGCCTTCTTTTTATGTGAATTTTTGGCGGGGCCTATTTATGAGGCAGTCAACCGGGAGGACCGCTCATGGCCAAAGCCAGACGCAAGAAGTTGCAGCTAGTCGAAGTGGCGTGGGTCGATGCCGACCACAACGCGGGCTGGGTAAACGACAAGCAGGTGGATGACGAGGAGGAGCTGGGTTATGCCTACGGGCTGCTCGTGCACAAGACGGCCAAATTCGTAGCCATCGCCCATCAGTACAATCGTGACAGTGGCGACTGGCTTGGCATCTTCCGCATCCCGGTCGGCATGGTGCGCAGGATTCGCATCGTAGAGACCTACCCGTGGCCAAACGAGCAACCAACAGAGATGGCTTAACCCATGCGTGTACCAGTCCCGTTCTTCGCCACCTTGTACTTCGCCTATCTATACTTGTGGGGACATAAGCCCCAGGAGAGGCAAGGCGGCATGGGTTTTTTTCGTGATGCGTTCGGTTCAGCCTCGCGGCGCCCGGACGAAGCCACCGCTGCGCTACGCTATGTGCGGACCGTATTCGGAGTGCCAGAGGCGAGCCGGCGGGCCCGCCTGGTGTACCTCGCCCTATGCGTTATCGTCTACGGCGCTATAACCGGGTTCGTTGTATCCGGAGCCATTCTAGCCGGGGGTGAAGCCGCGACCGCGCCCTGGGTGACCTCCACCGCGCGGCGACTACCGGCGGGCCTCTATCTCGTAAGCATACTGGCATGGGCAGGGGTTGTAAGCTTGGCACGGCACTGGCGGCGCGGCTTTGGTTCCACACAGCAGCGGCACGAGATGGCGGTACGTTCGATGACCGCCGAGGCACTAGCCAGCGCAAAGCATGGCCGAAGCGCCACGCCAGAGACCCTCACACCCTGGTGGTGGCTCTACGCTACAACCACGATAATAGCGGCGGAGAATTGGCCAAAGTTCTTGCTACGCGCGGCAAAATTCATCGTGGGCGGCGCCGTACTGTTGACACCCTTACTGTGGTGGCTACACATACCAGGCACATGGAGTCTCGTCTTTGACTGGCTGCTGGTCTTGCTGTGGCTGGCTACCGGCTGGCTCCTCCCGTTGGACGGCCTGGTCAAACTGGCCTCGTGGAACGGGCCAGGCGACTTCGCTCTCGCGGTGTGGCGGGCCAACTTGCAGGACTAACTCGCGGACATGAGAGCGGCCCTGCGGAGGGCCGTTAGATGGACGCAGGTCAGCTCACTTTTTGACGAAACCACCGTCAACGAGAATGGCGTAACGCCGCATTGGGCTGGCCTAAAAGGGTGGCCGCTTACGCGCGCGGAGTCCGCTTGTGGCGGAACCCTCTTGGATTGTAGCGCGCGGGCGGCCTGGTTTTTCTATGAAGGCTCCGGCGGGCTCGTTGTTGCCCGTGTTGCTGAAGCCTACTGCCCGAAGGCAGGTTCGCGCGCCCGGTTTCCCGGTGTTGACGGCAAGCAACATAGCTCACAAAGTTGCGGCCCGTCAACTTGCCTTACTGCGGGACAGTATTTTGCATCCGCCAACGGTGTCCTTAGGCCCTGCGAAAAATTCGCGAGCCGGCCGGTCATAAGCCACGTTGTCCTGGGCCATGTGAGCTTATAAAGGCCTACAAAGCCAGCGCAACAGCTTCCACCGGCAAGCCAGCCTCTTCCCACGCCTGCATGCCGCCCGCAACCGAATAGGCGTGCGGATAGCCCATATCGCGCAGGATATGGGCGGCCACCAGACTCCGGTTACCGCGCGCACAGAAAAAGAACAGCGCCGACTGCTTGACTGCATGTCCGACCAGCCACCGCACGAACTCGAACCGCTCCTCCGGCGTCAAATCGCGGGCGGAAAAGGTCTCGCACTCAGGGCAAGGCATCTCGCCACGAAAACGCTGCACGACAGCGAGCGGCCAGTGCACCGCCTCGGGCGGAGCCCCAAAGAGCTCGCGCTCCTCGGCCGTGCGCACGTCGATAAGGACCGCGGGCGCGCGAGTAGCGAGCACCGATACTGCGTGCCGCGGGCTGATTTCCAACTCATGTCTTACGTCCGACAAATAGCCTCCTTGCCCGATGGGCCAAGCAACGCCGACGGATGTCGTACCCGCGGCGCTTACCGTGGCTATAGGCTGGGCGCAAAATTCCAGCCGCCATTGCCGGCCAGTTTCCGGGCATACAGGTTCATCAGGGTGCCTTTTCGGGGGGGCGTCGTTGTCCACAGAATCCGTGGACAAGATTGTGGATGAAAGTCTGGTATCGCTACGGCGGGCAAGACGGATGGGGCGTTTGTTGGATTGCCCAGCGAACGAGCAGAGCGCTCCGACTGGCCTTAGGCCACGTCTTGGTCTTGTGTATCATCCGGGGCGGCCCCGTCTCTTTTCATGGCGTCCAGCTTGTCGGCGAGGGTGTCCGCGCGCAGGTGGGCATAGCGCTGTACCATCGAGGCCATGGTATGGCCTGTGATGGACTGGACTTCAGGTAGCGACAGCCCGAGCTCCAGCAGACGGCTTGTGGCCTCGTGACGAAGGTCATGGAAATGGATGTCGCGCAGAAAATCCGCGTCGGGCGGCTGTCCATTTTCCGCACACGTCGTCCCATACAATTTGAGCGCTGCCGCGACAGAACGCGCCCAGGCTTTTTTGATGCCATCCGCGGTAGTGCCGAAGACAGAACCGGAATTTCGACACCCAATCCCTTCGAGTATGTCTCGTACGGTTTTGTACAAGGGTAGCGCGCGGGGCTTCCCGTTCTTTGTGACATCCGCAGGGATACTGATGCGCTTTTCGCTCCAGTCCACCCAGCGCCAGTCAAGGGCGACGAGTTCGCCGCGGCGCATGGCGGTGGCCACGGCGAACGGGATAAGGTGTTTCATGTAAGGTGCGCGCAAACTTTGCGCACCAAGCAGCAGGAATTTTTCCTCGTCGGCGTTCAATCGGCGCACACGTCCTGGCGGTGCCTTCGGCCGGGTCAGGTCCATGATTGGATTGGCTATCGCCAGCCCCCACTCCTTGCGCGCCAGTTCGTAAATCCGATGCAGCATGTTGAGCTCACGGATAACCGTCGAGGACTTGACCTTCTTCAGGCGTCGGTCACGCCAAACGGCGAAATCTTTAGGTGTCGTCTCGGCGGCGCCGAGTTGGGCGAGAGCGTCCTCACGCTGGAAGCGTCGCAGGCGCAGCTCCTCTGCGTGGCTGCCCCGGTGGTGCGGTGCAACGTCGGTCAGGTAGCGTTCGACGAGGTCGCCGACGAGAAGTCCATGCGGCACTCCTGTTTGTCCGTGGCGCTTCTGGGCTTTGAGCTGCAACTCGAGGGGTTCCGCCCACGCCCTGGCCTGTGCCTTGGTGGCAAAGGAGCGTGATTGCGCGGGAAATCCAGTAACACGGACATGCGCGCGCCAGGGAGTCTTTCGGCCTTTGATGTGGCGGTAATTAGCCATGATTTTGCGTTGCGCGGGACAAGAACTTTGGCCAATTCT
>JAPTWT010000302.1 GCA_028064935.1 Gammaproteobacteria bacterium | reverse complement strand
CTGGCGGATGTGCTTCTGGTCGGCGAGAAGCCCAGACAGGGTAAAGGGGCTCGTGTTGTAGAAGGCCTGGCCGCTTGCGCGCATCAAACGCACCTCGAGGGCCGCCTCGCCCTTGCGTTTCTCGTATTCCTTCAGCACCTTCGCCTTGGTTGGTTCGAGCACACATTCGAGACGGCGCAGGAGAGTAAAGGGGAGAATGATTTTGCCGTAGTCGGCACGCTTGTAGTCACCGCGCAGGAGGTCGGCGACATCCCAGATGAAGTTGGCGAGTTCGGAGAAGGTCATGGGGTCTCGTGTGTCCCTTGTTTTATAAGGTCCGCGTTGCTCACCAATCATGCTTGAGCCGGAGGGCCGGGCCCTCTTTTACATCGACCTTGGCGCGCCACGCGAGCTTCAGTACTACACGCGCACCATCATCCTGGTCTTCGCTCACCGACGCTCGGACGAAGTATCCATCATCCCACCGCAGAAAAGTGACCCTGTCCAGCGATTCGCGTGTGAGCAGATATGACTGACCAACTGGAGATAAGCACTGAAAGGCGGGAACATCGCCCAAGTTACCAACGTAGCCGTCAAACTGGGACCATTCCTGGTTCGACCATAGCCGAAGGTCCTCGGGCTTCCCCGCATTGTCATCCCCACCCGGCTGTGCCCAGTTCAGTAACCAAGCAGGTGCTCCTTGCCCGCCCAAGACACACAACGGGTGTAAGCCCGCTTTCCCGCACCCCTCGGCGAAGGCCTTGACCTCAGCCCACCATCCCCGGGGAGTGTCGACGCCGATTTCGTTTGGATTAAGTCTTTCTATGGCGTCGGCTACAATTGTACCGGCAACCTCTTTTTCAAACCATAATTTCATGAGGTCGCGGCTATCAAGTGCGCCGGGGTTTCCTGTACAAGACTCGATGAACGCGGCGCGGTGTGCACTGAATAGCAAGGACTGATTTTGCACGCCCTCCATCTCTTCGGCGGCCACCCCACAGACACTCCCAAACAACTCGACCGGGAAATGCCATGGATGAGATGTAAATATGTCGCTGCCGGAAAAGTGTCGGCCAACCTCCTGAATACGGTCTTCACTGATAGGGTGCTCGGCTATGGCGTTTCTTGTCATTACCTCTAGATTACCAGCTAACTCCCCCAAGACCTTGCTCCGCCCTATCACTCTTTCGTCAAACCCATCACCTCCCATTAAGGACGCCATACATTCCGTAATGCCTTCATATTCGGTCTTGAACTCCGCACTTTCGAGCCGGACCCGCATTTTCCTGAGCTCCCCCGCAAAAACCTCGGCTCTATAAAGGTCCGCAGCGACCCATTCTCTTAGTCTCCCGGTGTCATCGTGAGGGGTTGCGGTCAAATCCAGCAGAAGCCATATCACAAGCAGGCAGTCCGTCCGCAGCCTCTCGGTAAAGCCCCCGAATTGGCGGACACGGGTTTCATCGTTCGAGCCCACAATTTCGTTCCAAATGTTGTGCAGGCGGAGACGATAGGTGTACCGTGGAAGCGGCGGTTCTCCCGGACTCAGGTATACCTCGTAAAACCGAAGCAGAACAAACAGCCACTCTCGAGAATCGCGCAGCGGCCTCTCGTTACGGGCATTTAGCACCACCCCTGACATTTCCTCGGAAACAAGGGCACGCACGAGGCGAGCCGCCAAGGACGTCTGGCACGGGCAATTCTTGCCAACCACCACGAGCCCAAGCATCGCTATATAACACGCGTCAATCCAATAATTACGAAGTGCCGCCCAAAAGATGGCTTCCGACGCTCTTGGTTCCGAGGTACTTTCTTTATCCATCTGCTGCCAGCCCGGGCTCCACAACGCAGCCCAATTCTCTTTGGCCTCATCCCATGTGCACGCGGCCACTTCCAGTGTCAACCAGTCCCGCCGGGGTAGGCCACCAACAATGGACCGGATGTTATGAGGTTCAATCTGTGCACGCCACCTCAGCAGGACATCGAGAAACCATTGCGCCCCTTCCTTGTCACCCTGCTGAACGCATCTGAAAAGCAACCTCAATGTTTCCTGCATGTGTACATGTAGGTATTCCGCCCCGTTCTGAAGAACACCCCATGGCTGGCTGAGTTTCCTAGATGAATTGTCATCCTTGTTCACCGGAAGGATTTCCCTCTTCAAGTCCTCCCACTCCCTAACGAAAATCCTGAGAATTTGCCGGTACGTTCCGAAAAATGGCGGACGAAGAAAAACTCCCCAACACGCCGTGTGTTCAACATCGCCATTCTGTTCTGCCGTCGCCACCCACCACACGTGAATGCGCTTAAACATAATTGACGGAATTTGAAAATAGTCAACAAGGGCACCGGGATGAAGATTCTCTCGTGCCCGCCCGTAAAGCACGTGCAACTCGCGAATCGCAATCAAGACAAATTCCGCGTTTGTGTCTACCTTGGAAACGGCAGCATCCACAAGGCCTTTAAACATTGTTATTGCGTGTACACTGATGCGACTCTTCCAAAAAATCCGCACCGGCTGTGAACCCCAGTCAGACACCCTATCTAGCTGGTTATTGCCTGTGGCAGGGGAATTGCGAAAAGGCGCCTCACTTATCAGATGGCAATATAAGTCAACCCACTCCGATAGTCTGTCTTTGAACGTCTGAGTTTCGTTCGCCTGAATGGCCAATATGGCCTCGGCTTGCACATCCCCCAAGATGTCGCCGATGCGCAGGGGGCTAGGAGTGTTCTGTGCAGGCTTAAAAACAAACGCGTGCCTGATGAGCCACTGGGCACAGCCTGAACATGTGCACCAGCTGTCTGTCTGGCAAAGAATCGCGGGGCCACGGTCAATCGGTTGGTCCAGCGGCAGGGGCATGACAAGCACAGGGTGCGCGGCAAGACTGTCACTACTAACGCCTCTACGTTGGGCGTTATTGGCTTCGCGCAAAGGACTCACCGCTCGCTTTCGCCAATCGGACAGCGCCCAATGCAAGAGGCGCAGACGAATATCCGACACTCGTGACAATTTCCGCACTCGAACTGAGATGTCTGTTATGTCTCCACGATATAGCAGGGCTGCTTTATTGGTCGTTATGACTACAGCGCTATTTTCTTGTGGTTCGTTAATGAACTCTTCATAAAACTGTTGCGCAAGATATTCCCGCAGTTCTTTCGGCCAAGAAACGTTTGTAGCATACCGCCCAATAATATCCGCACGTTTATCCGGTCTAATAAACTCGAAAGTACGGTACAAAAAGTTGGCCGTGAGCCACAAATTCCAGAGGAATACTACTCCGTCGAGAGCGACCCATAATGGGATTACAGCGGAAGGCACAAGCGGAACAAGCAGATACTGACCGCCAACAACGCCTACGAGCGCCAGGGCACCAAGGCCGGAGGGAATAGCAGCGGAATCAGCCAAATAGATACTGAGGATAGCCTTCGCGTTATATCTCCTCTGCAAGAGTATTGTGACAAAGGATATGACAATCGGATAGACAAGCCCCGCAAGGGTCGCCTGGACTGTCCAAACCGCCGTAAGGTACGCCAATTCGGCAGACAGCCCATGCCCAGCTCCCGGGAAGGGGTTGCTGAGCCGCACGAACACAGCCCAGCGCGGATATAGGGTCGGCCACAGCCAAGCATTGACGGACCACAGGACAAGACACAAGGCGTACAAGCTCGCCCAGCGCAACGGGCGGCCCGACATTTCCACTAGGCGGCGACGTAATGGGCCATATGCATATTGCTTGTCTACAGGATTGGCCGCGCGCCATTCACGCTCCGCTTTGCGGATACGGTAGCGTAAAGAGTCTAGAGCCCATCCCAACATCGTATAAGGTGCCGTGTCTGTAACGGATTAGAAGGGGGGTTCTGTGCCCGTTGTTTTTACAACTGCATGTCGACGCAGTGCCGCCCGCCGTTCATCTCACGGGCATGGCACTATCGTAGCACAAGGTCGTTCGTTACCCTGCTCATTGGCGCCGGGTTCGCACCAAAAGGCCGGCGCTCATACGCGCATCCCGCGGTATCCAGGCTACTCCTCCAGCGACATCCTCTGGGACCTCGCGGACGCTCGGCGAGCGCGCCAGGCTCGAACCGTTCCATAACGGCAGGCGGCGGCAACTGATAGATGCAGGACAGGTTGAACCGCACCTCACCGGGGCCATGGGTACGGGTGTTTTTGGTATTACGCCCATGGGCATGGCAATATCCACCGGCTTGCGGGTGATTCTGGATGACG
>JAPTWT010000186.1 GCA_028064935.1 Gammaproteobacteria bacterium | reverse complement strand
GCGACCGCGCCAACAGGCCGGACACATGAACGCCTTCGACCTGAAGCTCATCTCTCGTCCGACCCATTGAACCCCAGGGGCCGTCCACACATGGTATTACACGTATCCCGACCCCACCCCTACTGCGATGAGGTAACGGATAACTTCCGCATCATCTCGCCAAAGGATTTTCGGATTCTGGCGTGAGCGGGGTATATCTCGAATTGGCGCGGCGCGAAGGCGTGCCGCAAGCAGCGGTATCTTCGCCTATTTCGCCGCCCCCCCTCAAGTCGCCATCGAGCGTCGCAAGCGGCACGCGCAGCGAAATGAGCCTCGCCGCTGTTCAGCGGCCGGCGACGTGGCGAGGCTTCCCTCGCCCGCGCGGGGCTCGGTTCATCGAGCATCGGATGGCAGGAAGATGCGGATCAACAAGAGTTTTATCGACTCTTTCTGGGCCAGGAGACACCATGCGACACTAGTTCTTTGCGGCGACTCGATCTGCGAAAGGTGGGGTGGGTTCATGCGGCTGGTGGTGTCGAAGCATCTGGCGAAGATGATGCTGCTGGGAGGGCTGTTGCTCGCTTGGTCGGCGGCGGCCGAACCGCCAGCGGATAGTCCGAAAAGCGCCATCACCCACGGCGAATATGTGATGCATGAGGCCGACTGCATGGCCTGTCACACGCAGCCCGGCGGCACCCCATTTGCTGGCGGGCGGGCGATCGTTACACCGTTCGGCACGTTGGCCTCGCCCAATATCACCCCGGACCCCGATACCGGTATCGGCAAATGGAGTGATGACGACTTCTATCGCGCCGTTCATGATGGTATCGGCCATGGCGGGGAATATCTCTATCCCGTGATGCCTTACACGTCTTATACAAAAATGCCTCGCGCCGACGTGCTGGCAATCAAAGCGTATCTGTTGTCGCTAAAGCCCGTCTATGCGCCACGACCGCCAAATGAGATGGCGTTCCCTTTCGACATTCGTGAGACGCTGCTCGTCTGGCGGGAACTTTTCTTCCATCCAGGTACTTTCAAACCCGACCCGATGCGCTCGGCGGACTGGAACCGTGGGGCCTATCTCGTGGAGGGGCCCGGCCATTGCGGCGAATGCCACTCGCCGCACAACGGCCTGGGTGCAGTGGAAGCCAAGGACAGTCTTGCGGGCAGCATGGTTGGTCATTGGCTCGCGCCGAACATCTCGTCGAATCCGCTGGCTGGCGTTGGCGGCAAGTCGGTCGCCGAAATCGAGACCTTTCTCAAGACCGGCCGCGACAAGAGCGAAGGAGAGGCATTTGCCGATGGGATTGGTGGTGCATGACAGTCTGCGCGATCTGCATGCCTCCGATATCCATGCAATCGCCGTTTATCTGAAGGAAAGCCCGGATCAACCGGCTCCGAAGGAGAACGCGGTCGCCACCGCTGCCGATCTGCAACAGGGCGCGCATCTCTATCTTGACTACTGCGCCCGGTGTCATCAGGATCACGGCTCCGGCATCGCTGGCACAGTGCCCAATCTCGCCGGCAACGCGGCGGTGGTGGCACTGCGGCCGAACGACGTCGTGATAGCGATACTGAACGGGCTTAGTCCGACCGGCGGACCGATCGCGATGCCAGGTTTTGCCGGGGCGCTGGATGACCAGCAGGTCGCCGATATCAGCAATTACATCCGCACCAGTTGGGGTAACACGGGAGTGCCCGACACCGCGGCCAAGCTAGTTACATCATTGCGAAGGGGAAACTCTGTCGGCGCCGCAGGGACCGAAGCGGCACGCGCCTTTGATTGCCCAGCCGTCGGCGGGACTGAGGTGAGGGATGCGCTGGCCACCCCGGCGGAGGCTAATTTCATCGCCAGCGCACCGGATTTCCAGTTAAACGACCGCGTTGATCAGTTGATCCACAATCTACGCATGCAGCGGCCCGGTATTTCCGTTGGCGATCTGGTTGACAGCCTGAATGCTGCCTACTGCCCGTATGTCGCGGACAACGCGGCGCTGAGCAACAGCCAGAAGCGTGCGCAACTGGCCCGCTTCAACGAACATGTGCTGCAACGCGTGGCCGCCAGTGCTCCGCCGGTCGCCGAGACAGTGGTCGTCAACGCACCGGTGCCGCAGAACGTAATGCAGCAGATCGAACTTGCGGCCAAAGCACACCACGAAACGAGCCAGCAGTGGATCGCCGACGTTCTGGCGAAACATGCGAAGAGTGCATCGGCTGGCCAAAATTGACATCAACGGCAATGAATCAGTAACTGCGCAAGTGGCAGATTTGTAACCGCCCGGGTTGGGCGGGGTCGTCGAGCACGCGCCTGGTCAGCCGCTCCACCTCCTGGGTCATTGTCTCGACTGCGGCCAGCAGCGATTCAGCCAGGCTCACCAGCACCGGGTCATCCGCTACCAATTCACGCACGCGAACCCCAAAGTCCTTGCGGCCTGGCGTATCAATCTTCAACCCGACCTCGCGCAGCAACGCCCGAATGCCGTTCTCGACATCACGACGCTTGTTCAGCAGCATCCGCCTCGCCGTCAGCAACGCGCGCCAGGAGCGGCAGGGCGGGCTTTTCACATGCACCGCGCGATACCAGCCGGTGCGCATGATCTGCGCGATGCCGCGCGCGTCGTTGCGGTCGGTCTTGTTCGGCATCGCACCCATCGCGGCCTTCGCCTGACGCGCTTCGATACAGATCGCCGGAATGCCAGGATCCGAAAGCCCTGCTTGCAGCCAGGCCGTCAGCGAGCACGCTTCCAGACCGACCCGCGCCATCTCCATCCCGGATGCCCCGAAGAAGGCGACCAGCGCCTCCGGCTCGCTGGCAACCCGCGCTTCACGCACAATTCCACCCGTCCCATCGACCACGCAGATCGCGGTCTCTTCCAACGACACAGCCAACCCGGCAAAGTATTCCACGGCTGCTCCTCCTCGATGCTTGTGGCCGGTGCACACACGACCACGCTCTATCATCCCGAGAGGACCAGCCAACCAGATCGCCCAGGTGAGACCCCAATCACCCCATCTGACTCGGATCGCTTCCGGAATTACAATGCTTTGATTCATCTTGGTTATCTGCGTTCATGGCGCTTCAGGCGGCGGCGAGGCGGCGGGACATCAGCTTGACGCTGGCGATGGAGAGCCAAGTCACTGCGCTTTCGATTGTCGCGTCGACATCCTTTGCCAAGCGGCGGTTGCGGTTCAGCCAGGCGAAGATGCGTTCGACCAGCCAGCGGCGTGGCAACAGAACAAAGCCACGGGCCGCGCCGGCCTGGTTTGATCCGCCGTTGACAGCTAGCCCATCTTATTCAGTGCGCCCCAACGGCGCGTTTCACCAGTGGAGGGAGGATCCACCCAGGGAGTTGTCGGTAGACCCTGGTAGCTGACGAGCGGTTCGACCGGGCAACCGGGCGGATCGAAGCCTCGTGACAAAGGCCGCCTTTGGGTGGTTGAGCAATCCGGCAGGCCGTAACGTGAGTGAAGCCTGAGCAGGCCTCGAAAGTGAAGTCATGGACGCCGACCCGCCTGAATAACGGGGAAGGCCCAAGTGGGACGGGGTAGCAACCGACAGATGCACCCGTTCCGGTCCATCGGGGTAGTGGGCACGGCATGTCGGGAGGGTGAAGCGGGTAATTGGGGGAGACCCGTCGCGGGCGAGGGTAGCGGCCTCAACGACGTCGCAGGACGGCGGCTCAGGCGGGTGTCGGACAGGGTCGTAATACTGCTGAGGCTGGGTAACGCCAGCGGAGGGAAGGACCCTGACTTCTGGTACGCTTTCGAAGGAGCCGAGGATCGGTGATTGGTGATGAGCCTGACAACACCCGATAAGATCAGGACGCTTCAGAGGAAGCTCTATCTCAAGGCGAAGGCGGAGCCGAACTTCCGGTTCTACCTGCTCTACGACAAGGTCTACCGCGCGGACATACTGCGCCATGCTTACGACTTGGCACGCGCCAACAAGGGTGCACCAGGCGTCGATGGCGTGGACTTCGCGGCGATCGAGGCGGCAGGGCTGGAGAGCTGGCTGGACGGCATCGAGACGGAACTCCGAACCGAGACATACCGGCCCCAACCGGTGCGACGGGTGATGATCCCCAAGCCCGGCGGCGGCGAGCGACCACTTGGCATCCCGACAATCCGGGACCGTGTGGTGCAAACCGCCGCGAAACTGGTGCTGGAGCCGATTTTCGAGGCGGACCTCGAACCCACTGCCTATGGCTACCGACCGGGCCGCA
>JAPTWT010000101.1 GCA_028064935.1 Gammaproteobacteria bacterium | reverse complement strand
GCTCTCTTAGATAGCGGTCTTTTTACCGCACCTCTACCCGCCTGTCACACCCCGGAACGTATGCGTCCAGCCAAGACCCGCCCGTTTTGACATCGGCTCCTTGGCTACCCAGGGTCGTCGTCTTGCACCGCAAACGATGGCCTTCGTCATCGAGAGGGCTTATCGCGAGGGAATGACGGATTCCGGGGTTCTTTGCGCGTGCATGATCCAGAAAGA
The DNA here is from genome assembly GCA_028064935.1 of Gammaproteobacteria bacterium. The sequence goes on along the minus strand of JAPTWT010000101.1, from coordinate 4,010 downwards.
CGCGGATCTTCGTGGTCGTTCACAGTCGGTGGCGATATAGGTGTATGCGCTCCATTAACCACACCCTGCCCTCCCTGGCGTCACGCTGATATCGTGTGGGCCATGGATAGGTCGATCGGGTGGGCGGGCCAACCGGAGCGGCAGCAGTTCTTTCACAGTCAGGATGCGGGATGATCTGGCCCCGGCGCCCCGGGGTGGGGGCGCCGGGGCGGGGTGATGATGTCAGCGCCGGGGCGTAAAGCGGGGCAGCGTGGGATCGGCGGCCAAGGCGTGCGGCAATAAGGCCTCGAGGTCTTCTACGGTCTGGGCTCTAGGGAGATCGGTGAAGACCCGGCGCAGGTAATGATAGGGTTCAAGTCCTGCCGCCTTACAGGTCTCGATGAGACTATAAAGGTTGGCGGAGGCCTGGACACCGGCTACGGTGTCGGAAAACATCCAGTTCCGGCGACCCACACAGAAGGGTCGCAAAGCGTTCTCGGTCTTGTTGTTGTCGATCTCGATACGCCCGTCGGTGAGATACACGACGAGCCTGTCCCATTCGTTCGCGAGATACGCCAAAGCCCGGCCCAAGGCGGTCTGCGGCGGGACACCGGGTTGGTGGATGGCAAGCCAGGTCTGGAGCTTGTCCCACAGGGGCTTGGCATGCTGGGCGCGGTACTGCTGCCGGTCTTCGGGGCTCATGGGGCGCGCGATTCTCTCCACGGCATAGAGCGCCTGGATCTGGACGAGCGCCTCTTCGGCCAAGCCTTTCTTCCGGTGCTTGCCTTGGGACTTGATGACCTCGTCGAACTTCCGTCGGCAATGCGCTAGGCAACCAGCGTGGACGAGCCCCTGGGCGCGCACCGCGGCGTAATAGCCGGCATACCCGTCGGTTTGGAGGATGCCCTGGAAGCCTGCGAGCAAGCGCAGGGGCACCTCTTGCGAGCGGCTCGGGTCGTAGTCAAAGAGGATGATGGGCTGACCCGGCGGTCCGCCCCGTTGCACCCACAGATAGGACTGGGACTGGGGACTCTTGCCCGGCTCCTTCAAGACCTGCACCGGGGTCTCGTCCATCTGGAGGATGTCGTAGGCCAAGAGCCGGTCGCGCAGGAGGTTGATCAAGGGCTGGATGAGTTCCGTGCCCACCCGCACCATCCAGCGGGCCAGGGTCGCCCGTGGGAGGTCGACGTTGATGCGCGTCAGGATCTGCTCCTGGCGATAGAGGGGCAAGGCGTCTTGGTACTTGGACACCACGATATGGGCCAAGAGCCCGGGGCTTGCCATGGTCTTTGGGAGGGGCTGCGGGGGCAGCGGGGCGATCTTCACGCCCGACTCGTCGTCTTTCCGTACCCCGTACTTCAAGCGCACATGGCGCAATACTCGTATGGTGGCCGGCACGATGTCGAGCTGCTCGCTCACCTCTTCGCCGATCACCGTCATCGGCTGCCCATCGGGGCCTAAGCGTTCGTCTTCAGGCAGCTCATGGATGATATCGACCCGCGGGAGGGCGGCCGGCAAGGGCTTCCGATAACCCCGGGCCTTACGAACATGACCGGCCACCGCGCTTTCGACTACCGGCGGTTCTTCAGCCGCAAGCGCCTCCCGCTCAGCCTCCGCTTCGGCCTCGTCGAAGAGCCCCATCTGGGGGCTTGGGCCCTTCTCGCTGCGCGCGCTATAGCGCCTGGCGATCGCGAGGTTTAGCTGTTCCTGCAGGAGCTCGGCGCGGCGCGTCAGGCGCTCGATCGTGGCATCGCGCTCGGTGATCGCCTCGTCCCGCAAAGCGATCACAGCCTTCAAGGCCTCGATATCGTTGGGTAGAGACCTGTCCCGTGTGTCGTCCGTCATAGCCACGATTATACGATAATCGAATCGATATTGCACCCCCATGGCCGCCATTTACTTTAAGAAACCCGCTGATACACCAAGGACGGATGCGGCTTCATGAGCGTGATGTCATAGCCCGCGAGCAACCACTGGAGCTGGTCTTCTGAGAGCGTCAGGACCGCCTCGGAGACCTTCCGCGGCCAGGCAAAGCGCGCCGTCTCCAGGCGCTTGACCCACAGAGCAAAACCCGTCTGATGGTAAGTAGGCCTGGGGACTTTCACCCCAAGCCTCTCGCAGAACCGTACGTGACACTCTCGCGTCATACGGCTCCCGTTATCCACCGTGTGCGCATCCCAGACGCCAGTGGACAAACCACTGCGGGTACGTCTTGCGCATCCGATTGAGCCATTCCGCACTTCGGCACCTGTGCCCCGCGAGCCGTTTGTATTTCCGTCTGGCCCAGCGCATAAGGTTCAGGTCGAGAGGTCGGAAGACTCTCTGCAACTCGGAAGAGCGAAACGCCCCGTAGTAGTTCCACCAGCCCCGAAGGACAGCGTTATAGCGTATAGAGAGGTCAGAAAGAGTCGCGGCCGTCTGCTGGGGGATCTTCCAATCCCGCACCGTGCGTCGCATACGTTTCAGGGCGGCATCGCTCGCGGCCGGACTAAAGGTCGTAAAGCAAGCCCCTTTCGGGCTAATCGCCTTCCGCGGTCGGAACGTAAAGCCCAGAAACGTAAATTGCACGACAGGATAGGGCCGCCTGCGGTTACTGTCTTGGCAATACACGATCTTAGATTTCTCCGGATGCAGGGTCAAACGACATGCCCGCAACCGCAGGTCTATGGCCTGCAAGACCTCGCGGGCTTCGCTTTCGGTACGACAATGAATGACCGCATCGTCGGCATAGCGCGCAAAGGGGTTGTGGGGAAAATGACGCCGCATCCAGGTATCGAAGGTGTAATGCATAAACAGGTTCATCAAGAGAGGACTGACGACGCCACCCTGGGGCGTTCCTTGATCCCGAGGAATACACGTGCCGTCGGCTGCCATAAACGGCGCTTTCAACCAGCGCTCGATATATAGCAGCATCCAGCGGTCCTTGACGTGATGTGTGACCGCCTTCATCAAAAGCGCATGATCGATATTGTCAAAGGCACCTTTGATGTCGAACTCAACGACCCAATCATAGCGCCAACAGCGATTCTTCGTCGCGGCCACGGCCTCCTTGGCCGACCGTCCTGGTCGGTATCCGTAGGAGTCCTTGTCGAACAAAGGATCGAGTCGGGGTTCGAGGGCCTGTTTGACCACGGTCTGGGCGATTCGGTCTGCGACCGTTGGCACGCCCAGTTTGCGTACTCCCCCGTTGGCTTTCGGAATCTCCACCTGCCTGACCGGTGGCGGCAGATACGATCCTGACGCCATGCGGTTCCAGATCTTGTAGAGATTCCGTTTCAGGTTGCGCTCGAACTGAGCGAGGGATTCGTGATCGACACCCGCCGCCCCTTGATTGGCCCTGACCCGCTGATACGCCTCCCAAACCGCCATCTTGGGAATGGCATACGGTTTGGCGACTGCCCTCACTCCTCCCGGGGAAACCGGTTGGTGACCAACAGACGCCCGGATAACGCTATCCCTTCGCTCCGCCTTCATTACAAAAGCCTCGTCGCTACTACGGATAGCTCCGCCCCTCGCTTGGGCCTCGGTATTCTTTCTCGTGGTGGGAGCCACTTGTCATTTCCCTTCTCATCCCAAGCGAGGTTCTCACGTTCCGTATCAAAGCCTGTAGAGAGCTCATGCCACCTATACACCGACTGCCGTCTGGCCTGTAAACAGGTTTCCACCAGACTGATCCGGGAGCTACTGGGCGGCTCCCGTTTTGACAGTATCTTTAATCTTGACGATGCGTCTTCGGACGGTTTGCTTACGCTCATCTTCTCTCTACTCACCTGACATCTTTCTGATGCCTTTTCCTCGGTCGCTCACGACCGTGCCTTTTGGACACAGCCGCACCGGGCGGTTTGAAATCGACTCCTGCAAGCCGACTCCGGGAGGCCTTCTCCCATCTTCGATACAGCATCCTGAACTCATCGCTCAGGTTCGTGACACACGGTAAGTAGGCCTGGGGACTTTCACCCCAAGCCTCTCGCAGAACCGTACGTGACACTCTCGCGTCATACGGCTCCCGTTATCCACCGTGTGCGCATCCC
>JAPTWT010000180.1 GCA_028064935.1 Gammaproteobacteria bacterium | reverse complement strand
CACCCGTTTTCAGACGGAAACAAGCGTTCCGGGGCCTTCTGTTCCTGTTATACCTGCGTCAAGAAGGCATGCGCCTGACCCTGGATGAAAACGGCCTGACGGCGCTGACGCTGCTGATCGCCGAGAACGACCCGAAGGCCAAGGATCTGATGGTGCGCCTGGTGATGAACCTGTTGGCCGTGGGCTCCGACACGAAAGGGGATGCATGAGCTACACCGAAGATACCCTCGTCCAGCAGACCACCGCCGACTACCTGCAGCATCAGCTCGGATGGAAATCGGTGTATGCCTATAACCATGAGGACTTCGGACCGGACAGTTTGTTGGGCCGCGCTTCTGATCGTGAGGTGGTGCTGACGCGCACGCTGTGCGAAAAGTTGATGGTGCTGAATCCGAATCTGCCGAATACGGCCTACGAGGATGCCGTGCGGCAGATCACCGCAACGATCGCCTCCCAGACCCTGGCCGCCACCAATCGCGAGAAGTACGAGCAGATGCGCGACGGCGTGCAGGTCACCTTTCGCAATGAGAAAGGTGAGCGGGTGCGTCAGCGGCTGCGGGTCTTCGATTTCGATGCTCCAGAAAACAACGAATTTCTTTGCGTGCGCGAGCTGTGGGTGAAGGGCGACCTCTACCGGCGGCGGGCGGACATCATCGGTTTCGTCAATGGCTTACCGCTGCTTTTCATCGAGTGCAAAAACCTCCACAAGAACCTCAAGACCGCTTTCGAGCAGAATTTCTCTGATTACCGCGACACCATCCCGCATTTGTTCCACCATAACGCCATTGTTCTCTTCGGCAATGGCGAACAGGCGAAGATCGGTTCCATCACCAGTCGCTGGGAACACTTCAACGAGTGGAAGCGCCTAGCCGAGGAGGCGCCGGGGGCGGTGGATATGGAGACCTTGCTCAAGGGCGTGTGTGATCGGCGCAATTTTTTGGATCTGGTGGAAAACTTTATTCTCTTCGATGAGTCCGCCGGCGCGCCGAGGAAGATCATCGCCCGCAACCATCAGTTTCTCGGCGTCAACCGCGCCATCGCGGCGGTGCGCGAACGCAAAGCGCGCCAAGGCAAGTTGGGCGTCTTCTGGCATACCCAGGGATCGGGCAAGAGCTATTCGATGGTGATGTTCACCCGCAAGGTGCATCGCAAACTCGGTGGCAACTTCACCTTTCTGGTATTGACCGACCGCGACGACCTCGATACCCAGATCTACAAGACCTTTGCCGGTTGCGGTGTGGTGAGCGAGCAGGAGCAATGCCGCGCCGCCAGTGGCCATCATTTGAACGCACTGTTGACCCGGCACAAGGCTTATATCTTCTCCCTGATCCAGAAATTCAACAAAAAGGTGGAGCTGGAGCAGCCCTATAGCGTGCGCGACGACATCATTGTCATCACCGACGAGGCGCACCGCACCCAGTACGGTACATTGGCGCTCAATCTGCGTAACGCCTTGCCCCATGCCAGCTATATCGGCTTTACCGGCACGCCGCTATTCAAGGATGACGAGATCACGCGGCGGGTGTTCGGCGCATATGTCTCCACCTACGACTTTCAGCGCGCAGTGGAAGATAACGCCACGGTGCCGCTGTACTACGATGCCCGTGGCGAGAAGCTGGGCATTGCTATCGGTGACCTCAACGAGCGTATTGCCGAGAAGCTCGAAGAGCTGGAGACCGACGACATCGATGTCGGGCAGCGGCTGGAGAAGGAACTCAAGCGCGACTATCACATTCTCACCGCCGACAAACGCCTCGACCAGGTGGCGCGGGATTTCGTGCAGCACTGCTCGACCGCATGGGAGCCCGGTAAGGCGATGCTGGTGTGCATCGACAAGGTGACCTGCGTGCGCATGCACAAGTTGATCGGCTTTTATTGGGACGAGCGCATCCGCGAGATGGAAAAGGCACTGCCCAAAATTGGTGACGAACAAGAGGCCGTGTTCAGCCAGCGCCAGATTGACTGGATGCGCGAGACCCGCATGGCGGTGGTCGTGAGCGAGGAGCAGGGTGAGGTGGACAAATTCCGCAAGTGGGATCTGGACATCCTCCCGCACCGCAAGCTGATGAAGGAAGGCATCGACCTGCCCGCGTCCATGCGTGCCAAACCCGAGTATCGTAACATGCAGGCCATGGCTCTGGATGATGCTTTCAAGGCCGAGGAGCACCCCCTGCGCATCGCTATAGTCTGCGCCATGTGGCTGACCGGCTTCGATGTGCCGAGTCTTTCCACCCTCTATCTCGACAAACCTCTCAAGGCGCACACCCTGATGCAGGCCATCGCCCGTGCCAACCGCGTGAACGAAGGGAAGAACAACGGTTTGATCGTGGACTACTGCGGCATCCTCAAGCACCTGCGCAAGGCGCTGGCGACCTTCGCCGGGACGCAGTCGGATGGGGAGGAGGGCGAGATCGACCCGGCGCGACCGGAAGAGGAGTTACTGGCGGACCTGGCCGAGGCGATTGCCCTGGTGCGCACATTTCTGGATGACCGTGAGGCCTCACTGGATAACGTCATCCAGAAGACCAGCTTTGGGCGCAATGCCGCGATCGTGGCGTGCAAGGAAGCCGCCAACGAAAACGACGAGAGCCGCAAGCGCTTCGAGGTGATGTGCCGGGAGGTGTTCAAGAAGTTCAAGGCCTGCATCAACGCGCAGGGCGTGAACGCCCACCGCGCGGATCGAGATGCGATCAATATGGTCTACAAGAGCCTGCAACAGGACCGTGAGCAGGCCGACATCACCGATATTATCCGGCAGTTGCATCAGGTGGTGGACGGGGCGATCGAGGTGAACCCCGACCGCGTGGGCGAGGAGTCCGCGCGGTATGACATCAGCAAAATCGACTTCGACCGGCTCCATAAAGAGTTTGAACGCAGCCCACGCAAGAATACCACCGTTCAGACCTTGCGTCAGGCCGTGGAGCAGCGGCTGCAGCGCCTGTTGTTGCAAAACCCGCTGCGCACCGACTTTCAGCAACACTACGAACAGATCGTCTCGGAGTACAACCGTGAGAAGGATCGCGTCACCATCGAAAAGACCTTCGAGGCTTTGTTAAAGCTGGTTCAGGAACTGGATGAAGAGGAGCACCGGGCGGTCCGTGAAGGGTTGGATGAAGAGTCTCTGGCCATTTTCGATCTGTTGAAGAAGCCGGAACTCAGTGTGGTCGAGATCAAGCACATCAAGGCGGTTGCTGTGCAATTGCTCCAAAAACTGAAGGCCGAAAAGCTTCGCGTGGATCACTGGCGCGATAAGGAAGCGACCCGAGACTCAGTACGTGTGGCGATTCGAGATTATCTTTGGGATGAGGAGATAGGGCTGCCGCTGGATTCCTTTGCCGAAGAGGATGTCGAAATGAAAGCCGATGACGTTTTCCGGCATATCTACAGAGCCTACCCGACAGTGCCTTCGCCCTATTTCAGCGCGCAAGCGATGGCCAGGTGACTGCATGCTGCACATTCAACTAATCCCGGTAACATGGTGGACCCAGGTGGTACGCAGGATGGCGTCGGTGTTGTGCCCTCAGCCTGAATGCCCGACAGGGGCATAGAGGTATTCATAAAAGTTGTCCATGGCAATGCCTTGCGTGTCATAGCCCGTGGCCTGAACGACATTACCTTTGCCCCCTATGGCGATCATACAGGCATGCTGAGCCGGGAGCGCATTGGCTGCGACGAAAGAGGGACCATCGCGGCCGCAGGCATTGGTGGGATATTCCTGATTCAGGTGCGATATCAGCGTCTCTGCCACATGCCGGGCTTGTTGCGATGAGGCTGCGGCGAAGGCGCGTTCGTTGCGCCAGGCGGTTTCTATGGTTTGCCGCTCCTGCGCGCTGGTCGCCTGGGACAACGCTTCCCGATGCAGTTGATCCAGCGTCTGTAAGGCGACATAGAGGTCCGCACGTACGCCGCTTTGCTGGTCAATGACGTGGACGCTCAGGGCGATGGCCAGGGCGCCATAGACAATAATGACGATGCCGAGTATCCAGGCGAAACGCAGACGGGCGGAGGCGGACGGACGTTCTGCCATCAGGAATGTGGGCGCTGGGTCTGGTGGCGGCGGCGGGTGGGCTGTTGTACCCGGCGATCGGCGATGCTGCCTTCTTCATGCCGCACTTGCAGGCGATTTTCGGCGGCGAATCGCATGATTTCAGCAAAGGCCTCCGGGCGGATCTCTTCCAGGCTCTCGTCTATGATAATGGCGGCGTTGCCATGGACAACTTTTATGAATACCT
>JAPTWT010000058.1 GCA_028064935.1 Gammaproteobacteria bacterium | reverse complement strand
AAGGTGGTGCTTGAGGCTGGTAGCGCGCCTAAATTTCGTGCCGGACCTATGGTGTCTGCAAGAAACGGAACCACTACACCACAGGAGCCTTGCCGTTGTGACCATAGAAGACTTTTTCCACCTCGCCGCAGCCCGGCGTCTTGCCGGCCTCCCGGACAGCGCCCTCATCGAGATGCATGCCGTTACCAAGCAGGGGGTGCCTACGGCGTGGCGTGTCCGTATTGCATGGCCGAAGGACTTGCCGCGTGACCACACGGCACTGGCATTTACGCACGCTACCCGCCCCTCGCGTACAGCCGCTCTCCAGGCCTGTGCCGAACGCATTCGTGCACGGTGCTTGGACCCGACGGCCTGGGGGATAACCGAGCGGGAGCTCGGGCACCTGCTCCTGTACTGGGAGTTTCGAGCCCAAACGCTCCCGGGAGCAGGCGTGTTCAGTCGCGATGGCGTAACCCACCCGGCGGACTCCCCTCGAGTCGTTCTCGGAGACCTTCTGGCTGTCCTGGAAGCCAACACCCGGCTGCGCGCGGAAATCGACGGGTTTTGTCCCGGCCTGGTTGAACGGTTGCGCCGGATGGGATAAGTCGTGCGTCTTGCTATTTTCGCGAACATTGCAGGCCGAATGGCCTGTGGGTGGTGCGGCCTGCAATGTTCGGGCATTGCATTGCCCACCGCACGGTGGGTGGGCCGTACCGGCCACATTGCCCCCAGCATGGGGGGTTCGGCCGGCAATGTGGCCCATGGCAATGTGGCCTATGGCCCAGGTGGCCCCTGTGCCAAACCTGCATGCCTCCATTGCAGGCCGAATGGCCTGTCGGCGAAAACGGGTGAGCCCCTATAGCTCTCGTGTTCACAAACAGAGGACCGAGACATGAGCGCAACAGCAGCGGTACAGACACCCGGCAAGGGGCAAGGCAACCAACACGAAAAACTCGGGTTGGTGATTGACCGGCTCTTAGCCGACATGGAAAAGGAACTGCCGCCGTGGCGGTGGCCGTGGACCGGCTCGACGACCTTACCCGTGTCCGGCGTCACGCACCGGCCTTATCGCGGGTTCAATACGTTCGTCCTGTGGGCAAGCGCCATGGTTAATGGGTGGACCGATAACCGGTTCTTCACGTTTGCCCAGGTGCGTAAGCTCAAGGGGATGGTGAAGAAAGGGGAAAGCGGCACGGAGGTGTTTTTGTGGCGCCCCGCCTGGAGGCTTGCCGTGCCGATAAACGGCAAGCGCTGGCTGTATGAGGGGCAAGACGTCATCCCGTCCCCGCTGCCCCAGGGCGCGCGCAAGGTACTTCTCCTGCGCACGTTCTATGTCTGGAATGCCTGTCAGTGTGAAGGCTTGCCGGCAAAACCGCAGACACCCGCGGAGCCCGCCGGGGCCGAGATGGGTACCGTGGAGACATTGCTGCGCGAACTTGGCGCTGTCGTACCTGTAAAAATTGGCGACGTGGCGTCCTACGTTTTTATGCGCGATGAAATCACGATGCCTGAGCGCAAAGCGTTCAAGACCGTCGAAGGTTTCTATTCGACGATGTTCCACGAGTACAGTCACGCCTCGGGCCATAAGAGCCGTCTGGACAGGGACACTCTTGTGGGCACGGTAGACCCGCTCAAATACGCGGTCGAAGAGCTGGTGGCCGAGAGTGGCGCGGCGCTTGTCATGGCGGCTTTGGGCTTGCCCTATAGCACGCAGCATGCGGCTTACCTGCAAGGCTGGGCCAGCCGACTTCGCGGATTACCGGAAGCCGAACGTCACCGGACTGTCATGGGTGCTTTTCAGCACGGCCAGAAAGCGGCCGACTGGGTCTTGAGTGGCGGGGTCATGCCTGCCGGGTCGGCCCACAATGAAGGGGATTCGGGCCCGGAAGTTGACAAGGATGGCGCAGATGAGCCGAGTACACCAGCGCAAGCTGTAGCTTAAAATTCACCCCGCTGCCAAGGCAGCGGGGTTTTTTGTCTCTAAAAATCCATCGGATGGCGGAATCCTTTGTAGGATGGAAAACGCGGCTTGTCTTTGGCCCCGACTGGAAAGTGGTCGTAGCTGACGATATTGCCCACGATACGTACCCTGTTTCTCCAGAACATCGCGCGCTCTTCTGCCGTGAAGCCGGTGCCCAGCGCGAATTCGCAGCCGGTCTCGATGTCCTCGACAATGAGCGCGCCCATGGTGCCGGCACCGACCTTGTGCGCCTGTTGTGTACCACGCTCGGTCAAACCCATCGCGTTCAGCACAGCCGGATTGTCGTTGTGTTCGAGCTCGACGACGCCCCGGATGACCGCCTCGCTTGTCTCCATGCGCTTGAGTTTCAACATGCCCTGCTCTTGGGCAGTGCTGCGGCCGTACTTGTATGGCATACCCCCGGACCGCAGGATAAGACCCTCGTAGCCCTGGGCCAGCACCGCTTCCTCGTAGGCCAGCAATCCGTCCATATTGGCGATGACCCGAAAGTCGTGCACGACAATGGGCGTATCGCTGGTTGCGCGCAAGGCCCCAACCACCTTCTGTAGGGCAAATATCCGGTCAACGTACGGCGCATCAGGATGCAACAACAGGTCAAACACGTGATAAGTCACGTCGGGTTGGCCCAGTATCGTCATGACCCCCGAAGTGGATTGCCGGAAAACGTCTGGCGCGGTCGGGGAGCCCACGATGAGCTCTCCATCCAGCCCCTCGAGTTCGCGGTGTCCGAACAATTGTTGTGCGTAGGAGTTCGGAATGGGTTTCAGCGTCCGCGACCGCAAGGCGAATTTATGCACGACGCCGCGGATGCCGTCGAGCTTGGGGCTTGCAATGACAGGAAACCGCAGGGTCAATAGGTTGGCAGGAGTTGCCAGCATGGGTCGAAAAGGCTTGTCGGTGTTTTTCTGCATATCCATCACTCCGTAGGGACACGGAGTGATAGGCTCTGCGGCATTTTCAATAGGCGAATTGAGGGCCTTGCCTATAGGGGAGTCGGGGCGTCAAAAAAGTGAGGCCTCGGCTTTCCAGGTAGAGGCGACACATGGCTGAATTGGCGTTTGTGGCGGGCGCGGCTCACTTCGATGTCGTGATGCGTGCGCAGGAAGTGAAACCCGAGCAGGGGCAGCGGGCCCTATTTCTCGATAAGCCTGGAACCGCGACGTTCACCCTGGGCGGCGCAGGCTGCAACCTGGCTGTTGACCTGGCGCGCTTAGGTCTCGAGGCGCGATTTTTTACCGCCATGGGCGCGGGTCCCTATGAGGACCTGGTACGGCGAGCCTTGCAGGACGCTGGCGTGGAACCCTGCATCGAAACCGTGCCCGGCATGCTGCCGGGACTCTTCTCAGCCCACCTGGATACACGGGGCGAGCTTTTGGACAGCATTACGGCCACACCCGTGCAGCATCACCGGTTCTCGGCTGTGGGCATTCGCGAGGCTATGCGGGGGGCGACTGTGGCTGTCATTGATACGAACCTGTCGGGCGCCATGCTGGACACGATGGTTGCCGTTGCCAATTCGCTCGAGATTCCCATTTATGTGCTATCCGCGGCGGACGTGAAGACACCCAGGGTGCTGCAAATTAAAGGACAGATGGCCGGACTGTTCTTGAATCGCTATGAACACCGATACTTGGTGCAGGCGTGCTTCCCGTCGCATACGCGCTACGAGGAGGTAGCCCATACCCTGCGCACGACGCTGTGCCTGACGCGGGATGCCGACGGTACCGCCATCGTAACGCCGGCCGGCGTCGAGACGGTACCAGCGCCGGCGAAACCCTTTCGCGGCAATGCGCTGGGCGCTGGCGACGCCCTGGCGGCCGGCGTCGTGTACTACCGAGAAATCCACAAGGATTCATGGACCGCAGCGGTACGTAAGGCCACGGAGCTCGCGCGGGAGATTCTTGGCCGCGATGGTTGCAACATGGCGACACAATAGCTATACCCTGCGAATCTCTAGGAGGGCCTAAAGTGTGCTATGCTCAACTTCCGGAGGTGTACTATGAGTAGCCATCGAGCACGTATCATTCCGCCGGACCCGGCCGACCCCACCAACAACATCATAGACCTGCCGGATGGCACGGTCGCCTTTACCCAGAAGGGTTACGACCGGTGGAAGCCGCGACTTGCCAAAATCGGCGTCGACATCGACAAGCCGATAAAGAGCGAGGATATATGCGACCTCATGATGCTGACGTCTGCGGTGAACCCGCATCGGCATCCAGCCGAGGCCGCGCTTCTGGCGATTTTCGAGGACGACCCGGTAAAGAAAGCCGAGTACGAAAAAGAGGCACAGGGCTGGGAACAATCATGTACCAGGATGAGTCAGCTAGGTCTCCGGGTTGTGGTGGGCGAATGACAGGAATAGCAAAGAGTCTCGGGTTGCACCCGAGACTCTTTGAATGGCTGTACTATTCAAACAGACGAGTGAGCTCTTGTCGGCGGAGTTCGTGCAGATGGACCGCGCACAGCCGGTCTGCTTTCCGTGCCTGGTCACCGATATCGGTATTATCCAAGCCTGCCCCGAGCAGGTGAATCCGCTGGACCCGTATTTGTCGCTGTAAGGCTTCTACTTCGGCCGCTGTCGCAGCGCGTTCCAGACGCGCCTTGACCAAGCGTACCAACTCCTGAAAGTTGCTCAACTCCTTTCTCATCGCAATCTCCATGCTGTTAAACACGCAGGAGATAGGGGGCGGGTTAAATTCGCCGCGAAATTCAGGAGGGGCCTAGAGTGTCTCCAAGCAAAATCTATGGAGACCTACCTCGTGCAACAACAAACCATCGCGACAACGTCGACGCTCCCGCGCGTCATCGGTTTGTCCGGAAAAAAGCGACACGGTAAGGACACGCTGGGACGGCAACTCGGCCTGCTCGGCTACCAGCGCCTGGCTTTTGCCGATGCCCTGTACGACGAAGTCGCCGCGGATACCGGCGTACCCGTGGCCGAACTGCAACGCGCAGATGGCAAGGAAAAACCACGGCCGGAGCTCGGTGGGCTCAGTCCGCGCGCAGTCTTGCAGGAGTACGGAATGCGCAGGCGCGAGACTGACGCGGACTATTGGGTGCGGCAAGTGGCGCGAGTCGTACAAACCAACCGAAATATGCGATTCGTGATAACCGACGTTCGGCTGCCGAATGAGGCACGCTTCGTCGAAGAGCACGGTGTGCTGGTGCGCGTGACGCGGCCGCTTGCAAAGACTGCACCCGACACGCACGTCTCGGAGACGGCGCTCGATGACTGGCCGTTCAAATTCGTAGTCATGAACGAGGAGGGGTGCGCGGATGCCATGCTCGTGCGACTGCTCGAACAGCTTGTTTAAGGGTGCGCGCCCCATTTTCGTCTTTGGGTCGAACGAGGCCGGCATTCACGGGGCCGGCGCGGCGCTGCACGCTCGACAACGGCACGGCGCCATTTTGGGTCGCGGGATTGGCCTACAGGGACAGAGTTACGCCATCCCCACCAAGGACCGCCGCCTGCGCACCTTGCCGCTCAGTGTCATCCACGGCTATGTACAGGATTTCGTTCACTTTGCCCTGGACCATCCAAGTCTGATGTTCGAGGTGACGCGCATCGGTTGCGGGCTGGCCGGGTATACGGATGCGGATATTGCACCTCTGTTCCGTGGGGCTCCGACTAATTGCCGACTGCCTGCCGGTTGGGTTGATTGCCGCTATACGGCAACGAGGTTTTCGCCTCTGGCGAAAAACGAATATGAAAGGGGGCCTAAGAGAGGCCTGTTCAGCCATGGAGGCCACAACAATGCCGAAGAACAGCAACAACAAGACTGATGAGCTTGAAGTTCTTGCAGCTCTGGCAAAACCTTTTCTGCCCTCACAGGTCCGTTGGCGCGTGCCGGAGAACACGATAGGCACGCGCTTGCGGGATAAGCGTCGTTTCGGCCGTGCGTTGGCGTATCTTGATGCCCGAGCGGTCATCGACCGGTTGAATGAGGTCCTGGGCGGAAACTGGTCGTCAAGCCTCACGCCAGTCACGGAAGATGGCCAGGTAACCGGCTTTTTGTGCGCGCTCACCCTCACGTTTCCGGGTGGCGCCTGCGCGACACGGACCGATATTGGTACGGTCGACCCCAATATGGGCAACGACATGGCGTTGAAGGCTGGCGCCAGTGACGCCTTGAAGCGCGCCGCCGTGCTGTTCGGCATCGGCCAGTATCTATACAGCCTGGAAATGCCACAGGTCGAGGTCGACTCGTCGGGTCGGATTATCGGCCCGTACCCGGAGTTACCGACATTGCCGGCCACACCCCCCGCAATGCGGGGGGTGCGCGGGGCAACGCGGCCGGCGAGTAAAGAAACGTCCCGGCGGGAGGCCTCGACCCGAAATTCACGCTCTGCGCAAATCCGGTTCATCGACGCTGACTAGGCGCGAATTTTAGGCAGGGCCTATAGGGGCGTGAGTCAACCAACCGGGCGAAAAGCCCACAGGAGATGCTGCATGAGCAATGACCAGCTGAAGCAAGAAAAAACCGCCACCGTTGGCGGGTACGTGAAGTTCGCGGAGACCAAGGAGGGCCAGAAGGGCCCCTACCGCCGTTGTCGAGTGGTGTTTGGTAAGGATGAGAATGCCGAGTGGGTGACCATCAGGCTTCCGCTCGAGCTTCTCGAGCAGGAGAACATCCCCGACCCCGAGAAGGGCGACTTCATCAAGGTGACGGGTCTCCTCACGGTGTTCGGAGAACCCGGCGAGGCCTACATCTTCGCGCAGAAGGTGGAGAACTTCGTCGAGGCCAAAGACATCCCCGACAATCGCCCGGCGGACAAGGAGCCCCAGGCCCCGGCCCATAAGAGCGGTGGTTACACGCGCCGTGGCAGCAGCAGCGCTCCGGCCCAGGCCCGCCAGCAGTCTGCCGGTGCCAACGGGCGTCGCAGCTACCGGCGGTAAGGCTTCGTCTACAACCTACCGCAGAACGCCTAGTCTTGCGGTAGGCCCATCCGGGCTTTGGTCATTGAGCCCGCATTGTAGGCCGCACATTGTAGGCCGAACGGCCTATGGCCTATGTAGATTCAGTGACCTTCAGCCCCTCCGAATGGAGGGGCTTTTTTATTTAGCAAAGTCGAATTTTCAGCGGGGCCTATAAACCCCTCACACCCCCCCATCCCGGGAGGTGCACACGGGGGAACCATGCGCATCGACGAGGGCGAGCTCAGGCAAGGAAGCGCGAAGTGGCTTGATTGGCGACGTAGTGGTATAGGCGGCTCGGAAATCTACCAACTGGCCTGCTTTGCCGACATCCTGGCGGCGGCCTGGCGCCGGCCTGGTTTGGCCAGGTTGAAGCCTGCCACTCCACCGCCGGCCTGGGTAGAGCCGCCTGGAATGCTAGCCGCTCGCAAGCTGGGCCGCCTGCCGGAAAAAACTGCGAACTTCCACATGCGGCGAGGCAAGCGGTTGGAGCCTGTGGCTCGCGAGGCGGCCGAACAGCACTATCGTCTGACATTCCCGCCCTTCTGTGTATACCCGGATTCCGACCCGGCTGTCCGCGTTTCGCTCGACGGATTTAACGACGAAACCGGCACGCTCATAGAAATCAAGGCCCCGTGCGCCCCGTGGCACGCGATTCCCGATTACCTCGAGTATCAGACCGCTTATCAAGCCCAGGCCCTGCGCCTGGAGGCAAGAGATAACCGGCTTGTGCGCGCCGTGACGGCGTTGACTATCCGCGAGGGAGCTGCACCCGACGAACCCACCGAGGTGAAGGCGTGGCGCCCGCGCCTGTGGCAGGACCAGGCCTTTTGTATGGGGCTCGCCCGGCTGGCGACCGAGTTCCACGCCCGCCATATCCGCGACGGCGAACCCGTGCCCAACGGTTGCCGCAAAGCGGCAACTAAGTTTTTGCCAACAGCAAAAACAGGATGCCAAAAACTAACGCGCACACGGACATGCAGTAAGACACCCGCCAAGGGGCGCAAACGCGGCTTGTTTTAGGCCGCGTTCGCGCTTCACGTCGTTTTTTGTTCATGTAAATAGAAAGACCAGCCCACAGCGCGTGGGTTGGTCTGCAACTCGCGAATTTTCGACAGGGCCTAGAGACCTTCCACGGCGCACCCAGGGCGCCAACACGGGAGGTCTCTCAGTGAATGCTGCGCGCACCACAAACACCCTGCTGCAAAATACCGTGCTCAAAGAGGCGGCCCGCCGCGTGTTCTACGGCCGACTCAACCCGCTACTCCGCGCCCACGGGTATACGGAGCCCCGTGACCTTCTGTCCGAGGTGTACGAAAAAGCCCTGAGCATGGCCGGCAAGTATGACCCATGCAAGGGGAGCAATCCGGCGGCCTACCTGGCAGCAGGGGCGTCACGAGACATCAAGAAGCGACTGTTGGCGGATGGGCACGGCCTGCATGTTCCTCTGTCACAGCCTACCGATTCGGCTGAAACCCGCGCCCGAAAAGAAGCTGCGCGAGCGATGGTATCGCTGGACAGTTTGTCCGGTAGCACCGACCGGCTCGTGGGTGCCGTGACCATTTTCAATGAGCTCGACCCGGACTACGACTTCCTTGGGGATGATGATGAGGACCGCAGGGCCCTCCCGGACCCACTTGGAGATGAGCCTGGGGATGACGAAGATGTTATTTCCAACGCTGCTGGTGGCCGGTTTGAGCCTGAAGGACCCGCCGGCAAGAAGTTGAGTCCGGCTGCCCAAGTCCGCCTGACCCAGGACACCATCGCTGCGTGGCGGAATTGCGGGCACCCGGTGCTTGAACGCCTGGCCGTCGACCTGGCGAGTCTGATAAAGCCGGACGCTTGGAGTCAGGCCGTGCATAAAACCGCCAAGCAGATGGCGATGACTGACCACGAAGTACAGGATACGGTGGCTCAGTACGTGCGTGTTCTGTCACTACGAAGCGGCAACACGCAACGAAAGGCCCAAGAGGATGCCGCGCTGGTGGCCACACTGCTGGCACGGACAGGTACCCGTGGCCCCTACAAGAAAAAACCCAAGAAAGAAAAAACTCGAAAACGAAAATCCCGCAGGGCCTAGAGACAGGCACCCCGCACGGGGTTACTTCCGGAGGACAACCATGGACGATGCTGTACGACAGACAGAACACCTAGAAGGTTTTGATGCCGAGCAGTTGGCGCTGCGCATCGAGGCTGCGGTGGATGCGCTACCGACCAAGACACTCGATGCGGTGGTTGGCCTGGAGCTCGAACTGCATGGCCGCGCTAAACTGCGCGCAATCACGACGACGCTCGACTACACCGCAGCTATAGCCTTGGCGCCCCCAGAGACAAAGGGCAAGCAAACCGACGCCTGGGATAAACGCCGGCGCACCTACCGCAGCATTCGCCAGGGCCTGACCGCCATGGCGCGGAAAGCCAGTGCCGGCATTGCCTCCGTCCGGGTCGTGTTTGTACGTCCCGATGGGACCGCCGCCGCGGACCTGGAGTGGGTCGAAGCCCCGAAACGGGAGGGCGGCAGTCCGCAGCGGCGGTCCCGCGCTGCGTGCGCTGACACGCCGGCGCTGGGTTAAGGCGCCGTGGCACGACAAGCCGCCGCCGCCGTGGCGACCTTCGGTTTTCACACCCAACGCCGGGTAGGCGATGCCGCAGTCGACTGGCTGCGACATCGCTTGGAGAACCTGCCCGACTCTCGCGGTGTGCTGAGCGTCGAAGGGGAACGAGACTATCAGCAGCTTGGCGTGGACCTCTTGTGGGTCCGCGGTTCGGCTAATGGTCGTGAGTACGTCACGCGGGTTGAAGCCAAGGGCGACACCCACAAATCCGTCAACCTCTATCTGGAGACGATTTCATCGGTCGAAACCAACCAGCCGGGGTGTATCTTGACTACCAACGCGGATTTCCTCGCCTACATCTTCATCAACGAACAGGTCGGTTACCTGTTTCAGGTACCCGCACTGCGAGCATGGCTCTTACGCACACCTCAGTACCTGGACACGGCGAATTGGAAAACCGTGCGAACCCGGTCCAACCGCGGGGCTTATACAAGCCGTGGAATAACGGTGCCGGTGTCTGAGGCGCTCGCCGGAGTCGCTCACGAGGTGCTCTACTAGGGGTGGTCGATATGCGGGACAAGCTCGTCAAGGCGTGGCTCACGGTGCTCAGTCTTTGGTGGCTGAGCACCGCATTCGTGTGGAGTTTGTCAAATGCACGGCTACAGCACACAGCGCAGGTTCTGCACGCGGCTTGGCCTGCGCTTTGGCCACTGGCTCCAAAACACGTCACGGCACTGAACGCGTGGAAGGTCTTGGCGGGCGTGCTGGTCGAGTGGTCGGTTCCGATGCTCGTTGTCGGGACTTTGACTACTGTGGCCGCGGCCGCCGGATTGGCGGGCGTCCTGGGGGGCCGTGCAACGCAGCACAAGACCCGCCACGAGACCGGAGATGTCGAGGCGGGTCTGAGCGTGAATATCGGGGCGCTTCCTCGGCCGGTGTGGGCGGCGCCACGCGCCAAGAATCGTGCCGTAAATTTGTCAGGTAGTTATGCCGAACGCATTCACGCACTACCTGCCGTGTATGCCGATTTATTGCGCGCACTGCTCGCCTATCTGCGCGACCAGCCGGATGCCTACGTGGGGCCGGGCCATCAGGGCACTTTGTTAGACCACTCGATGCATGTGCTGGTGCAAGCTCTTGATAGGTCACAAGGCGCCCATCAACAGCCCGACCCATTGTTGCTCATAGGCGCTGTGGCGCACGATGCTGGCAAAACCCTGGCGTGGCGAAAGACGGCAGGAGAATGGCAGCGGACTGGCGACCACGACACACTCTCGGCCCGTCTCGTATCGTCGTTTCCGGAGTTCTTGGCGTTACCGCTGGCAGAGCAGCGCACCTTGTTACTGGTGTTGGCCTATGGGCACAAGGCCGCGCGCACACCGACAGCTGAGGGTGTGGACCCTGAACGCCTGCACAGTCTCATGGAGGCCTTGCACGCAGCCGACCGGACGGCGACGCGAGAAGAAAAGAAACAGACGCTGGCCACGGTCGACTTACCCAGCGCCCTGCGCACGGCGTTTCAAACAGCACTGAGTCGCATCGAGTTTCAGCGGCCCGGCATCAAGAAGGGCGCGCGGGCCGTCGGCTGGCGCCGTGATAATCGCGTGTTTCTGCTCGAGCCGGGGTTTCGACAGGCCCTGCTTGCCGTGCTGCCGGAAGATGTAACGGCGGCCATGGGCGGCGATTACCGGCCCAAGGGCGGGTTGGCGCAGGTCACGACAGCACTGCTGGACACCCTGCGCGCGGCGGGTTGGCTCGTCGAGGAATCGGATGGCATGCGGGCGAGCCCGCCCCTTTGGCGGATGAAGTCCGGCGAGAAGGAGTTCGCCGGCGTGATTGTTGTCGACCTGCCCGACGCGCTGCTACCGGCTCTGCCGGCCAATACACCGTTCCCGTTATCGTTAACGGCGCCGTTGTTCCCGTCAGGACCGACGGTTCCGGGTGCCACAACCATAAAAACTAAGACGGACGACGGTGGAGTGCCGGCGGCCGACGATAAACAACGCCGTTTGTTGCAGGCGACACTGGCGGGGGCAGCGTCAGCGCCGTCGGCTGACCGTACGGCACGCATCCAGCCAAAGCCAGCCCCAACCATCGACGCGGCCTGTCCCGTACAGCCCTCGCCCGCGCCTACGAACGTGGTGCGGTTTCCCGTGAAGACATCTCCGCGCAAGGGTGGCGCTGCCCCCCGCACGGGAGATTCGCCGCACAACAGTCCGCCCGATGGGCGAAATCCGACCAAGCCCTAGAGGTGCCATGATAAGCCTCGCAAAAACCGCTCGCGCTATGCGCGAGGATGTTTTCGCATCACCCAACCCCAGGCTTAACCTGGGGTTGGGTGGGCGTGCAGTCTCAGCAAGCCTCGCGAAAACCGCTCGCGCTATGCGCGAGAATGTTTTCGCGCACACAAGCCTCAGGCATCGCCTGAGGCTTGTGAGGCGTGCAGGTTCGACGGGTCTCGCGAAAACCGCATTACGGGTATATCGCTGCGTTGTAGCCGTGATTGGGCTTTCTGTGCTCGTCGTACAGACCGGAGTGGCCCACAACCTCGGCATCCGCGGCAAGACCTGGCCTATACGCGAGCCCAGCCTCATGCAGGTCATGATTGCACGGGCTGCTCACGTGAACTGGCGGGCAAAGGACCGGCAGCTGGCAAAACAGGCCAAGTACGACCTGTCGCACCTGGCCTACGCGCCGTTGGCGCGCGCGCAATCCACGCGCGTGCGCTATTACCTGCCAGTCGTGACCCTGAAGCACAACATCAAGGCGCCGGTATGGGTCCACGGGCAGTATGTCTGGAAGGTCGTGGCCCGGAAGGGGACGACCGTCAATCCACTGACCCAGGGCCTCCGGCCGCCAACCCGTATGCTGTTTTTTGACCCACGCTCCAAAGCGCAGACACGGTTTGCGCTGACCGCGCAGCGCATCTATCCCACGCTCATTCAACTGGTGGCCACAGGAGGCAATGTTCGCGGGCTTGCCAAACGGCTGCACTGGCCTGTCTATTACGCCTACCCGTTCATCGTCAAAGGTTTCCACGTGCAGCGAACGCCTACGCTCGTAGGCGTCGGCGCCGGGCCTTATGCCGATGCCGTGAGTCTTGCGCAGTTCGGACCAGGCGTGCTGGCGCATAGCAACCCAGGAAACGCAGCGGCAGTGTTACGGGCCGCATGGTATGGCGGGTCGGTGTCAGGAATCAGGAAGGCTGTCCGTGTCGCACCTGAAGAGGTAGCCGCCCATGCGCAATAGTTCTACTAAAATGAAGACAGGCCATTCGGCCTGCCGTAGCGGCATCGCTATACTTCTTTTGGTCTTGGCCTGCTTTGGCTTGCCGGTAGCGCATGCGGGTGCGCCGGGGATTACGTGTCGTGGCCGCTTCTTCAATCCCATGACCATCAACTGGATGGACCTGTTCCCTATCACCATCGCCGGCGTTCAGGCGGGCCCGGACTTCGACCCACCATTGATGCGTGAGCCGCCCGTCTGTATCTGTCCCTCGCATCTTTTCGGCATTCCGTCACCCGGTCTTGGCGTGACCTACTGGGAACCTCTTTACGTCGCCGAGGTCGAGCGCGTAGCGGGTTGTTTTCCTTCGCTTGGCGGCGGCGTCACGCTGCTGAGTGGTTTCTCTTACGAGACCGGCGGGGCGCATGGCGCGGCCACGAAGATGGGCGGGTCCACGAGCCGCCTTCAGGTACACTGGTACGTCTATCCCGTGTTTCAGATGCTGGACTTCTTCACGCAGGACGTGTGCATGAACTCGTCCGACGCGTTCGCGCTGGGTTTCGTATCCGAAATCGACCCGGTTTGGCAGAACGA
The DNA here is from genome assembly GCA_028064935.1 of Gammaproteobacteria bacterium. The sequence continues at coordinate 6,175 of JAPTWT010000058.1, read as the reverse complement.
CCTGTGGGCCAACCTCCTGTCCCCCGAGTCCGCGCTGTTCGACACGTTACCCATGCAGATGGCGTGCGTGGCCGACGCCGCCAGTGCCGATGTGTGGGTGCCGCTCGACCCCTTGTTTTGGTGCGCGGGCAGTTGGGGTTCCGTGTACCCATTCAGCGGCACGCCCAATACGTCGCAATCCGACCAACAGGCGAACGCCCTCGTGTTGTCGAAGTTTCTCGCCATGGAGGCCCGGCTTGGGATGATGCTTGATACCATCGGCCCGCAGGCTACGTGTTTCTCCGTGCCGAACCCCATCTGGATTAAGACCCAGTTTCGCATCAACCCGGTGTATCCGCTGCCGACCTACGGGTTGCCCATCTATATAGGTCAGACGGAGTGGCGCTGGGGCGACATACCGCCGGCCAACTTCCCGCTCAATCAGAGCAGCGTGTACATGATTTGGAACGCGCAGCAATGCTGCCTGCGGTTCTAATATGCTAGCCGCGCGGCAATGCAGCGTGTGAATGTTGAAGCAAGCCTATGTCTTCGTGGGAAGCACATAGGAGTTCGCTATGCACGAACAAAAGGTCAACGACGCTCACGAGCTTGCGTATATCCAGCACGTGAGCGGGGGCTGTTATGAGACAGCGGTCTATTTGCGCGGTCCCGATGGAGCGGTGTTCAAGGTAGGGCCGTATCGGGGTGGCATAAAGAGGGCGAGGCTGTATTACGAGTATTTTGGCTCGCTCATGGGCCACGACATAGTGCCGGCCGAGCCCGTCCAGGTGAGGGATGATTCATCAGGAGGTAGCCAATACTGAATCCAAGTAGGTGGTTTCGACGAGGGCGCGCAAAGGTGGCGCTGCTGAATCTGACCGAGTCCGAATGGATGGAGCTACCAAGTTCTGTCAGGAGTATGTTCGAGCGGAGAGGAATAACGAGCCTTTCTGATGAGGCGCGACGATTGTCGTATGGGGGACCCCGGCTTGGGGCAAGTTGTCATCGGAACGATTCTGGAGGCTAACAATGGCACGGAAATTGAACCCGGAAGACCGGGAAAGACTCATTGACGAGATGCTGGAGCGGGTGCTGGATATTGTGGCCGACAAAGGTGGCGAGGACTATCTCCGTAGTTGGTGGCGCGCTGGACGCAAGGGATACGACACCATGTCGGACGAGGAGCTGTTGCGAGAAGCGACGGATAGCCTGGGCTTCGACCCGGATGGACCGGAGCTGTCCGACCTGGATGTTCAGGAAAGAGAATCTACCGACACTGGAGGATAATCATGTCAGAACCAGCGGGCGCCAACGGCTATGTCCATATCAGGAAAAAACGTCCGTAATCTATACGTGTCGTACGACGACTATTTACTGCCCCTCCTTTTGGAGGGGTTTTTATTGTTGCGGGTTGCCTCCGGGAGCCAGCAGCGTAGCGGCCGACTCCCGCGGCGCCTTCCCGTTTATGGCCGCGAGTACGCCGGCAAGATTCCCAGGCCCAGGCGCCGGTCGTGTCAATCCGGCCTCGTGCCGGCTACCAGCCGGGATGGCGCCAGCGCGCATGGCCCGCAACAGCCGGCCAGTGCCGGGCGCGCCCATGGCATGGAATCGCGACAACGCGTACCACGTCGAGACAGCCCCGGACACCTTCCAGTAACTCTTCGCGCCTTCGGGCGCACAGCGGTGATAGCGCACGGTCTTGCCGCCCGTGACCAGCGTTGCCGGGATGGTCTGTGCGCAGGTCTCCCAAGGCTGCATCGCGCTGTAGACGATGGCAGGGACAAGACGCACGCCGTAGGCGTCGTACAGGTTCGGGTCGATGGTGACGGTGGGCGTGGAACCGTCCACGGTGACGTGTTTGAGCTTCAGCATGACGTGTCGTAGGAACCAGCCGATGCCGTGGCCGGGCACGATGCCGCGGAATACCAACATGCCTCCGTCCCATATGGCGTCGCGGGCGTAAGCCTTCAACAACGCCGTCGGCATCGAGGTGGAGACGAAGTAGTAGACATAGCCGGTCTTGTTCGCCGGGACACCCAGTAGACGCAGGATTTGCGACCGCTGGGATACGAGGTTCTGCATGGCCTGCTGTGGCTGCGCGGCGAGTGTATGGCGGAGCTTCGCCGATAGGTTCGACTCGAGCCGCCGGACTTGAAGCCGGTTTGGGCTTGCCAACTTGCGGATGGCGGGCGAGAGGCGCTGTACGGCCTGTGCCGGTGAGATGGGCCCGGGTATGGGCGCGCCGTGCGCCGGCGTGCTCGCCCAGGCAACGGGGGCCGACAGGAGACCTGCCATTACGATGAGGCTGTAGCGTTTCATACCTGCACTCCAGTCGAGTTGACACCGGTCATTATTTCCAGCCAGCGAGCCGCTAACATCGCGGCATAGTCAGCCGCTGAACACGTCCCTCGGTAGTAGCCGATGGCCCAGCCGTCCGTCGCCTCGATGAGAATGGTGCGTCCGTCGCAGACAGCGACATCCAGCGCATAGCCGGCCGGCGCAGATGGACCCATGGCGGCCACCATGTCGGCTATGCCGGCCATGTCCGGGGCTGCGTCGTCATCGCTCGTATCGGCATCGTCGTAGCGCCCCAGGCCGAGAATGCGCCCGTCTCGAATGTACACGCGATGTTCTCCCAGCAGGGGCGGCAGGGGAGCGCAAACCCACACAGGCAGCGTGTCCGGGTAGCGCCAACGGGCGCGGTCATCCGAAGAAAACACGCGGCCGGTAAACATCTTCAGGTGACGATTGGAGCCGGGCTTGACAAACAAAGGCCCGGGCAGGGCGCGCGCGGCGCCACACGTGGTCAGTACCGGCTCCCGGGCAAGAAATCCGCGCAATGTTTCCGGGTAACTGCACAGCGTGACAGCGAGCAAATCCTCCTCGATTCCCCACCGAGCTGCCAGGGCTCGAGCAAATTCGACGGACCCTACAGGTACCGCGTGCGGGTCCGACACGGCGCTAAGGTCGTCGCATGTCGCCTTGAGTATGGGCGTCCGGCGCGCCAACGTGGCCGTATAGACGACCAGTTGCTCCACTGTCAGTCGGCCGTCTGGTTGTTTCTCGAAAACGAACGGCATGTCTTTTACTCCCGTAGGTCGCTAGTCCTTTGTAGGCCCGGCTATAAATTCGCGTCGAATTTCTGATGGGGCCTATAAGGAGGTGCCGCGGGTACGTGCTGTAGGCGGGCAAAACCGGGGACGGGCGGTAAAACCCCCCAGAAACCGGGCAGCCGAGGCCATCAACACGCAACGAGTCCTGGTGTGAAGTCTGCATCAGGGTGAACGTGACGTGTTGGCAGCCTCGTCTGCTATCGCCAAGTTCTACCCGTGCAATGACAACTACAACAAGAACGGACCCCATGATGGGTCCCTTGCACACCTGTACTCGCATCCCCTGCCGCCGCCATGGCGCAGGGGATTTTTTGCAGCTTGTTTGCTTACGTGCTGGGACGAGACGCGGAGCCCCCAGGCCACCAATTTTGGGCGGGCCCTATAAGCCGCGTGTGTCATACCGCGGAGAAAAACCATGAAACTCAATACCGAAATCTCGACAGTACAGGCCAAGGGCGTGATGGAGAAGTCACAGGCGCGCATCAAAATGAGCGCGCACGCCTTCTCTATTCTGGCATCGGGCCTGTATACCGACAAAATAGCGGCTGTGTTGCGCGAAGTGGGCTGCAATGCCCGCGATGCGCATGTGGCAGCCGGAAAACCCGACCTGCCCATTGAGGTGAAGCTGCCCACGGTCCTGGATTCGCAATTCCATATCAAGGACTGGGGCGTGGGGTTGGACAAGGAGGAGGTGATGGGCATGTACCTCACATTCTTCGAATCCACCAAGTCCGAGTCCGACGATTTCGTCGGTGCCTTTGGCCTGGGCTCCAAATCGCCGTTCGCCTACACGGACAGCTTTACCGTGACGGCGGCGAAAGGCGGCGTAAAGCGCGTGTTCACGGTGTTCCGTGAGGCTGGTGTTCCACAGTGCGTATTCCTGCACGAGGAACCGGCGCCGGCAGACTGGCAAAATGGTCTGCAGGTGTCATTCCCGGTCAAGGCCGCGGACCTGGCCACCTTTGCCGCCCGCGCGGCGCGCGTCTATGAGTTCTGGGACGTGAAGCCGGTGTTCAGGGGCGCCGAGGTGACTTGGCCGAGTTACACGGCCCGGCTGGAAACCGCGTCGTGTGTCCTCGTGAGGGGAACCGGCCAAGCCTCGTCCGTGGTGATGGGCGGGGTCAGGTATCCATTGCCCGACCCGTCTGACATCGTCAAGGACACCGTGTCAATGTCGCCGGGCGAAGCCGAGTTTCTGCTGTCCTTCTTGCGGATTTTTTTCGGCCACTACGCTCCGATTTTGAAGGCGCCCATCGGGCTGTTGGCGGTGACACCCTCGCGTGAGGCGTTGTCGCTGGACACGGCTACGCAGAAACACTTGCTCTCTTTGGCCGTCCGGGCCGGGGGTGAAGTGTGCGAGGTCGTACAGAACGCACTCACACGACGACCCGGCGAAACCCTTTGGGAACTCGTGGCGCGAGCGGACGAGGCACTTTCAGCTATCGGCCCGGCATTGCCGCTGCTCCGGTCGTTCGGCGCGCTGCAGGGGCGGACGTGGAGTCCGGGTACGGACATGGAAAGTGTGCTCGAGCAGAGTATCAATGTCGACCCTGAGTGCACGCGGCTCAGTGTTTTGTACCGGAAAAACCGTCGTGGACAACGCAAGGAGTGGGTGGATGTGCTTATTGGTGCTCAAGGATATCGCGTGGTGCCGCTGTCGCCCAAGGTTCGGTTTATCGAGGATAACACGGGACGAAAGACATTGGGCTCGCGGCTGGCGATGCAGTATGCCAACAGCAACCCCGACCTGATTCCCGTAGTCGTCCACCCGATGTCGGGCCACACGACGGCTGAAGCGCGCGAGGCCCTGGGCAATCCACCGGACACGCAGTGGCTGTTGGCTACAGACCTGCCGAGACCTCCGCGAAAACCGCGACCTGTCGTTGCGGCCAACGGTGGACAGACGACGGTCGCAGCCAAATACGCAAAAGGCTGTGTTCAGGCGGAGCTCTATAAGTGGGATGCCCAGGACTGTCGTTTTGTCCGGGACACGTCCGCCAGCCGTGTGGCGCTGCTGGACGGCACTCGGTGGACGCTTGCTGACGAGGGGCAGGCCATTAGCATTCTCGGAAGCCCGTTCGTGTGCCGCGCGGTGCGGTGCCTGAGTGACGCGCAGCGGGTCGCGGCGGGTTTAGACCGCGTCGTGGTGTTGGCGCATGTCGTCTATGACCGATACCGGCAGCACAGCGAGCTGCGTAGGTTGGAGCAATGTCTGACTGACGTGCGGGAACTTGCCGAAGTGCGGGCCGAGCTGTTACCGGCGGCGCTGGTGTGTGTGGAGCGCCGCGTTCTGATGGTGGCCGAGCGCCATGCGCCCGGCAACAGCTGGCACCAGCCAACGGACAGTCTCCTGTCATCGAGTGCCTGGGAAACCTTGCGCAAGTTGCAAAAAGGCTCGCCCCATGGCTATTGGCTCAAGTCGTTGTTGCGGCTTGTTTCCAGGATGGAGACCCGCTGTGGGGATGACCTCGTCGACGTGCTTGAGCGCAGTAAGAGCTTGACACGGGTGGACCGGCTACTCCTAGCCCGTGTGCTGCCCATCGACGATGTCCAAGGGCAATATGACAAGGACGACATAACGGATGCAGCTTCGTGCCCAGGGGTGAACGCCCCGACCGGGAACGATTGGCAGGCCGCCATAGAGCTGGCCTTCAACGACGACGAGCCGTTGATGGCGTTGGCGAATACGGTGGTCGTCCACGCGGTTGGCGCCCGTAAGTTTCCGGAATGCGTGATGGACAGGTCACTGGGCGGTATCCAGGCCGAGACGCTTCTTGGACGACTGGCCGCCAAAGACCGGCAGGCTCGTGGCGTCGAGTTGCGCAAGCAACGAAACGCGGCGAGAAAAGAGCAGAAGGCCCGACTTATCGACCCGACGCTCGACATGTTCGCCGACTGGGTGACCCACGAAACCCGCGGTGAGACTGCCGGCCATCAAGCGGCCTGACGCTTGGAGGTTTTATTCATTTTCACTTCCCCTGCCGCCATTGGGCGCAGGGGATTTTTTTGGCGCGCGAATTCTCAAGCGGGCCTACAAGGGCCGGCGGTGCTGTTAATCAGTCTGAAGGCGAAAGCCCTGGGTG
>JAPTWT010000078.1 GCA_028064935.1 Gammaproteobacteria bacterium | reverse complement strand
CTTATGTTTGCTCGCATTGGCCTGGATCTTCGTCCCATCCAGCGCCATGGCCCCAAACTGAACCAGCCCGGCTTTCATACACAGTTGTAGAACCTGTACGAACAGCGTCTGAAAGCTCTCGAGATGACGTTTGCGAAAATCGCTGATCGTGCGGAAATTGGGGAATTGATTCGCCGACAAATACCGGAACACCACGACTTCTTCGCACGCCTTGGCCAACTTGCGCGAAGAGTAAACGCCGGTGGCGTATCCGTAGATGAGAACCTTGAGCAACAGGGCCGGATGATAGGGCGGATATCCGCGAGACTCCCGTTCGTACACTCTCAGGATCGCCGACAGGTCCATCTGCTCGACCGTGTCATTCACAAAGCGGGCCAGATGGTTCTCCGGCACCCACTCTTCCATCGACGGAGGCAACAGAAGTAACTGGCCTTGGTTGTACGGACGGAAAGTCTTCTTCACGGTGCATATCCACTCCTAAACAATGAGGAATCTCTTCCTACACACATTCGCCATGTCTACAGTGAAATCCTTGATTTTACTCGGACAGCCTCCTAGACCGCTTCATCAATCAGCTCGACCGGTTGCGTGACGGATCGCATGTACGTGAGTGGACGATCCAAGAGTGGCTGGAGAGATTGGGGAGCGCCGCTGTCGATGCGGAAGCGGTGCGCAGGTGGCATCTGCCGTTGGATTTTGCTTGGTGGATTCAACAATCCGGCCCAACCGAGGATCGGTTCCTCGAGATTGTGCAGATGCTGCAGAACGCGGACGATGAAACGAGAGATGCTTTCCACATTCGCATGGGGAACGATGGACAACCAGTGGGATTCAGTTTACAGTGTGCTATGATTCAAGGAGTCAAGAGAGCCTGAGGGAGCCTGATCAAGGGAGGCGCAGCCATGTCCTCTGTCGTCGATTTCAAGCGTGTGTCCACGGTGGGTTTGGAGTCTTCACCTGTTGCGGAAGCGCTTGCTGGGTTACGTGCTCATGAAGCCCGTTATTTCATGAACAAATATAAGCATGAATTTACGGTTGTACCAGCCAGCGCAAGCCAGGATACCCTTGATTATGTGACGCGAATCTTGAGAGAAGAACGTGACATTGAGTTAGCGGCCCAACCCTTAGAAACGTCGCGTTTTCAGGTTGAAAATGTAAAATTCGCCTATGTCTTTTACGAGGATGGTCTCGGAGTCAACGTTCTGTACACGGTCGATGACCCCAAGAAGCGGGCTGTCGGTTTTAAGCTTTCTGAGGGGATGGAGATACCCAAGGAACTGAGCAGTAAGTTTAAATTTGCCAAACAGCAGTCAAAACTGGCGGGAATAATCCGGGGATCGTTTTTTGTCATCAGAGGAGAGTATCCTGGTCATTGAGTACTCGCTGTGTATGCCTTTCCTCAAGCGTTTCGCGGTCCAGTGCCGTCGCGTCATAGAGTGCTCGCGTGTAGCTCTCTTTGCCGAGTTATCCTCAAACACCAGGTTGTGGTTGTCTTCATAGGAGTACTTCAACAGCCGAATTTGACTCCAAATGTGAGGGGATTGTCGGGCGTTTCGATGCCACGACAAATGCGTCAATGATCTGAATTCCCCCGCAACAGATCTCTGATATAAGGTTGTTGCACGACTGGGCCGATTAGTCCAACTGCATCCAAATTGGAATTCCAACGAATTCTGAAACCGAGAGGGAAGCTCGTTTTAGACTGGAATTCACGTTTGACGCAGGGAACGCCTTTCTTGGAGGGGATTGAACAGTTACTCGATAAGTTCGGAATTGACTACGCAAAGGTTAAAGCATAGCTTAGGGAGCAAACCTACGCAGCAATGCGGCTGACAGCAGATAGACGAATGCTCCCACCAGGATCAGGATTACCAAGAATGGCCAACCTGTTGCAAGGGAAATCAATTGCGCCGCCACCGTGCCTGTCAACAGACTGACAATGGCCAGTGCGACGTACCACAACCAGGGAAAAAGAAACAAGTCCGAGTAGCGTTCCACGGCAGCCTCAGCGTACAGGCGCCTGCCCAGCAGATAGAAAACAGGCAGAATGAGCAGAAAGAGCAGCGCATACCAACCCAGGTGGGGTGTGGATCCTATAAATGAAACGGATGATACGGTTGTCGTCGCGCCGGTTGGCATGCCGCTGGGATTCGGCATGCTTCTTGATCTTGTATCCATCTGAACAATCTGCGTTGTATAGTAAAATGGCGATAGCCAGGAAACCCACTCGCCGATGCGCCCTGCGAGCGTCAGGTGCCCGTTTACGTTAGCGCCGCTCGGACTCCAGGTATAAAAGGGGTTCAGCGCGCGGGTGATGATCATGCCCAGGAATAGCGGCGAGGCGGCCGCGAGCAACCCGATCAGAAAAGCGCCCAATCCGCTGCTGACCATGGTCCCCACGACAGACCCCGCCGAGAACATGACCAGAGTGAGCAAGGTGTTGATCCACACCCAGTACCACGCGATGGAGACTGGGAAACCCGCGCGAGTGGCGATATCCCCGAGCACAAGCAGGAGGGTGTTGCATAACATCGCAAACAAAATGGCCACACAGCCGAGCAGCCACTTCACATGAAACACCGACACGCGCTTAAGCGGCAATGTCCAGGCGTACAGCAGACCTCTCTGATTTCGCTCGTATGTCATGAGAACGACACCGAGCGCGAGCGAGACCACCGCGTTGAATCCAAAAAGTCCTGGAGCCACCTGCAGGTCTACATGAGAAGGAAATCCCGGAGTGACCGGATTTTGAATTCCATACACCGTTGGGTAGATGACATCCCATAAGAACCGCTGGCCCACCGTTCTCACCGAATAACCTGCCAAAAAGTGCCCACCATACGAGACGGCGTTCCCCATCAGCAGGAGCGTTGCCACGATCAACCAGATGCGACTGACCTTCCACTCCCTGATCAGCAGGGCACGAAATACGCTTTCTCCCAATCGATTCGTCTCCTTCGCTCCCTGCCGTTGTAGTTAATCATCAAAGCACGAGCGAACCATCCCGGGTATATCCTTGCGCCCGCAGCACGGCGCTCACGGCGTCTTCCAGTCCCAATTCAAGCGCTTCTGTCGCTTCGGTTTCCGCGTCCCACAAGGAGTTCGTCAAATCTCCTGCCTCCCGATCGACCAACAGGGTGTGGACTTGACCTGTGGACACCAGTTCCAGCAGCGCGGGATGATTGCGAACCGATGCGGGCAACCCCTGTCTCGCCACCACCTGCAGGCGGGAAAATCGGGATCGCAGATCCTCAACAGACTGGGAAATAATCATGCGCCCTTGATACAGGACAGAGACAGTGTCGACCAGACGCTCAAGTTCCGTGACCTGGTGGGTGGCCATGAGGACGGATGTATGGCCGCCCGCCGCCTCTTGCATCAAAAGTTGGTAAAATTGTCGTTTCACCACCGGATCGAGTCCGCCCGTCGGCTCGTCTAATACGAGCAGATCCGGCCTGACGGCGAGAGCCACAGCCAGACGCAACTGCATCTTCGTTCCCGCCGACAAGTGGCGGACCTTCACCTGCAACGGCAGTTCCAATACTTCCAGCAAGCGCCGCATACGCTGTGCGTCATAGCGTTCATAGAGCAAGCTGATAAATTCACACAGGTCCCGGACGCGAAACGTTGGAAAGACCTCACCGTCGGCACCCACGTAATGAACGCGCTGGCGAACGGTCGCCGCTTCGCGCGGCAACGCCTGGCCGAACACGCTCACTGTTCCTTCATCCGGCCGCATCACGCCCACCAACAAGCGCAAGAGGGTGCTCTTGCCCGCGCCGTTTGCCCCGACCAGTGCATGTATGCTGCCTTCTCCTACGGTCAGAGTGACTTGCTCCAAAGCCCGCCGTCTGTAAAACCACTTGCTGACTCCTGTCGCCTCAACCACCGGTGCGATGGCCGTCACTCCCTTTCCGCTCGCCAGCGTTGAAGTTCCTGTTCAAATATGGTTCGAAGTGCATCATCTGACATTTGCAAATGATGTGCTTCAATGATTAACCTGCGGATGGTTGCTCTCATCTCTTTTTTGCGAGCATCCGCATTGATCACAACAGGAGTCTGCGCGATAAATGTTCCCCGCCCGCGCAGCACCTCGATGACACCTTCGCGTTCGAGTTCCTGGTAGGCATGCGCGATCGTATTATGGTTGATCATCAATCCCGCCGCCAATTCGCGGACAGAGGGCAGACGGTCGCCGCTGGCCAGCGCGCCTTTTGCGACCGCCGAGCGGATACCCTCGACAATCTGCTGATCAGGGAGTGGA
>JAPTWT010000325.1 GCA_028064935.1 Gammaproteobacteria bacterium | reverse complement strand
CGCTCGGCGAGGATAAGGTGCATTTTTTGGATGCGCTGCACGCCAAAATCTATGTGGGCGCCAAAGCGGCCGTGGTGGGCAGCTGCAACCTGTCTCAGAACGGCATGGGGGACGGAGGCCGCGAGGAGGTCGCGATCGAGGTGACCGATGCCGCGACGCTCCGGGCCCTTGAGAAGACCTTTGCGCGGTACAAGACGATGGCGCAAGCGCAGTACCGGACCCGTAAGGCCAAGGACAAGGCGCTCGAGAATCTCACAAAAAAATGGCATATCGCGGTCGCGCGGGACCTGATGGGTGATGAACGCCAAGTGCCGAGTCTCGTCGATTATCCCACCGAAGAGGGCGCGCCCGGGATTCATGTGGTCCCCTATTATGACGAAACACTGCAGTACAACGTACCGGTTGTCCAAGCCGCAATCCCCGGCATCGGAAAGGCTGTAGATGACTATGTATCGGATGCCTTGAGCTTCTTTGAAGAGGACGAGATAAAGGAGGGTGACTGGATACTGGCGTGGAACGCCTATCGTAACGGCTTGCCGCGTGGCCAAGGCAACGGCATGGAATGGATGTACGTTCATCATGTGGTGCCGGGCGGGGTAACTGAGGCGGATGAAACAAAATTGACAATCGAAGCGGCGTCTCTGAGGAAGCCCAAAGAGCCATTCGTGTTGGATCGGGTAACCAAAAACGCGGTGCGAGCGGTTCTGGGTACGCGCGCGTTCCCGACACTCCACCCCCACAAGGATGACTTTTGGCCGCTCGCACCCGCCGATGAGGTCGTGCCGGCCTTTCTGACCGCGGTCCAAAAGGAAATGCGAGGCGCACGACGTACGCCAAAGAAGAAGGCGCGGAAAGGTCTCAAAGGGGCCAGATAGGGGGCTCTTCAGCAGAATTATTGGGTGTCCTTGAGCTTTTGGTGGCGATCTGGGCATTGGTAAAGGAGCTGATATATTACATCGCAGACCGCCTATTTGTGCTTATTGGCGCAGTGCCGCTAGTCAACGCCTTCTCCTTTCTCATATAAGGGCCGTAACGTGGAATATTGGCACGATTTCGACGGGGTGTGACGGGAAGAGTTTTCGTGCAGACACCGTTCAGGCCGCCTCGCCACCATCTAATTTACATCGCGATGGCGGCTTGTCTCCCGTCACCCACCGATTATGGGACCGGGGAATAAGCGAGGTTCGACAGCGGAGACCACCACAATGGTGGCGAGGCGAAGACGCGAGGAGAGTGGCGAAATAATGAGAACCTGAGGATAACGAGATGGGTGTGTATAATTGGAGTTATGGATCTGCGATTGCGACAATTATTGCGGCCGTGATTACAACGGTCGCCGCTATATGGATCAACCGGCAGACTAGAAAGAGTGAGCGGATCAGGGACGGAATGTTAATAGATGCCGAGGTGAGAAACCAAGAGTTTCAGAAGACACAGGCGCGCGTAGGCCATGCGTTATCATTACTGTCCCAGGAATACGCAGAACGCTTTTCCCTAAAAGTCCAGGCCATCGTCGAAATGAGTCGCATCCTGGGTGAGGTTGGCTATTATTTGGAGAGGTACACCGTGCCTTATACCGGACATGTGCCTATGAGCAAGGCGGAGCTTCTCCAGAAAGCTGAGGAGACATTAGAAGCCGCCATGAAATTTCGATGGGAAAATCGTTTGTTTATTTGGCATAACGACAAAGATGCTCCGCCAGCGATAGGGCGACTGATGGGGGCGATAAATGCCTTTAGGAGTAGAGAGCTGAATGGCGAAGTCTCAACCGAAGAGAGCGTGCGACGTTTGTTTGAGGACGTGTATCCCGCTTTTGAGGTGATCCGGGACGCATATATGAAGGAGTTGAACGAGTCCGAAACAAGGCTAACGAGAGGGATTGAGTAGGTGCGACGAGTGCGTAGGAGGCGGAGCGGATCGCGCACACCGCCCTCTCTTGAGCGCCCCAATGGCATGATAACGCGGTGGCGTGTTTCGGTGGCGTTTTTGGTGATTGCTACGCCCAGGTTGTCACGTTTGGGGGGCGAAAAAAGCAGCCGTCTGTTCCGGCTGCAGGCAGCGTTGCCGCGGCTGTTACGGCAAGCGGACTCAACGGATATGCGATCTCTCGGTGGCCGACTGGCGGATTTACCTGGAGTTCGAGCGTTGGCGCGCCAACTGTCCGAGGTGCGGTGGCGTGCATGTAGAACATCTCGATTGACGGGCCAAGAACCGACGCTACATCCAGCGCTTTGCGCTGCATGTGGGCAAGCTGTGCCGCGACATGCCGAACAAGGCGGTGGCCGAAATGGAGCGTCTGCTCCCTGGCACGGTGAAGGATCTCGATAAGCTCTACATGCAACAGCAGGGGCCCGTGCCGGCGTGCCATGGGTATGGACGAGGGCTCCATCCGCAAAGGCCACACTGACCGGGTCATAGCCAGCGACCGCAAACGGGGCCGTCCCACACGCGTTGGCGGGGGGCGCAAGGGGCTGACCTTGATTGCTTTATGGTGACCTGGGGCCGAAGAGCGCCGAGCTTGCCGTGATAAGCCCCCAATCGGGCCTGCCTCATCTGTATTGTTAGCCACCACGCTGAATAACGCGCACGCTCGTTCGAGGTTTGTTAGTCTACGTTCTTCATGAACGGCGGAGTGGTCGACCATGAAAGTCCTGCGCATCTATGTCCGGATCTACCTAGCGCCGTCAGCCCTCGACGACGCAATCGCGTTTTACGAGGCGGTCACAGGCGAGTTGTGCGCCTTACGTTTTTTGCACCCTGATGCAGGGCTTGAAGTTGCGGCGGTGGGCGCCCTGTTGTTGATCGCGGGCCTACCGGAACGCCTAGCACCGGTTCATGCCACGCAGGCGACTTTTCTTGTCGATAACCTTGACGCCGCGCGAGATACGGTCGTCGCTGCGGGCGGCATGATCCTCGAAGAGCCGCGCCGCGTCCCTACGGGGCGGAATATGCGCGTGCGGGGCATCCGGACGACACGATATGCGAGTACGTGGAACACACAGGCGGTACCCCTGGGTAAACGGGACTGCCAATGGGGCGTGATCCCTATAGGTCGCGCGTGATTGCCGTGGCGGGTCGGCGAGGCGTAATTACGATTCTCGTCTACCCGCAGTGCCGTTACGGCATAGGGGCCGGCCACGTGCGGCCTGGCCTGGCCGGTGATCGGGCTGCGGGTGGGGTATGCGTTCTAGGGCGCAGATCTGACACAGGGAAGAGGGGGTGGCCTGCTCTTGCGCAACACACTGACCTGGCTCGGAGTGGGGCTGGATGCCCCGGAGGCCGACGTCACGGCCCTCGGCGCCGCTTGGGGGCAAGCGCTCTTGAGTACGGCGAGGAAGAAAGGGCTACAAAAAAGGGTCTACCACTACGGCAATTGGCTCGGCGAGAACGCCTTCCGGAGACTCCAGTTGCCTTGGATGGAGGCTATCGTCCGTTGTAACGAAGAACACCAAGCGGCTCCCCAAGGAACGGGCGACAGGACTCAATGATCTCGCGCGCCTCAACCAAGACCAAGGACGCCTCCCGGAGGCCGAACCGCTGTATTCACGTGACAGATTTCCAGAGATTCGCGCTCCCGGCTCTCGATACCGTCATTCCCTTGGCCGCGCCACAGACATGGACCCTTCTATCCCCAGCGGGCGCTCCTTCCCTTCTCAGCACCTATGCCCGCATTGTGGTATGACCTGTGGCCCTGTTGAAAACGCGGCCTTGGTGCTATTGCGTTTTGAGGAATTGTGATAGAAGTATCCGAACAGGAGCACTCGCATGCCATCATGTAACAAAGGTGATGCTCAAGCGCAGGACCACACTGAGCAGATCGATCGGTGTGTTCTGATACCCGGGCCTTCTATTGGGCAGTATCAGGGAGGCCCTATTCCGGCGTGGATCCAGAACGCACAGGGGGTCGTATGGGACTTTGCGCGCGTCGTCGCCGATCCGGGGTTCCCGTTTGCCGATGATTTTGCCGGCGACGAGGTCGTTGTCAAACCGGGTCTCGTTTATAAGCGGCACATTGATGAATAAAAATAGCCAAACCGTGAACGGCAAACGGCGCCGCGCTTCCTTGCGAGACGCCTTTTGTGCAATGGGACACGCGCATCCGGGAGCGCTCTAAGCCTTTGCCACATCTTTTTATTGACACGATGGTTTCCACGGATCTCGCGGATATTCAACGCATCGCCGACTGCCGTTTGGGGCCGGCTTATCTCTCTCCTGCCAAAATTCTTCACAAGGAATGGGAGGCTTTTTCGGCCTATAATCGGGAAGATCGC
>JAPTWT010000116.1 GCA_028064935.1 Gammaproteobacteria bacterium | reverse complement strand
CGACATCGTCCAGGAAATTCATTTGGCTGGATTCTCCGTTGAGCATGTCGGAGACCATGAAATCCTCATAGACACGCATAGTCGGCGCGTATGGCCTGAGGTATGGGATCTCTACGCCAAGACGTTGGCAGTATTAAATAGACCATTGCCAACATTGATCGAGTGGGATACTGACCTACCGTCCCTGGACGAACTTTTGTCAGAGGCCTACGAGGCACAGACATATTTGGATGCCTACCATGTCTGATCCCTTGAAATGGCAAAAGCAGTTCGTGGATGCTGTGTTGTCTCTGGATCCTGTTACGGTGATAGATGGCGTAGGAGGGCGTGTCCCAGCCGCCATTTCTACGACCGTGTATCGCAACAATATCTTGGAGGGATTTCGTTTCGCTCTGCAGGATATTTACAGGACTACGGCGTCCTTGGTCGGCGAGGACTGTTTCCAGGCTCTGGCACACGATTACGTGCGGGAAACTCCATCGCGCTGCGGAGACCGCGCAGTCTACGGAAACCGTTTTCCAGATTGGCTTACGCAACATCATGTGGGTCGACAACTTGCGTACCTTGCGGATGTGGCGCGACTCGATTGGGCGTGCCACGAGGCCCATAATGCTGCCGATGCATTCGGGAGAAGCGGGCTGCACGCCACGGTGCGCGTGATGGCGTCTGTCTATCCGATATGGTCCATATGGCAGGTGTGTCAAGATCCCGACGGCGAAGCCGTTCTCGATCTCGATCGTGTGTCCGGGGAAAAGGTCCTCGTGGCGCGGCCGCGCGACACCGTCGTAATGCGGACGTTGGGCAAAGCCGAGGCGATCTGGTATCGCGCACTGCTTCGCGGCCGACCCTTGCGGCAAGCCGTCGTTATCGCTCAATCCGCGGTTCCGGATGAGGACATTGAGGCGTATTGGCGGCTTGCCCAACGCGACGGTCTTATGACCTCGGAGCCCGATGCGGCGGCCGGGATACTATCGACGGAAAGCTAGCGCAGGGCGATATCAATATTAGAGGTAGGCATCGATGGCCGAGGCGCCAAAATCTTACAAGGCGGCGCATGGTCTTGATCCGACAAGCATGAGAACGCATGAGACAAGCGGGACAACAGGAGTCTGACATGAGGGATCTGGATGTGAGGGGAAAGGCCGGTAGGGCGCGGGTCTGGCGCCGAGCCGCTCTTGCAAGCCTCGTGCTGCTGGATCTGGGGGTGTGGCAGCCGGTTTTGGCGCGCATCCAGAATAGCGTGACGTCAGAAACGGCCGCCACGCATGCATCAAGGGGGCGCGTTCTCCCGCAAGATCTCCATGCGATAACGCGCGGACACGGGCCTTATACGCTCTTTATCTTTTGGGATCCAAACTGCCTGTATTGTCACCTTCTCTACGAAAAACTTGCGCGCGACGCCTACGCCCAACGTCGACTTACAATACATTGGGTACCTGTGGGCGTCATAAAGACCTCCTCCCTGGGTAAGGCGGCGGCGGTTATCGCGGGTGGGTGGCCAGCCCTGCAAAAGGATGAGCGCGGGTTCCATCTTCATGCCGAGTCCGGCGCCATCGCACCGAGCCGCGACCAGAGCGCCCTAAGGGAGGCGCGCGCCAACACCAAGGCGCTCGCGGCGCTTATGGTGCGTCACGACCAACGCGCTATCGCCACCCCGACACTATGGGACCCACAAACTCATTGGCTAAGGCTGGGAACACCCCCGTCCATTGCCATCCTCATGCAGTCCCTTGAAAGATCACGCGTGATCCGCAGGGACGCGCATAAATAGGGCCGTCGCGCGTTAGACACATGGCCTCGCAAAGCCCAAGCGAAGCGTTGTGCCTCTGTTGAATTCCGAGTGGGTACCCATCATGGAGAGAATACCGCCAGAGAACCTGATGAGGAGTGGCGGTCATGGCGGAGACCAAGCTGTTCGAGGCAGCCTTGGGGATTGAAGCCCCCTGGCATGTACGGGATGTGGCCTTCGATGCGCGGGCCCGGACGTTGACGATTGCCGTGGACTTTGTGCCCGGCAGCCGATTTGGACATCCCGAAGCGGCCGGAGAACATCCCGTGCATGACACCGGGGTGAAGCGCTACCGGCACCTCAACTTCTTCCAGCACGAGTGCATCCTGGAGGTTCGGGTGCCGCGTGTACGACTGCCCGATGGGTCTGTGCGCCAGGTGGAACCGCCATTCGCTGGGAAGCTCACCGGCTTTACGTTGCTCTTCGAGGCCCTGATCCTCGCCTTTTGCCGGGAGATGCCCTTTCGAGCCGTGGCGCGCTTGACCGGGGTGAGTCTTCATCGGGTCATGAGTCTGTGCGAACGGTACGTGGACCTGGTCGTGGCCCGGCAGGATCTCTCGGAGGTCCGGGAACTCGCCATCGACGAGACCTCCAAAGCCCGCGGGCATGATTACGTGACGATCGCGGCCGATGCCTCCCGCCGGGCCGTCATCGCCGTGACCGGGGAACGTGATGCGCGGGCCGTCGAACGCCTGGCTCAAGAAATCCAGGCTCATGGCGGCGATCCTCTGGCCATCACGTCGGTCTCGAGCGACATGTCGCCTGCGTTTATCAAAGGGGTAGCGAGCTATCTCCCCCAACGCCCAGGTCACCTTCGACAAGTTCCATGTCATTGCCCATGCCTCCCATGCGCTTGACCTCACGCGACGGGCCGAGCAGAAGCGTGATCCGGCCCTGAAGGGCATGCGCTGGACACTGCTCAAGGATTCCCGCCGCCTCAACGCCACGGCCCGCGCCGATCTCGATTCGCTGATCGGTGAGATCACGACCAAACGCACCGCCCGGGCCTGGATGTACCGCGAGCAGTTGCGCGAGATCCTGAACCGCAAACAGGTGAATGTCGTGCGCGCGATGCTCCAGCAATGGTACACGAACGTCGCCCGCTCCAAGGTCGAACCCATGAAGGCCGTCGCCCGCCTCGTGCGCGCGCACTTGGAAGGCATCATCGCCTGGGCGCAGACGCGGGCCACCAATGGCTTTATCGAAGCCCTGAATGGCCTCTTCCAGGCGGCCAAACGCAAGGCTCGTGGCTATGGCCGCTTCTCGACCATCCGCACGGTGATCTTCCTCATTGCCGGGAAGCTCGACTTCTCGCAGATCAACCCGCATATGGCGGCTCAACCCACATGAAATTCGACAGAGCCCTCTTTTGGGAATGGCCCTCCTACAAAACCGGCAAGACGAACACCGCCGTCGGCCCGCCAGTCAGCCCTCCGTCATGACGGGTCGGACGGGGCCCTTCCAACCCCCTTACTCAATGAGTGCCCCCCCGACCAACCCGCGTCATCATCCAAAAAAGACGCGGATCTTGGTGATCCTCCACACCAAGCCCTCCGGCTCCTCGGCGTTTCTCCGGCCTGTACCCAGTAAGCGGCCGCCTCGTCGGTCTCATAATCCCCCGATGGCCACTTCAATTTCCCCCATCCGTGGCCAGGTCAAATTCCCCCAGCTGACTGACAGGACGAGCGGGATTGTTACGCGTCCGCCGCGGATTTGGCAAGGCGGTGGGCGGCGTCCTTCAGGCGATAGCTGCGGCCCGCGAACTCGAGGAAGGTGCTGCGGTGCATCAGGCGATCGAGGATCGCCGTCGTCAAGGGCGCATCACCCAGATAGCGTTCCCAGTCGGTGATGACACGGTTCGATGTGATGAATGTGCTAAGCCTACGCTTGTAGCGCCGGTGCACGAGGGCCTGCAGTTGATCAGCGGTGTCGGCGCCCATCCGGCGCGCGAGGAACAGGTCATCCAGGATCAGGAGATCGGCCTCCGAGGCGGCCTGCCAGAGGCGCTGACGGGCATTCCCTGGGGTGGCCACGAGCTCCCCGAGGAAGGTGTCGGCCTCGGCGTACAGCACCCGGTAGCCCGCGCGCACCGCGGCATAGGCGATGGCCTTGGCGACGTGACTCTTGCCGGTCCCGGGGGGGCCGATCAGGAGCGGGTTCTCGCCTTCTTGCACGAACTTCAGGGTGTTGAGATCGAAGCAGGCGCGCTTGGGTATTTTCGGGTTGTAGCCCCAATCAAACTCCTCAAGCGAGACCCGCTCATCGAGCCCCGAGAGCTTGAAGTGGCGCTCGAGGAGGCGCGAGCGCCGGGTGTCGAGTTCATCTTGCAGGAGCGCCGAGAAGGTCTCGAGGAATGAGAGGTTCGCGGCCTGGGATTCCACGACCCGCGTCTCCAGGGTGGCGCGGATACCAGACAGCCGCAGTTGCTTCAAGGCCTTTTCCATTTCGATCAGGGACATGGTCATTCCAGACTCCTTTGTGAGTGGGTG
>JAPTWT010000103.1 GCA_028064935.1 Gammaproteobacteria bacterium | reverse complement strand
GCTCCTCCACCTTGGCGGGATCATTCAGCTTCAGCACTGACGAGCCCCATTTGTCGGCAGCGGCCATGGCCAACATAGAGGCGATCGTTGTTTTGCCTGCCGCCGGCTCGCCAATCAGCATCACGAATCCGTGTTCGTTCAAGGCTTCTACCGCTTTGCCGTAGGAGGCCGTGACGACCACCTTAGCGAGGTCTTCGCGCATCGACTCTAGCACCGCTCGGGCTTGTGCATAAGCGCGCTCATCCAGAATTTGGCTCAGGTCTCCGAGCCCATACATGCGCGGCACATGCATGCGCAGGCTCTTCCTCTCCCTGATCTGCTGATTGATCCAGGTGGAGCCAAAA
This sequence comes from Gammaproteobacteria bacterium, assembly GCA_028064935.1. Next base: position 3,981 of record JAPTWT010000103.1, on the reverse strand, counting down.
ACCAACACATGCTGAACCCCTGCCTGGGTCAGCAGGGCTTTAACCTTGTCCGTCTGTACCCCCGAAACTCCGGCATTCGTTATCAGTACGTAAATGTCGCACTGACCTGCGGCTACGAGCTTGCGAACCTTCTCGATCTCGTCCTTGATGTCTGATGGCTTAAGGTTATGCCCGGCGACCGCCGTGAACTTGCACTGGATCACGAAATGACCTGCATAGACTTTGCCTGGTATGGGAGTCCAGATTCCGGCAAACGCGCCATCCTTTCCCGCGTCATTCGAATCGAGGAACGATTCGACAGTCTGCCCCAGAACCTCGCGGCAGATTGTCTGGCACAGCTGCTGAAAGCTGTTCCACCCTAGGCGGTGCAATTCGTACATGGCTACCTGCCTACGCGAAGGTCAAGGCCATCTAGCCTTTCGAGGGTTTGAACCACTATTTCCACAAGGGCAGCGTCAAAGTCATCACGGTTTGCTTCTTCGTGCGTGCCCTTGTTCAGATAGGTCCACACTAGATTAGCAGCCGGGATCCCAAGAATCTGACCGTAGGCGGCCACCAGCAAGGGCTTGTTGGCGTGATTGAAGGTCGCTGCGTCGTTCAGCCGCTTTAAGAGCGCTTCGCAGAGGTTGCGCAAGCCGGGCTCAGCGCCGACGCCGGCGATCCGCAGATTCAGCACGCCCAGATCGTGGCTGGCGAGCCAGCGCCACACCTTCTCAGACAGCATCTCGAGGGCCTGCCGGCAAGACGCCAAGGCCTCGCGGTTGTCCAGTGCGTCTTTTGATGCCCTGGCCTTCACCACATAGTTCTTACTTTGGACATTGCCTCTCACGCGAGGCTGATAATTGCCGTTGTGGTTGCGGAACAAATAGACTTGGCAATCACCACGCCGCTGGGTGGGCAAGTGCTGCTGGATGTCTTTAATGAACTCGTTGCTGTGGCAAGTGACGATGAGCTGCGTTTGGGCAAAATGGTCGCTCTCGAAGATCGTCTCGCGGATGCCACTGCGGTGGTCATGGTCGATAGCGTTGATCGCGTCGTCGAACACTATCAACGGGCTTTGGATACTCTGGGCCTTCGCGAGCAGGATCGCCAGGCCTAGGCACCGAATGTGGCCCTCGCTGAGGATTTGCAGTGCATCCACGCGAACGCCCGGATTGCCTCGGAATGAAATCTCTATCTTCTGTTCGCCGGTTAGCGGCAGATGGAGCGCCGCGAGCTTGTCCGGCTCCAAGTCATTGCGGTTGAACTCGTTGTAGAGGTTCATGGCCGCGTCGTTGAGGCCAGCCATGAGGGTGTCAGGAAGCTGTTGGCGGTAGGCTCTTAGCAAGGCCAGGAAGCTGTCATATGCGGCCTTGATGGGGGCATCGCGCTCGATGTCGCGCGCTTCCTGGGTCACCTCACTGATGAGCGTCGCGTTGTCAGCGTCGAAGGCCGCGATCCGGTCTTTGGCCGCCGCCACGTCCTCGACAAGTCGCTGACGTTTCGAATCCTGGGCTTGGAGAAGCAGTTGGAAAGCGATGAGACTGTCACGCTCGGCGATGTTGCGTTGGCGCTCCTGGTGGGCCAGCAACGAGCCAGCGTCTTGCGCCGCCACGCGGTCGGCGACCGCCAAAATCTGCTCGAGTGTCACGGCGGTGGCTTCAGTGCCGCTCTCCTGCGGCGCCCGGGTGGGGTAGACCGCCGCCCACCAATCTCCCCCAGGCTCGGCTGCCAGGCCGGCAAGGTATCGGCCCACCGGCGTCTCTTGTTCCCCATGGGTCGCAACGAACGCGGTGAGGTTGGCAAGCTGCCGACGGAGCTCGCGCGACGCAGTGGCTACTTTGTCTAGCGCGATCTTGCGCTCCTCTTGCAATTCGCCGAGATCCTTCAAGTGCGCCAGGCCGGTCATGGCCTTGTTGAAGGGGTTGGCTTTCGCGTCCGCCAACGGCGTGTCACATGCTGGGCAGTGGCCGCCTTCGGTGGCTTGCAGAGCTAGGACTGCCGTGTAGAGGTCTTTAAAAGAAACTTGACTACTACGGGCATCGAGCTTGGCGGCGATGCCTATGAGCACTTCTTGGCCTTGGTGCGACGCCTCGAAGGCGCTCAGTAGGCCTTCGCGCGAAAGACCGATCGCCGCTGGTGGCACGGCGTTAAGGATAGCTTCGAGCTGCTGCAGGCGACTGGGCGCATCGGCTGTGCCGATAAGTGCCTTGAGCCCCCCATACGTCATGCCCGCAGAGTGCGTAAAGGCGAGGGCAGCCTCCTCGTTCGCCAGATCCAGCAGAGATTGCGTCTCATCATTGACTATGCCTAGGTCAGCAGCCAGGGCGTTGCGCTTGCCGGTCAGCGCGAGTTGCTTGGTGGTGGTCAGTACGAGTTGCTGGTCAATAGATTCGTTGAAGTGGCCCACAAACTCGTTGAATTTGTCCATTCCGAACAGTGTAGCGATTAGTTCGGTGCGCTGAGCAGGCGGCCGAGCGGCGATTCGGGAGAATGCGTCAATCCGGTTCTTCTCGATGAAGCAGAACCGGAATGTGTCCGGATTAGAGTCGACCGCGACTTCCCGGCCCTGATTGTCCGTCGCCCGCAATGTCGGCGGCTCAAAGTGGCGCGCGTGGAGGTTGGCGAGATATATACGTCCGTCGATGCGTTTGGTCTCGGCCTCTTCGACCGAACCAAGCAGGCTATATTCCAGACCTTCGCAAAAGCTGGTTTTGCCACTGCCGTTGGGGCCATAGAACAAGACGACTCGCTTCTGCAGATCGAACGGCTCGGGCGTCCTAAAGCCTCGGAAGGGGCCGATAGTCATGTTCCGCAGCCGTTGCCAAGGCCAAGTGCCATCAGCCGCTCCAGTTTGGATGTTGGGCGATCCGTCTGGCGTCTGGGCCAAGGCACTGCGAGCGCGATCAACTAAATATATAGACCGCTGACTGCGGTGACGAACGGTCCCAGCCAGCTCATCAAAATTTTCCAAGACGAGGTTCGCCAGCCGCTTCACTTCTGGCGGAGTGTGGGTGGTTGGGAGATGCAGCCAGTTTATAAACCGCTCAAAGTCTCGCCTAGCAGATGCCATATATCCTCCTTTGTATAGTTGCCCACAGCTCACGCACTACGTGAACTGGTTGTGACAAGATCTCAGTGCCAAGTACGCCTTTGTGCCAATCCCAGAAGCTTGACTGCACGAAAATGATCAGTGAAGTCCGGGACATTGACTTCAGGGTGCATTTTGAGGGACCGCGAAGCCGCCGATCACCAGTGTCGAGTAATGGTCGATATTACTCATCGGCAACTTGGAGGTGAATGACCATTTCCGCTGCATCACTGGCCATACCCCGACCATATTTTTACTGCTGGTTTAGGATTTCGTCCAGCAATCTCATCTGGTGTATCGCCCGGCTCGCTGCCTGGACGTGGACTCGCCCCCTCACAGTGATCCCGAGCGAGCGCGCGTATATGCCCTGGGGAACAGTCCGATCCAGTAGTTCTGGGCAGCATGGTACCTTCCTTTGCGGTGAAGCATGCAAGCCGACCTATTCCGAAAGCTCATCGAACTTTGCTTTCATGGTCGGGTTGCCCCGGGTGAGGCGCTTGATAGTAACGTTCTGCGCCTTATCGTTGGCTAGGCGCAGGTTGCGATCAGTCCCCATGAGGGCGTCCTTGGTTTTCTGCAGGTGGTCGATGGACTTGTCGATCTCGTCGATGGCGGCTTGAAACTTGCGAGCGGCCAAGTCGTAGTTTTTGGCGAAGGCGTCCTTGAAGCCTTCCAGCTCGGCCTCGAAGTTGGTGATGTCGATATTCTGCGCCTTGACTAGGGCAAGCTCCTGCCGGTAGCGGAGGCTATTGAGGGCAGCGTTACGCAGTAGGGTAATCATCGGCAGGAAGAACTGCGGGCGGATGACGTACATTTTGGGGTACCGGTGCGAGACATCGACGATGCCGGTGTTGTAGAGCTCGCTGTCGGACTCCAGGAGCGATACCAGCACGGCGTACTCACAGCCCTTC
>JAPTWT010000313.1 GCA_028064935.1 Gammaproteobacteria bacterium | reverse complement strand
TCGCGAGGGGCCTTGCGGATGAGGGGTTCGGATGGGTCGATGACACCGGAGTCCACGGCATCGCTCGGGCCGGGATGATGGATCGCCATTGCGGGACCACCGATGCCTAAAACGCGCTTTCGCACCCGCCCGGTAGATCTCGCGCCCCGGTAGGCGCGCATCCGCACCCGGAGATGGGGCTTTGGGCGATGTCCGGGTAAGCCCCTCCTATGGTCCGCAGGCCGCCGCTGGCCCCCGGCACGGGGGCGGCGTAGCATCATCGAAGACCCTGGGCCCTTCTCAGGTTGGAGGTACAGACGATGAACACATCATCCAAGCTATCCCGGCGGAAGTGGCTGAAGACCGTGGCCACCGCGGCTACGGGAATCGCCGCGTTGCCGTTCCTGGCGAGTACCGCCCAGGCCGCTCCCGCCAAGCTCACGAAGGCCATGGCGCATTACCAGGACCAGCCCCATGACGGCAAGATGTGCGCCAGGTGCAAGCACTTCATCCCGGCGGGGGGCAAGGCCGGACATGGCATGATGGGGGGCGCCATGGGTCCTGGCATGATGCACGCGGGACTCTGCCAGGTGGTCCAGGGGCCTGTCAGCCCGCGCGGCTACTGCCTTCTCTACCTGCCTCTCTGAACACAAAGGACCCGGGACGCCGTGACCACCCGTGCCGTCGCTCCCGCACACAGGACCCCGCCGCGACGGCACGGCGGGATATCGGCGCCGATGGGTCCCTAACGCGCGCGCCCTAGGGCGTTTCTATAGAGGCGTAAAGTGCGCCCTCCACGCCCTTTGTGACATGCCGCGATTCGTGGCGAACCCCCGCCAGACCCAAGCGCCCCGGCGCCACCTCGATCCCCGGTCGATTGCAATACCATGCGGGCCTGGCCTTACCCCCAGACGGACCCTTGCCAGGATGCGAGTCGTGCCGGCCTGGGAACATGCTAGACTCTACAAGAAACGCCGGGGTCCGCGAGATCACGACAAGCGCCGCGGACGCGGAGGCAAGGACGGCGAAACAGCGTAGGTATCTCTTATGACAGAACACCAAACGCCGGCGAATAGCCCCCCGAGCGCCTCGCTCTCGTCGGCGCGCCTGCGCGTCATCCGCTTCCAGGGACGGCTCCTGGACGGCATGATCATCACCCTGATCTTCATCATGCTCGCCACCCTGTTGGGTGCGATCGCGGGCCTCGTCTTCGACTACTTCGCCGCCATCAAACTCCTGATCGAGGCGGTTCAGGGTATGGGTACGATGGCCTCTCACGATCTCGTGAAGGCCACCGGCCAACACCTGGTGTCGGACGTGCTGTCGGTGTTCATCCTGATCGAGCTCTTTCGGAGCTTCACGGATTACCTGGAGTTCCATCGCATCCGTCTCCAGGTGCTAGCCGAGGTCGGCTTCGTGTTCGTGCTGCGCGAGGTGTTCGTGGGGCTCTATGCCCATCACTTGAACTGGCGCGACCTCCTCGCCCTCGGGCTACTGCTCGCGATATTGGGCGGCACACGGGTGCTGGCGACCCGGTTCTCGCCGCGCCCCCACTCATCCCACCACTGACGGTTTTGTTCATGATGGGGCCAGGCGGCCTTAAGCCAGCGGGCCGATGATGGCCCTTTGGGGATGCAGCCCGCACGTCTTCCCATAAGCGCCTTTTAATGGCGCCCGGTACCGTCAGGGCTTGGGTTGCGGCGCCCAGCGCAGATAGGGGCGCAGCTCCCGATAGCCTGCCGGGAAGGCCTGGCGCAAGGCCTCCGGATCCTTCAATGAAGGCACGATGACGCATTCGCCACCATTCTGCCAGTTCACGGGCGTCGCTACCGGATGGCAGTCGGTGAGCTGCAGGGAATCGATCACCCGCAGGATCTCCGCGAAGTTGCGGCCGGTGCTCGCGGGATAGGTGATGGTGGCGCGGATCTTCTTGTCGGGGTCGATGAAAAATACCGAACGCACGGTGGCGGCGGTACTCGCATGCGGATGGATCATGCCGTAGAGCGCCGCGACCTTGCGGTCAGGATCGGCGATGATCGGAAACAACACGCGCACGCCCTGGGTGTCGTTGATATCGTGGATCCAGTCCTTGTGGGAATCGACCGGGTCCACCGACAGCGCCGCGACCTTGACGCCGCGGCGCGCGAATTCGGGCATGAGCCGCGCGGTCTCGCCGAGTTCCGTGGTGCATACCGGGGTGTAATCTGCGGGATGCGAAAACAAAAGGCCCCAGTCATCGCCGAGCCAGTTATGGAACGATAGCGGCCCGAGGGTGGACTCCTGCAGGAAATCCGGTGCGATATCGCCGATAGATAATGTCATGGGTGCATGCTCCTCATCTGGGCAGGTTTCAGGAAACGTCGGGCATCGTGATGTGCCCGGCGCGGATCACGAAATCGCCGAAGCGCTCGGCCGGATAACGATACATGGCGTAGTCGGTGAGAAGCGGCGTGAGCACCGCGACCGCCTCATCCAACGAGAGATCCCCTCGATAGGGCGCATTCAGGCGCTCACCCGCGAATCCGCCGCCCAGGTAGAGCTGGTAGCGACCGGGGCCCTTGCCGACGAGCCCGATCTCGGCAAGCCTCGGGCGCGCGCACCCGTTGGGGCAGCCGGACAGGCGCACGGAGATCGCCTCGTGATCGAGTCCGAGCGATCCCAAAACCGCTTCCAGACGCGCCAGGAGCCCGGGCAGGGCGCGCTCCGCCTCGGCCATGGCAAGCCCACAGGTCGGCAGGGCGACGCAGGCGATGGCGTCGCGACGCACACCCTTTGGCGTAGCCGGCCAGGTCACGCCATGCTCGGCGAGCCGGTCCTCGATGACGGCTCGCTGGGCGCGACTCACCCCGGCGATCATGAGATTCTGGTTGGGGGTCAGGCGAAAGTCGCCTTCATGGATGCGCGCGATCTCGGCGAGTGCGGTCAAGAGGCGCGATGCGCCCTCGTCATGGACGCGGCCGGCGAGCACCCGCAGCGTGAGATGTGAGCGCCCCTCGCCGTCCTCGACCCATCCGAGACGGTCGCCGCGGGTCGTGAAGCGATAGTCGCGGGCCGGACTCAGGGCATATCCGAGGCGACCGGCGAGTTCCGTCCTGAGCCACGCAAGCCCGCGGTCATCGATCGTGTATTTGAGGCGCGCGTGCCGCCGATTCGTGCGATCGCCGGCGTCGCGCTGGATGCGCAGCAGCTGTTCGGCGACCGCCAGGACCTGCCCGGGTTCACAGAATCCGATGACGTCCGCGAGTCGTGGGTAGGTCGCCCGATCGCCGTGCGTGGCCCCCATGCCGCCGCCCACGGCCACGTTGAAGCCCGCCAGGCGATCGCCCTCGACGATGGCGATGAACCCCAGGTCCTGCGCCAGGACATCCACGTCATTGGTCGGCGGCACGGCGATGCCGATCTTGAACTTGCGTGGCAGATAGGTAGGGCCGTACAAGGGCTCGTCCTCCGCACCCGCCCCCTCCCCTGGTGGCTCATCCCACCAGATCTCGCGGTAGGCGCCGGTGCGCGGCAGGAACGCGGTACTGAGCGCAGAGGCCAGATCGCTGATCTGGCGATGGACGGCGGAGGTCGCCGGATGGTTATGGCAGATCACATTGCGATTCACATCCCCGCAGGCGGCGATGCTGTCGAGGCCAAGCGCGCCCAAGCCCGCCATCAAGGGCTTTAGGCGGGGCTTCAAGACACCATGAAACTGCACGGTCTGGCGCGTGGTGATACGCAACGCACCCAAGGCCTGTGCGCGTGCCAATAGAGTAAGCCCGTGCCACTGCGCGGGCGTGCACACGCCCCCGGGCATGCGCACGCGCACCATGAAGCTGTGCGCGGGCTCCAGTCTCTGCGCGTGGCGCTCGATGCGCACGTCGCGATCATCCTGGCCGTAGGCGCCGTGAAACTTGAGAAGCTTGGCATCGGCCGCGTCCAGGGCGCCGGTCACGAGATCGGAGAGACTCTCCATGATCGTGCCGCGCAACCGTCGGCTCTGCGCCTTCAGGGTCTCCTCCTCCGTCACTGGGTGGTCCACGGAACGCGACTTCGTCATGCAGGCTTTCCTTGACAATACGGTCGATCAATAAAGATCGCGCTGATAACGGCCCTCGGCCATCAATGCGCGCAGATAATCCGCGGCCCTCTCGCGGCCACCTGGCCGCGCGCGCTCCACGATCGTAAGCAGCGCGGCGTGGACACCTTCGCCCATGCCGCGCGCGTCGCCACAGACGTACAGATGGCCGCCCTCGGCCAACCAGGCATAGACCTCCCGGGACGCCGCCAGCAGACGGTGCTGCACGTATTCCTTACGCGGGGCGTCGCGCGAAAACACCGCGTCGAGCCTCTGCAACACCCCC
>JAPTWT010000163.1 GCA_028064935.1 Gammaproteobacteria bacterium | reverse complement strand
TGCCCAGTTCCATGCCTGACGCCATGAGGCCGGAAAGACCGCGTCTTCGCCTGTGCTGGCAATCGGAATGGTGCGAACCCGGGCAGCTAGCTTGGTTGCACCGGCTCTCTCCATACGCGCGGCGCTGTCGCGAATGTAGGTTACCTCGGCGGACAGTCCAGCAATTCGGCGCAGTTCCATAACGAGCTCGGTGAACCGGCTGGCCATACGGCTCGCCTCCAGGCTGGGGTTGCCCAGATCCTGGTCTACGAACGTACGGAGATCCTCGGATACCGGCCCGGTCTTACCCGCCAGCTTTTCCTGTAACGTGCTCAGCCTAGTGGCTGCGCCAGACAGATCCGACCGGGTCAGGTGGCTAAGGAGCTGCTTTCGAACGCCGCGCAGTTCAGAGGAGCCACCGCACAACTCAGCGGTGGGAACGTGCTCGAAAACGGCCTCAGCCTTTCCTGGGAGGATATCATCGTAGAACCTCGCAAGGGTGTGTGCCTTTCTGGCCGCCACGGCAACGAGCTCAATTTCGCGCAGGGACTCGACGCCGCCGCTGAGCCTCGGCACCGAAAGCGCGTCGGCGAACTGATTCCAGCGCGCGAGGAATGAGGTAACCCGGCCATGCAGGGCGACGTATCGCTGAATGTGCTCCCAATCACCATTACCGTTCGGAGTCAGGCCAGCAACCCGGATTGAGGACAGCAGGCTCTTGGTGTCACCGGCACCGAAGGAAAGCAACCCAAATGGCTTGCCGGTTTCTGCCGCGCGCGCAATGGCCTCGAGCACCTTGGGGCTGGTGAGCCCCTCGCTCGGGAAGTTCACCGGCTTGATCAGGAACTTAGCCCGGGCTTGAACCAGATGGTCCACGTCGGCGAACAGCATCTCCAGAGCTTGCCGCTCCGATGCGAAGGACGAAACACGGCACCGCACTCGCAGTTCCGTGGGCCAATCGCCGTCGAAGGCATCGAGCTCCACCACGAGTGCCAATGCCTCATCAACGCTGGCGAGCAACTCGCGGGCGGACTGCAGCACCTCTGCGGTCAAACCCTTCAGCGGAAGAAGCTGTCCGTTCTTTACTTGGCTGTCGAGCTTCTTCATCTGGCTGAGCACGTTGTGCAACTCGGCGATATCTGCTGGGTTGGGCAAGTCGTCAGCGGAAGGGATCGATGCCGACGCGTAGATCAAGTCCGCACCCAGCTTACGGCGGTATTCGCGCAGCGTGCCGGCTTCATTTTCCGAGAAGGGCGGGGCCTGCCCGGGCGAGAGCGAGAGCACGTCATCGAACCAGGCGTAATCGTCCTGACCGCGCACGACCAGCTCCGCCAAATTCTGCGCGCGCATCGGCGCGCCGTCGACCTTGATCTCCGAAAGCTGATCGATGGCGATCTCGTCTACCCGCCGGTCGATGGTCGACAGCTCAGAATGCGTACGATCGATAGCCTGCTGGAGGATGCTGATTTGCTCCCGCATCTCTTCCGGGTTGATCTGGGACACCTGATGCTGGATGGCCTCGATGGAGCCCTGAAATTGGCGCATGCCCTCCCGGTCGCTGGTAAGCAGGGCCACTGTAAGATCCCGCACCTCCTCGGGGATTTTTGACTGCAGCACCTCGAGCGCAGGCTCGCCTCGCGATGTGACCAGTACCCTGCGGCCGGTGGCAAGGTAGTGGCAGATGATGTTGGCGATTGTGTGGGTTTTGCCGGTGCCAGGCGGCCCCTGCACAGTTACACCGGCGGCACGCTCAAGCCGCTGGACGATGGTGACCTGTTCGCTGTTGTAGGGCAGCGGGAAATACAGCTCCTGCGGCTTGCCGCCCCCCTCGTAGTTGCCCCTGCTAGAGATGCCGCGGAAGTTCACCGTCTCGTACTCAACCGGTTTGTCCGATGGAGGGGAAACCAGTGCCAGCGGCCCGACCGGGATATCGCACCCGTTCGCGAGTTGATCCCGCAGCCGTTTCAGGTCTTCGATAAGATAGTTGTTCGCGCGAGGCCGCGAGAATAATACCCAGGTGTCGGTCACGACTAAGTGCTGTCCCGCTGGCGGAACGGGCGCGTGTGCAGCTAGAACCTCCTGGTACGAGCCTTTGCTGTTGAGATTCGTTGCCGCCAGCTTGAGCACATCAGAGTAGCTGCTGGGATCGAACGGGGTAACGGGCCGATCCTTGTGCTTGGCCAGGTGCTCCCTGGCCGCTTTCTCGACTTCGGCCGCACCATTCACCTGACAGGCCACGAAAGCGTCCATCTCGACGCGAGTGTCTGTCGCGCGGGGGCGCACCTCAATGGCCATAGTCTGCTCATTCAGAGCGACTCAGCAGCCTGGGTGAGCATCGGATAGGTGAAAAGAAACGACGACCCTTGGAAGTCCATTGCCCAGGTAGCGACACCAACGCCCCACACCAGCTCGGCCGGTTTCGCGGTTTCCTCAGCCTCCAGTTGGTGTTTGAGCGCAAAGATGTCCCCATACAGGGAGATCGTCTTGCGGCGAGGCTTCTCACCCTCTGCCCAAGCTTTCCAGAGCTTGGTGTATTCATGGAGTATCTGGGCAGCACTCCCTCGAATCCGAGCTTCAAGCTGTGCGTGCTCGATTGACGGCGAGTCAGCCGATTCAGTATGGATTCGGTGCAACAGCGCGGCTTCGTCCAAGGAGGGCGGCTGGCCAAATGGATCGGAGCTGACGCGACACAATCCCGGAATTGCCGGGGGCTTGTCGGCCTCCAAGCGCTCCACCTCCAGCCAGATGTAGTCTCCCTCTAGCTGGAGATCCAAGTGGATGCCGGGAAGCCCTGCGATGTCCTTGGGATTGCACTTGAAGCCGGAATGCTTCGATACCTGGAAGCCACGGGGGTCGATATCTTTGGCCTGCTCCTCGATGTACTCAAAAAGGCGATGCAGTAGGTCACGCGGCGCTGGCGTCACTGGACCTTCCACTTGTGCGGTTTCTTCATCGTGATGCTTCCCAAGGCCCTATTCCGTCTACTAATTCTACGCCGCATTCCAGAGCAGAGGAACCGCTCGCTGTTATTTCAGGAAAAGGCATCCATGTCTACATGGATGATCTTGCGAAGCTCGGTACCGTGCGCAAAATGGGAATTGTCAGCAGCGGATGTAAATTGATACAGTGTTCCCGGTGACCTCGGTCGCCGTATACGCTCGGGTGACCGTGGCAAAATCGGGAAAGCGTGCCTTGATCTTCACCGCGTAGCCCGCCAAGGCGAGTGCCTGGAGACGGGCCGCAGCCTGCTCGGCCATCTGCTGTAACGTGGCCAGCATGGTCCTTCGATCCTCCAGATTTTCCGAGAAGGTCCGCTCGGTACCCACCGATTTCCGTTGGTGGGTCGGCTGCACGGGCCGCCTATCGATCCCCCGCGCCACTTCGTAAAACCAAGCTCCAACCTTACCGAAACACCTAATCAACCTCTCCTGCGCCATCGCCCGCTGATCCGAGACGGTGTCGATGCCCATAGCGGATAGTTTTTACAGTGGCCGGGCCCACACCATGCAGTTTGCCAACGGGCAGCGGCGCCAAGAAGTCGAGACCACGTTCGGGCGGGATAACGAAAAGCCCATGGGGATTGCGCCAGTCGGAGGCGCTTGGCGAGCAACTTATTATAGGAGACCCCTGCCGAAGCGGTCAGCCTCGTTTCCCGATGAATGCGGTCCAGTATCTCGCGGGCGATTTCGACCGCCAGGATACCATCGGCGGTGGCAGCAGGGACGTCCAGAAAGGCATCATCCAGCGACAGTGGCTCCACGAGCGGTGGTAACTGCGCAGGATAGCCATAACCTGACAGGAGGCCTCTCGATAGGCTTCCATGCGGGGACGGACAAAGATTGCCTGCGGGCAGAGGGAGCGGGCCCGTGCCACCGACATGGCCGAGTGGATCCCAAAACGTCGGGCTTCGTAGCTACAGGTGGCAACGACTCCCCGGCCATTTGGATCACCGCCGACGATCAAAGGCTGACCGCGGAGCTCCGGCCTGTCGCGTTGTTCTACGGCCGCAAAGAAGGCATCCATGTCCACATGGATGATCTTGCGGAGATCAGGGTTACTCTCTGGCACTGAGTCTGGCAATCGACGACCTCCTCGCCTGCCCAGTTTACAGAGGGCGCTCGGCTACAGGCGATGAAAGCCGAGACTCAGTGCGACGCGAGTTGAGCCGGTAAAGACACCTCTGGTGCCAGAAAGCCGATCTTGCCTGTCTCCGCTACACGTGACAAGCGTCGCGCGATGGTTTACAGTCTGTCCATGATCAAATCGTTCCGCCACAAGGGACTCGAGGCGTTCTATCGCAGCGGCAGTAAGGCGGGAATCCAGCCGGATCACGCGACCAAGTTGCG
>JAPTWT010000338.1 GCA_028064935.1 Gammaproteobacteria bacterium | reverse complement strand
CTGCTCGGAATTTGCGCATCACTACCTCTCGCACGCAGTGCGAGCGGCAGTCTGGGCCTCAGCGTCATCCACGGAGGCCAGCCGTATGAGACGCCACTGCTCCTTGTGGCTCTCCGTCCGAACGCCGTCTGTCTCCACCGTGAGCACGCTATTGTTCAGGACGAACCGACGACCCTTCCACTGGTGCAGGCGCAGTCCCATGCGGCGGACCTTGGCCGCGCGAGTCTGTCCCGCCATTACGTACGGGAATACCTCCGGGTTAGCTTCAAGCATGTCCACCAGGTCAGATGGTGCGGCCCAGTTTTCGGCCTTCTCACGACGCCACAGGTACAGGAAGTCATCGACCTCGCGGGTTTCGGTGTCACCGGCGCGCAGGCGTTCGACACGGTCACGCAGAAACCGCGGAATCAGATTCTGCTTCGCCGGCAAGCTCGCCGAGCTCCACACCAGAAGCGACAACGTGACATCCGCCCATGACTCGAATGACGGGAACGGCGCAGTGTTCGGCAGGAAGCCTGCCATGGTCCAGGCCGGGCAGCCGGCCGTCACCCACAAAGCCACGATTTGGTACAGCATGGTGCGCAACCCCGCGGCGTGAGTCTTACACCACTGCGGCAAATCGCGGTGCCGGTATTGCCGGCGGTCGGCGAACAGCGGGTCCGGCGCGGACAGCCGGACGTACACGGAGCGCCGGAGCAGCTCTTCCTGCAACTCCGCGGCATTGGCCGTCATGTACATGGTGAGCCCCTGCGGCGGCAGCATGGTCGCGTTGCGGCCAAGCTTGCGCACGCGGGTCTCGCGCGGCGAAGTGAGAAGCCGCGCGAGGAACGGGCTTTCGAGTCGGTTCGCCACGTTGTCGAGCAGCACGAGCGGGCGGCCATCGGCGAAGGCCGAGCCCAGCTCTTTCTCGAACTTCTCCTCGTTGTCCATGATGCCGCCCAGTTCATAAGCGCCACCCCACACGGCAGCCAGCGACTTGGCCAGGGTGGACTTGCCCGCCTGCGGCTGTGGCGCATCGACGACAAACAGCGGAGTCGCGGGCACGAGCGGCGCGATGAGCGGGGCAAACAACATGGCCCGCGCGGCGATGGCGTCTTCGGGTGAGTTGAACTGGAAGTCCGCAAATATCTCCACACCCACGTGCCGCCACAGCGCGACGGCCAACATGTGCAGGGTGTGAACGGCTTTTTTCTTGGGCATGCCTTGCACGTGCTGCCACGCGGCCTGCGCGAACCGCGACACCTGAGAGCTTATACCGGTGTCCTCCGGCGTCGCGACCAGATAGAAACAGGACTCCGGGTCATAACCGTTGCGCATGTGCAGAACGCAGGGAAACACCTCCTCCGGCGTCTCGTCCTCGGCGCGCAGGCCCGGGCGGACGAGCACACCCCTCACGAGCGGGAAGACCCGGCGCAGCACCGGCAGAGTGGCCTCATCGGCCAGCCAGAGTTTGACGGTGTTGACCGGCGTACGCGCCGCCTTGGGGTTGTCACCGGCGGCGTTTTGCCAGGTGACACGGGTGGCAAGCCATGCGGCGATGTTGTCGGGGGTCACCTCGACCAGCGCCTGGCCCTGCTCGCGTAATAGCTGGCCCTCGCCGTCGATGTACCAACCCTTGGGCGTGGCGGCTTCGACCAGATGGTTGAAGGTGGCGAAGATGGCGGAATCCTGCGTGTAGGTCAAATCAATGACGTAGCTCGTCACCGGGCCCGATGTGCCAGGCCCCTTCACGCCGGAGACCGGGGTGAAGGTGACGGATGCCGCGGTCGACTCCGCGTCGTTTTCGGCATGGCGGAACATATCGACGGCCGCGTCGTAGCCGTGCGCCTTTAGCACGTCGAGCCAATCCGCCTTCGGAAAGTCGTCCAACTCCGCCGCCACCAGCCGCACAGGTAGGCCATGGGCGAGCGCCACGCGCCCGGCCACTTCGCGCAAGGCGCCAACGGCGTCGGTGTCGGCGAGCAGCACGACGCGGGTGACTCCCTCCGGCACGGTCTGGGCCTCGAAGCTCGCCACGGACAGTGTTGCGCGGGCAACCGGCGTCTCGCCGGGATGCACCCGGCAAAAGAGCTCGAGCCCGGCGAGCGTCGTCTCGACGCCCTCACCAAGCAGCAAGGTGGTGCCGTGCACGGCGCCCAAATCCACGTAGGCTCCGGACAGGGACTGCTTTTTCTGGAGAGAGGCGGTGCGTTTGGCCGGCGTGATGTGCGTCGACTTGACGTACCCGCCCTGCCCCTTGTCCAGGTAGGTGTACTGGAAGGTGGCCGGGTTGCCGTCCTTGAACTGGATAAGCGCGAGCATGGCGGCGGATGTCTGTCCGGCCGCCGTCCACGACTCGGTCGAGCGGATGGCAGCCGGCAGCGTGTCCAGCGTCAGGTGCGTGAGGCCGCGCGTCTGCAAGTACGAGAGCGCGACACCGCGCTGGTAGGCACCAAGCCAGCGTGACACCTGTGCGGCGGTTTCATCAAGCGGCAGCTCAAGGTCAGGCTGCTGGCCCAACCACTCGCGCAACCTGGCCAGCGCCTCCTCGGTGGCCGCCGCGGCCTTCAAGCCGCGGGTGTGCATGAGCCAGCCGGCCAGCAAGTCGAGGCCGGTGACGGCCCGCAGGTGCTTACAGCTGTTGCAGATACCGCCGCCCGTCAGCGGCATGTCGGGCCAGAAGCGGAAGGCCTCGCCGGAGTCGCCTCCATGCACTGGGCAGGCCTGCGGCTCGCCTGGGATGGGCTCCACCGGAAAATTCTCCACGGTGCTGAGCCAGGCGTAAAACATGGGCCACCGCCCCAGCATGAGGGCGGCGATTTGTTCCTGCGTAAGCTTGTCGATTTTCACGCGAATCCCCCGTTGTGTACTGCTGCCCGGCGACCAGACACCGGGGCAAGACCGGCCTTCGGTCCGCCGTGCTGGGGTCCTTAGGCCCCGCAGGGAATTCACAAATTGGCAACCGCGGCGCCAATTTCCAGGGGAGACAGCTCGCTTGCCGCAAAAACGGGTGCTTGCTGCAGAAGAGAGCTGAACTACTAAGAGTCTTACTTACGTAAGACTCTTAGTAGTTCAGACAGCCCAAAAAACCGGGCAAAAATGCGCCAAATGCCTATTTTTTCAAGATAACAGGGAAGAAAACGGGGACGGTCAGGTGACGGTCATCCCGGTAACCATTGGATTTCATTAAGAAAATCCTGGTTTTTTGAAAAAATCCTGACCGTCTGACCGTCCCCTATACCCCCGCGCGCACACGCGAGGCCACGATGTCTCGACAAAATTTTCCTATACGGGGCGACGGGGGCGGCCGGCAGTTTTACGGTCAGGACGGTCAGGACGGTCAGGCAGGCCTGTTTTTCCACTTTAAATCAAAGACATAACGTCTCTGACCATCACCTGACCGTCGTTTTGAAAGACTGGGGACGGTCAGCCGTGGAAATTCACCCCCTATCTCTTACTACGTAAGAGATAGGGGGTGGGGAGTGGGTCCAGGCCTGGCGGGTAGCTCGGTGGTTGCACATTTTCCGGCCGTCTAGCCGACGCTGAGCTACTCAATCTCTAGCTTCGCTAGAGATTGCCGCTCTGCCCGCGCTGTTTGGTGGACCGGCGCTGCGGCGTCCCTCGTACTCCCGGCGACAACGCAGCGCCGCTCGCGTACATGCCGCCTGTGTGAGCTTTGGCACGAGCCTCCAACCTCCAATTTTCTAGCGGGCCTAGGTGTGTCTGGATAGCCGCACGGAAGACGGACTCGCAGGGCAGCGCGCGCAGAATTTTGGGCGGGGTGATGGAATCGAGCGGAATCAGCTCGGACGAATTTTTGGCCCTGCCTATGCAGGAAGAAACGGCGTATTACCGCACGAGAGGCAGGTAAAAGCATGCAGAAAAAGAACTCGGTAGTGACCGGCATTCAGGCCGGCTTTACCCTGATTGAGTTGATGGTCGTGATTGCCATCATCGGCATCCTGGCGGCCATCGCCATTCCCCAGTACGAAAAGTACATCGTGACCTCCAAGGCCACAGACGTGGCCGAGAACTTCCACGCCGCCGTGACTGCGGCCACCAGCGCGGTGTCTGCGGCGCAGGCGGGGCAAAACACCTTGCTGGCCATGTCCGCAGGCGGTGCGGCTCCGACAGCCGGGGCCGGGAGTCCTGTGCTGAGTTACACCGCAAGCGACCCAGGCGCCAGCGGCTCCAGCAACGCGCCGACGCCTAATTACGCCTACAACGGCAGTGCAGCCAACGCGTTCCCCACTCCGACTTACTGCGGGCAAATTGCTATTGCCGGCGAAGCACCACCGAGCGGAGCTACTACCACAGGCGCCTGGGTAAACGCGGGCATTACTCAGCCGATTTTTATCCAGATTCGCCATAAA
>JAPTWT010000238.1 GCA_028064935.1 Gammaproteobacteria bacterium | reverse complement strand
CTTGCTTGAGGATGACCCGGCCAAACCGCGCTTCATCCAGACCGTGTGGGGCTTTGGCTATGTGTTCAATCCGGGCGATACCCCGTGAGACTGTGGCCCGATACCCTCTTTGGGCGCACCGCGCTCGTCATCGCGCTCGCGCTCGTCATCGCCCAGGCCACCTTCCTGATCCTGGCGCGGCTGTCTTTCAGTCGCGTGCACGTCACGCAAATCGCCGACCTCGTGGCCGGCGAGGCGCGAATCGCCGGTGCCGCCCGCTCCCTGGTGCCACCCGGCCGGCAAACGACCCTGATGCACGCCCTGAAGGCGGCTGGCGTGCATTACGACCCCACCCCACCCGCAGGTCCGCGCGCCCGTGGCCCGTTCGCGCGCGCCCTCACCCGCGAACTGGCGGCCCGCGGCGTCCCGGCGCGCGTCGCGTTGCGACCGCAGGGGCTGCTCATAGAGACGCACGGCGCCGGCGCGCCGGTCTCTGTCCATCTGCCGGGCCGCCCTCCGGCCCTCCCCTGGCCGCGCATCGGCTTTCTGATAGTCGGCGCGGTACTGACCGGCGCGGGGGCGCTACTGGTGGTACGGCGCGTCAACCGGCCGCTCGCCGCGCTCGCCCAAGCCGCCACCGGCTTCGGCCGCGGCGAGACCCCGCCCCCCCTGCCGGAAGATGGCCCGGCGGAGATCCGCAGGGTGTCGCGGGCCTTCAACCGCATGACCGAGGATGCGCGCCGTTATGAGCGCGATCGGGCGCTGCTGCTGGCCGGCGTGTCCCACGACCTGCGCACGCCGCTTGCGCGCATGCGCTTGGCCGTGGAGATGTATGGGGGTGATCCTGAATTGCAGGCGGGCATGGTCCAGGATATCGAGGAGATGGATGCGATCCTGGCCGAATTTCTCGCCTATGCCCGTCACGGTGTCCAAGAGGCCCCGGTCATGGGCGACCTCAATGCGCTGGTCCACGATGTGGTCTGGCGCTTCCGGCGTCACACACCCGATATCGACTACCAGCCCGAGCTGGTGCCACGCTTCCCCTACCGGCCCGTCGCCATCGGCCGGCTGGTATCGAACTTGGTGGATAATGCCGTCTCCCACGGCAAACCGCCGATCGTGGTGCGTCTCTTGGCCACCGAAGGCTGCGTGCGCATCGTGATAGACGATAGCGGCCCGGGCCTGAGCGAGGCGCGCTGCACAGAACTCGTCGCCGCTCGCGAACTGCACGCGAGCGACCGCCGCGGGCTCGGGCTTGCCATCGCACGACGGATCGCCGAGGCCCACGGCGGCACGCTCGACCTCGCTCCACGCGACGGGGGCGGGCTGCGCGTCACTATCCGTCTCCCCCTGCCCGGGGATGCCCGTTTATTCGAAGGCGCAGCCGGTGCGCAGGCCCATCGCCTTTAGGATTTTGGCCAAGGGGCACAAACCGGTGAACGCCGCCTGCAAGAGATTCGCGCCCACAAAGGCCGTGACCCACAACCAATCGGCGGACACATAATGCGCAAGCAGCAGACTGAGCAGGACCACGCTTCCGGCAAAGGCCATCACGACCCGATCGACTGACATAAATCACCTCCTGAGAGTTGACACATGGACTTATTATATCATGGATCGCTAATATTGTAGGGGCGACGGCGACCCGAGACCCCATGAATCACCGTCGCCCTGCGGACATCCGGGCGCGCCGACATCATCGGTGGCAGGCCGGTACACCCTGCCTGCCGCCCCGAAAGCTCTTACGCCACGCGCGAGCGACCCAAGCCCTCGGCGCCCGGCAGTCCCTGGACAGGATCCGGCCGGCGGAAAGGAGATGGCCTTAGAGAAAGTCCGGCCACGCGAACCGGGCATCGGCGACCGCCACGAAAGACGGGTTGAGCTGCCGGGCATGGTGGTAGACAAGCGGCTGGCGGCCAGCCACCCATACCGCCCCACCACTCTCTTCCACCAGGCATTGACCGGCGGCCGTGTCCCAGGTATGCGTCGGGCCAAAGCGCGGATAGAGGTCGGCGCGTCCTTCAGCAAGCCAACCAAATTTCCATGCCGAACCGAGCGCCGTGCGTTCGATGCCCCGCTCGTCGCACGCCAGCGCCTCACACAACCCGGTTACCGCCTCGGTCCCGTGCCGGGCGCTGCCCACCACACGCACCGGACCGCCAACGAACGCCCGTCCGTTCAGACGCTGCACGCCCCCCCGCGTCCTCTTGAAGGCGCCGCCGCCCTTTAGCGCGAAATAGCACTCGCCTGTGACCGGCACGAATATGACGCCCACGACCGGCCGCCCGCCCTCGACGAGCGCCACATTCACCACAAAGGCGCCGGTGCGCGCCACGTATTCCTTGGTTCCATCGAGCGGGTCGACAGACCAGTATCGGTCCCCGGTAATCTCGCCACCCTCTTCCGAGGCCACCGGCACATCCGGCGTGGCCTGAGCGAGCACCGTCATGATGGCTTCGTGCGCGGCCCGGTCGGCCGGCGTTACCGGACTGCCGTCGCTTTTCAGATCAACGGGTCCGGTGGTACGGTAGTGCCCCAGTATCGCCGCGCCCGCCCGTTCTCCCGCGGTCTGCGCCCATTCCAGATATCGCCCGTAACCCGCATTCACTTCGCTCTTCCCCTTGTAATGATGTGTCAATGACGCCGATGGGTGACTATTATTCCATAACACGCGCCCACGCGCTTGCGAAGCACCGGGACCCGGCCATACCTCCGAAAATCCGGGTCCCTGCCATAAATTGCCATACATTCCCTGCGTTTTTTATGGCAATTTTAGACGTCTATGATTCCATGCTGCACGACGCGTAGGGATTCCATGGCGCACGACAAGCAGGTCTCCTGGCCAAATTCATGAAAATAGGTGCTGCTATTGTCGCTAAAATGCGGTATAGTTTGCGCCCAAAGAATCGGGGACGGTTCTTGACGACAGCGGCAACGCCTCTCGACGGGGAACGTTCGTGGAACCAAACACAGGCGGCGTTGTCCTTGGCAAATTGATAGCAACTATTAAGGTAAACTCAACCGATGACAATGAAAATTACTGCGGCAACGCGCGCTCTTACGGCACTTGCACAGGAGACACGACTTGGCATCGTCCGATTGCTGGTCAAGGTGGGCCCGAGCGGGCTCGTAGCCGGTCAAATCGCCTTACGTCTCAAACTTGCTCCGGCCACATCGTCCTTCCACCTGTCGCAGCTGACGCAAGCCGGGCTTATCAAGCCATCGCGGGAAGGCCGCTCGATACGCTACGCCCCCGTGCTTGGCACCATTGGGGAATTGTTGGCGTTTCTGGAGGAGAATCTGAGCGGTGGTCCGACCGAAAAGGCGGCAGCCAAAGCATCGGCGAAGAGCACGCCGAAGTCTGCGGCCAATAGCGCGACGAAGGCCGCGCCGGCCAAAAAGAAGGCGGCTCGCAAGAGTCGCTGAGGGTAACGGCGAAACCTGGGCGAGACGGGCGGACGGCGTGCCGCCGTTCGTCTCGATCCCTCAGGCGCCAGAACGCGCGCACAGCACGACGAGCTTCAGGTCTCGCTCGACGAGTGAGGCGAAGGTCGTCTGCTCGTAGACCGCAAGCCCCAGGACCGGATGACGAAAGGTCTTGACTGCGGGATCGCGTAATGACACCTCACGCCGCTGCCAGTAGGCGCGGAACTCGGCACTTTGGCGGCCAAGGTCCGCGACCAGCTCCTCGTACTGCCCCTCTCCCGCGAGATCCCCGGCATCCGCCGAAAACTCCGCCACCAACCGGCGCGCGCGCTGCGGCCAATCGACCACGAAGTCACGCGCCGCTGGTACGCAGAACATGAAACGCAGCAGATTGCGCTCCTGACCCTGGGATCCGAGCCAATCCGGAAACAGGGCCTCGGCCTCCTTGTTCCAGGCCAGCGCGTCCCAATAGCGCCCCAGACAATAGGCCGGGCTTGCGATGCGTTCCAGGACCGCTGCGATCGCCGGCGGCACGCGCGGCGTCCGGCGATATGCGCGCTGCGGTGCAAGACCGGCCGCCTCCCAAAGGTAACGCCGTTCAGCATCGGTCACGGCCAGTACATCGGCGAGCCGCGCCAGGGTATCCGGAGAGACCTGGGGCGCGCCCCTGCTCGATCCACGTATACCATGTGACGCTGATCCCACACAGTGTGGCCAACTCCTCACGGCGTAGGCCCGGCGTACGGCGCCGTCGCGCACTCGCCATCCCCGGTGGCGCGGCGCGCTCGCGCAGCATGCGCAGGAACCGCCCCAGCTCTTCCGGTCTGGTTGTCATGCCGATCCCGGTAGTCTTTATCAGAATGCGCGGAAAACCCCGCCGTTCAGGGCGGGGATGCAGAGCGCGGCGGGTAGGCGGCTCAATGCCGCCGTGCTCGCCTAATCCGGTGTTTGTTGCTGCTCGACATTGTGGGCCGCA
>JAPTWT010000069.1 GCA_028064935.1 Gammaproteobacteria bacterium | reverse complement strand
AACAGCTCCAGCGCGTCCGCGAAATCCGCCTCAGCGAGCGCAAGTTCTACCAGAAGATCACCGACATCTACGCCACCGCCATCGACTACGACCGCAGCGCCACCGCCACCCAGCGCTTCTTCGCCACCGTGCAGAACAAGCTCCACTGGGCCATCCACGGCAAAATCCAGAAATTCGATGTCAGCGTCGCCAAAAACTACCTGACCGAACCGGAGATGGCGCAACTCTCCCGCCTCGTCAACGCCTACCTCGATGTCGCCGAGGACATGGCCCAGCGGCACATCCCCATGACCATGCAGGACTGGGAAACCCGCCTCAACCGCTTCATCGAAGCCACCGACCGGGAAATCCTGCAGGACGCCGGCAAAGTCACCGCCGAGATCGCCAAAGCCCACGCCGAATCCGAGTTCGAGAAATACCGCATCGTCCAGGATCGCTTGTTTGTCTCGGATTTCGATGCCGAAGTCATGCGGATCGCAAGGAATGATGAAGGATGTGCGGAGTGAGCGCCAAACGGAGCGGGGACATTGCGACCGCTGAAGCCCCGGCGAAGGGGATTCTGGAGAAGATCTGGGTATGAGAGATTCAAACCTGCTGATTGAACCGTTACCGCCCGGATGGAATAACCGCCAGTTCGGTGACGTGTGCGACCGGGTGAAGGATTCCTATCAACCAGTTGATGACGGCGACACTCCATACGTCGGCCTTGAACATCTTGCCCAAGGGTTTCCCGCATTCGTTGGCCGAGGAAAAGAGAGCGAGGTAACGTCTTCCAAAACCGCATTCAAAGCCGGCGACATTCTCTTCGGGAAACTTCGGCCTTATCTTCGCAAAGGCGCACAAGCCGACTTCGATGGGGTTTGCTCAACGGACATCCTGGCTTTTCGTGCGAAAGCCGCCTGCGAATCGGAATTCCTGAAATTCATCATCCACAGCGACGAATTTGTCGCCCATGCAAAATCAACAACGAGCGGGGTCCAACACCCGCGGACATCGTGGCCCTCGTTGCGGGAGTTCCGCCTATCGCTCCCTCCACTCCCCGAGCAGAAGAAGATCGCGCACATCCTTTCGACGGTGCAGCGGGCGATCGAAGCGCAGGAGCGGATCATTCAGACCACCACCGAGCTGAAAAAGGCCCTCATGCACAAGCTCTTCACCGAAGGCCTCCGCAACGAACCCCAAAAACAAACCGAAATCGGCCCCATCCCCGAAAGCTGGACAACGCCAACTGTCGAATCGGTCTGCACCATTAAATCCTCGGCGATGTCTTACTCGCAGTTGGAGAAGGCGCCCAGCGTCTCCATTGGTGTTCGCGTCATCGGGATCAAGGTTTCGGACATGAACCTCCCCGGCAACGAGATCGAGGTCCATACCGCAAACCTCGAACGTCAGTTGCCAGAGAAAGAAGCACTCAAGCGGACAGTCCCGGCGAATTCAATCGTCTTCCCGAAGCGAGGAGCCGCGATTGCGACCAATAAAAAGCGTCTCACCACTGGTTACACCGTATTGGACCCAAACCTGATCGCCGTGATGCCAACCAAGGCTGTGAACCACCGCTACCTCTTTCATTGGTTCAACACCTTCGACCTGAAAAAGATCACCGATCCGGGTCCGACGCCGCAACTGAACAAGAAAGACATCGCGCCACTCAAGTTCCCGATGCCCCCGCTTGAGGATCAGGAAGCGATTGCCGCCGCAATCGATACCGTTGAAGAGAAGACCACACTTCACAGCAGGAAGCTCGATCAACTCCAAGACCTCTTCCGCACCCTCCTTCACGAAATGATGACCGCGAAGACCCGCGTCCACGAACTTGAGGTTGCACTATGAGCACCGAGCAATACGGTTCCCCTGAGAATGAGCAATTCCTTCGCGATGCTTTTGCCTCTGAGCAGGAGTGCCTTGCGGCGAGTTTGAAATCGTCGTTTCGAATTACTCACAACGGAGACCGTGGGGAGGTAAACGAACAGTTCTTTATCGATTTCTTACGGGCCTATCTCCCCAACAGATACACAGTGGAGAAAGCGATCGTCCTCGACAGCCTTGGGCAGGTAAGTCACTCGATCGACATAGTGGTTTTTGACAGGCAATACACGCCAACGCTGCTTGATAACGAGAAGCACCGCTATGTGCCCGCTGAAGCCGTCTACGCCGTGTTCGAGTGCAAGCCGACGATCGACAAAGGCTATCTCGAATACGCGGCCGATAAGATCGCCTCTGTGCGAAAGTTGCACCGCACTTCGGTGAATATTCATCACGCGGGTGGCGTTTTCAAAAAGAAAGAGCTGTTTCCAATCGTCGGAGGCATTCTTGCCGCAAATGTTGAATGGGCGGATGGTCTTGGAGATTCGTTCAGGAAAAACCACCAAGCACTGATTGGAGACAAACAAGTTGATTGTGGCTTCGCAGCCAGCGGCGCCTGTTTCGATATTTTTGCGGACCAAAACGCTTACACATTTGGCCCGCCAGAGAACGCTCTGGCCTATTTTGCGTTCCGACTACTTTGGAAGCTCCAGTCCCTAGCGACAGTTCCTGCCGTTGATTGGATGGCTTACGCCCGAACCTTGGCGCGATCTAACGATGTTTGATTACTCTGCCCAGATTGAAGCGTTCCGTGACAAAAGAGTGCGGTTACCGACCCTGTTCAAGGAAAAATTGCTTGGCCGCCGAAAGGCTAACCGGGACCGCCTGATCAGCCGTCTTTCGGACTTCATTCCACGCGCGAGCATCGGCGAGAGCAACTTTAAGCCTCAGGGTTCAGTCGCCATGGGGACAGTCATTCAAACCAAGTTCGTTGATGAGGAATATGACATCGACGACGGGCTCGTGATTGCGCGGAACCAACTCAAGAATGGTGACGGCAACGAAATGACTACGACTGAAGTGCGCGAAGCTGTTCGGGATGCGCTGAAGGACAAGCGATTTAATCGCCAACCCAAACTGTTCACCAACTGTGTTCGAGTTTTTTACGCGGACACTGACGAAGAAAAGCACCATGTGGACTTCCCCGTCTATCGCCGCTGGACGAACGACGAAAACGAAGTGGTACAGGAACTGGCGTCGGAATCGGATTGGGTTCGATCAAACCCCACCCAAGTAAACGACTGGTTCAACACTATTGTCGCTGATCGTAATAAGGCGGCAGACGGCTGGGGCACTCAGGTCAGGCATCTTATTCAGCTCTTGAAGCGTTTCTGCAGGAGTCGGAAAGACTGGCTCGAATTGCTACCTAACGGCATGAAGCTGTCGATGCTCGTCGATGAGTGCCAGCCCCCCTATGATGCAAGAATCGATGTTGCCTTTCGGGACCTTCTTGAACGCATCGATCAACGGCTTGAGTCAAACAAGGCCATTCACAACCGCGCACATCCTGATCAGCCGATGATCACTCGGACTACTTGCGATGACAACGTGGTGGCTTTGCAAGAGAAGATTCAAGAAGCTCTCCTGGGGATCGCGACTCTGGATGAAAGTTCGAAGCAGAATGAAAAGGATGCTCGGAGCGTCTGGGATTGGGTTTTCAAGAGTGACGGATTCTTTGCGGAATACGACGAAGCTACCAGGGTAGTGAAATCAGAGGCTGTCGCAGCGAATTCGGGTAGATCTCCTTTCGATGTGCCTTGGGCGGAGAAACCCGGATGGGAAATGCTGTGCAGTCACTCGGCCACCATACGTGGAAAATGGAATACCAGTGAACACGGAATCCACTGGCGGGAGTTCCCGAACGACGGACCCGCGCTCGACAAGCATTTATATCTCCGATTCTTCGGTGAAACGAATATGTCGCCGCCGTATCAAGTTTATTGGCAAGTCGTGAATACGGGAACCGAAGCAGTTTCTAAGGGTTGTCTCCGTGGGCAGATTGTCGCTTCCGGATCGGTTGGCCCGTCTGGCCTTCGAAGTACTACGATGGTCGAAAAGCCCTCAAGAAACGAGCGAACGCTTTACCGGGGAATGCACTGGGTGGAGTTATTTGTCGTTCGGGGCAATATCTGCTTGGCCCGCAGTGGTCCTTTCGTTGTGAACATCATGTAGAACGCAGCCATGCCCACCCCCGGAGAACACAAGACTGTCCAAGCCCGAATTCTCGAATACGCCGAGGCCATCGGCTGGACCTTTGTGTCCCGCGAGGAAGCCGAGCAGCGGCGCGGGTTTGATCCGGTCGTGCCGCCCGCCGACCGCGCCAAGAACCGCTCGCTCTTTTTCGACGACCTGCTTGACGCCAAGCTACGGGAATTCAACCCGCGCTACGCCGAGGCCGAGGGTGCCTTGCTCGGGGCTTTCCGCCATCTGCACACCGACATCTACGGCAACCGGGAATTCGTCGAGCATCTGCGCAACCGGGGCAAGTTCTTCGACCACGAGGAGAAGCGCGAGCGCGACCTGATG
>JAPTWT010000239.1 GCA_028064935.1 Gammaproteobacteria bacterium | reverse complement strand
GACCCAGGCAGAAGCAGGCGACTCTGCAGCACAGGCAGCTCTGCGCGGTATCCGTTATCGTGAGCAGCGTGAAAGCAAACGGAAACTAAATGGTATTGAAGGAGAGGAGCTTGCTGACTTCGCGCCTGTTTTAATAGGTCTCCAGCCTGAAATTGATCAGCGGGAGGCAAAAATCATCTACCGTAGTGGCGATGGGACCGCGATTTTCACTGATACCGGACCCAGAATTGATGTCCATGAATCAGATGAAACCAACCTTGAAGCCGCCCTGCGCGTGGCCGCACAAAAATATGGGGGCAAGGTGGACATCACCGGTTCTGCTGAATTTCGGGAACAGACAGCCAGAATGGCGACGCGCCTGGGTATTGATGTTATTGATGCGGATCTCGCAGCAATTGTGGATGATGAAAAAGCGAAGGCGGGGTTTAGCTGGAAGATGGGGCAGAAGACCGTCGCAAAACCTGAGCATGAGAAAGCGAGGAAGCGATTGGAACAATACGGTAATCCAGAAAATGACATAGGACTTGGGTAACTATTTGAGTAGAACTGGCATCCGCAATACGAGATTTCGGTCTCAGACCGGCGAGACCAATTTCGTGTCGACCAAGGATCGCAAGTGGCCATCCAGTAATCGGGGAATGTGCCCTCCCGAGATGAGCACGCCAGCCTCCATGTTTTTTTCCATGGCGTGCCCGGTCAGGTTCGCGCTGGTGATGAAACACATCCTACCGTCGGCTACAGCGACTTTGGCGTGGACGCGCCCGTCGGAGAAAGAGTCGGTCTTGTCACACCATGCGTAGAGTCGTGCTAAGGGAACCAGAGATTTCATATTACCTATCGCATCGAATGTGATGGTGCCACCGTGGTCCTGAGACAATTCGAGCAGCATAAAAATGACCACTCCGCGATCACTTGCCGCATTTAGCGCCTTGACGATGGTTGAGATGTCATAGGCCACAAAGCTAGTAATGAACAGAGTCTGCTCAGAAGTGTTGATCACCTGAAGTAGCGCCTGCTCGGTTCGTCGAGTCGAAACGAAGGGGGTTGTCGGTCCCGTCCACACGAGTTCGGTCGATTGTTGATTCGCGGCCTTAATGAAGACATGACTGGCTGCGAGCAGCATTGATGCCAGCTCCTCGGCACTTACGGAGCTGCTTCGCCAAGCGTTGACGAGCTGATCCACAACCTCAGCAGCAACGGGGGTGCTGACCACGACCGACAGTGCACCGGCTGCTTTAACAGCATCAGTCAGACGAATCCGACTGGCTATGGCCTGGATCTTCTCTGGAGAGACCAGGTAGACCAAGGCTGCGATGGTGTCCAAGAGCTTCTCCATGTCACAAGCCCTTGAAGAAAGCCGCATCAATACGTTCCAAGGTCGGAACCAACAATGACCGATCCAAGTAGCGATTGCTGCGCTCGCAGGAAGTCTCAGCCACCAGGCTACAAGCGTGGCACGCCGCAGCATGAAGTGAGCGATCTTTCTCGGGATCGTGCTCGGAGCAAAGCGGGTCAGAGGAGCAGATATTCGAGCGATTCAAGGCTTGCTCCAACAGGCGACCCAGATTCTCCGGCTTGCCGAGATCAACGAGGCCGCCAAGCGTTCCATCGGAGTCCGCCGCTGCCGTGTAGATGAGGATACCGGCCTGCGGTTTCTCGCCTAAGGTGTCGGCATAGATTCGCTCGCGAATGCTTGCTGCGTTATAGCCGCACTCCAACGCCAGCTCACGAATCAGCAGGTGCGATAGCGTGTGGAGCATGGCATAGCGAATGCCTGGGTAGCCTTCTTCAGGATCAAGATGACGTGAATTGCGCCACCCCCTGTGGCCGCTTCGAAGCATCTTGTCGACCTGTGCGACGGCAGGTAATGCTTCCCATGCGATGAGCGCCTGCTCTTCGAACTGAATGAAGATACCCTCACCATGCACCTGATTCGCTGGCACCCAGTCTGGCTTGCTGCGCGACAGGCTGGCCATTTGGGGGCGTTCATTCGGGTCGTCAGACTCTTCGGGTGCTTCGACCCGAGTGAAGCCCAACAAGGCATTTACTTCGCGCAAACGCTCAAGGAGCAAGACTCGACTGATATAACTGCTGAATCCTGATGGGGTATCGACCTTCTTGCTCATAAAATGCGGGTAGTCCGTGGGCGGGTTAGCCTCTGTCAGCACCTCCCATTCGGGCCCTTTGATGTCGACCTCACCCACAACCTCCTCCCCGCTGCTGTAGCGATGCGCCTCAATGGCCGCCCAGATCACGGCCGGCGCGTATTTATCTATTCCTCCAGGCAGTACTCCACTCTTCTTCAATATTTTCACCGTCACTGACACCTCGGCTTCGGAGTTGATTTCTTCGAAAACCTCCCAGCCATCCTGGATCAGTTGGCTGAGCGGATTCTTGGTCTGAGGAATAGCAAGCGCCGAGAGCGTGATCGGAAACCAGCTATTGGTGGCACCCAACAGAACGGCACGAGCTTCTTCGTCACATTCGTTATCGAAGTGGTCGAGATGGGGGTGACGCCCTCGACAACCCGGCAGATTCTCTTTTCCGGCTTTACCAAAGGCGTGCGCCATACTTCTGGATGCGCCACAGGCATCACACTTCACCCATAGGTTTTCCGTTTGCAGCGACGCGCCGCTCTCAAAGAAGCGCAGTGTGCCTTTGCACGAACTGTTACCGCCATGAACGAAGTAGTGCCAAGGAAAATCGTCGAGGTGGCCGTCGCGGCAGGCCAGCAGAAAACGTGCTGGGACGGCATCCGCGTCCTTGGCAGTCTGGTTACCTTTTGAACCACGGCAGCCTTTGTGAACGAAGCGGGTTCGTTCCGGCCTAAAGCGGCTCTCCTTGATGTCGAACAGACCCGCATCAAAGGGCGACAGCAGGCCGCACTTCACACAGCGCATCCAGCGCGGGAATGGCCGAACAGGAACGCCGATATTGGCCTCGGCAGACCAGACATCAACGAGTTCGCTTTTCTGGAATGGCGGCATCCGCAGATTCTCGACCTGTGATCCCAGAACCTTGCGAACAGCAGCGAGCAGCCGTGCCTCATGAATCGGCTGACACCGTTCCTTTTCCCAACGGTCGATACCGAGCGTCACCACGGAAAGACTGGGTAGATCAATCAGCGCACCAGGGCCATAAGTCCACAGCAATTGACTGGGCCGCACCTCTCCGACTGGAGTTTTGTTGTTGATGATCATATTCAATTCTCATCCTTCGTTGCGGGACGAGGCTTCCAATCGTGATCGTCCGTAATATGGCTCGTGTTCATGATCAGGCGCACGCCGGGCTCCACTTCCCGCATCGACATCGGTACGGTCCAATTGTCCCAGGCTTGGAGGCCAGGCGACTTGATCAACGCAACAGTCTTGTCTTTTTCGGGGCCGCGCTTCTCATAGGCCAGGATGCGTCCGCCCTTGCTGACTTCTTTCGCCCACTCATCTGCGCGCTCTTTCAGCTCAGTCTCAGCCAACTGTTTGCGCGAGTTATCTTCAGCGACATTGCCTGCGCGAGTAGCTAAAATCTTGATGGTATCCGTCATCTCGGTCTGATTGGACATACTCAGTTGGCCAGCGCCTTCGTTTGGACTGAAGACATCGTTCTCAAGGCGCATCAAACTCAGCATCGCGCCTGTCAAACCCCGGTCCATTGCGCGCGGTGAGAACGGCGTTACCGATTGCGCTTCGACGTGCTTGTAGAACGTGGCGTGATAATGCTCAAAGGTTTCGTAATGCGACAGGTCTCGCGGTCGTGCCCACGTCAGCACCGTGCAGACCAAGCCGGGGAAAGAGCGTCCGACTCGACTGGTGGCCTGAATGTATTCGGCGGTCCCTTTAGGTTGCCCGTTCACCGCCATCAGCCCGAGTCGATTCACGTCGACTCCCACTGACAGCATGTTGGTCGCCAGCACCACATCAATGGCGCGCGAGTCGCCTTCCTGCCAGCGGGTCACATACTTGCCGGTTGCGGTGTCGAACTCCGACTTGAACTTGACCTCCAGGCTATCAAGGTACTTGGGAATATCCGAACTTGACACACGAGATGTCAACTCGCGAATGTTGCTGACGCTGCGTTGAGCCAACGCAGGCCGCTTGACCATGCTCATCTGCACCCGGTAGGAACGCGTCTGCACGTCGTCCTCGGCCAAGCGCTTCATCCCCCCCAGCTCACGCAGCGAGTTGAAGTAGCCGACCATGGTCATATACGGGTCAGCGGGTTCGCCAAAGTGGTCGAACAGCTCTTGTGCAGCCGTCAAGAATGCAGTGTAAACGCGAATCAACATCGCGGGGCGTGAACTGCCGGGAGAGCACACCCCGAGGTAACGTCGTCCCGGTTTGTCTTCAATCGGGCGTTGCACTGAGAAGAAATTGTCTTCCACATCCAGACCGAGATGACGG
>JAPTWT010000316.1 GCA_028064935.1 Gammaproteobacteria bacterium | reverse complement strand
GTGAGACCAACGCGGGTGCGCAAAGGATGGTGGACAAGACAGAAAATGCGACAATCTTCCTCTTCACGTTCATCAACATCGTTTCCTCCGAACACTTGGGCAGATGAAGGGCTTTGCGTCGGGCTGTTAGGTCGGGCTGTTAGATTGATAATCTTTGCAAGTCTAGCTTTTGCAAGCGCCGAATCTCTCGCGTGGCTAGCAAAATGTCTGTCCATTATATCATTCGTGTGGAAGAGTCAAATTCTGTCGTATTTCGCCAACCGCATCAACAAATTCACTGTTTTTTCGCATTAGGCTTGCTCACGTCTTCCGCGTTTCGCAGAAGTCACCGCGTACAAGAGGGAGATGACGATTGCCAAGGCCACAAACGCGTAGAATCCAAGCCGCTGATCCTTTTGCAAAAACGCGTAGACCGTAAGGAATACCACGAAGGCCATAGTTAGGATGGGCATAACGGGTTGACCAAACGCCAGGGAGGAGACTCGTAGTTGCTTTCGCCCATTCTTCTTGCGCCACGACAGAAAGGTCCAGAGAATGACAAACCAGTACAGGAACGTGAGGAAGCTCGAAGCACTGATGAGAAAATTGTAAACGTTCGACGGAAGCATATACGAGACCGCAATCGTCACACCAATCCCTACAGTAGTGACCAGAAGCGACCAGTAAGATGTGCCATTGGCGCTGACCCTGCTCACGAATCGAGGGGCATCGCGACTCTCGCCAAGGTTCTCGAGAATCTGGTTGGCCGAAAATACCGCTCCTGCCATCACGCTAAATGACGCGACCAAAATGATGCCGTTCAATATCTCCCCAAGGATGGGCACCCCTGTGTGGCGCAAGGCGTCAACAAACGGGCTGCTTGTCGTGCTCATCGCCCGCCACGGCATTACGGTAATGAGCAAGGCGATGGAAGCGATGTAGAGAACGGCCAAGGTAATCACGGTGATCCACGCTGCCTTGTCGATTCCTTTTGGATTTTTCATTTCGGGTGCCGCCGTCGCGAAGACGCCGATTCCGGCATACGCGAAAATGACGATGAGCATGGACTGGAACATCCCGGTCGCCCCATGAGGGAAGAAACTTCCGCCGCGCACGAAGCTGCCCTGGGCGGCGAGGGCGCCGCGACCCGCACCGAAAATCAACAAGTAGCCGATGAAAACAATGAATCCGACGAGAGCGGCAATTTTCAAGACGCTCATCAGCGACTCGATTCTGCCGAAATTCTTGATCCCGAATGCGTTAATGGCGACTATTACGAGGGCATACAAGGACGCAGTGA
The DNA here is from genome assembly GCA_028064935.1 of Gammaproteobacteria bacterium. Next base: position 3,147 of record JAPTWT010000316.1, on the reverse strand, counting down.
TCCAAGTCGCGACATGCGGCAGCCACATCCTCGTGAAGATGGACATAGCGACGGCCTCGCTCGATATCGTCAAAACACTCGTGATGTAGTAAGTCCAGCCCTGGAGGAAGCCCGCGTATTCTCCGAGGTATTTGCGCGAATGGGCGACAAACGATCCCTTCTGCGGATCCGCAACGGCGAGCGTAGACAGCGCCCCAATGACTTGGGCCGTCACGATGGCCCCGAGGACGAATGCGATGAGAACCGAGGGCCCTGCGGTGCGGATGGGAAGACCCGCTCCTAGGAAGAATCCGGCCCCAATGATGCCTCCCACTCCAATGAAGACCAATTCCGCTACGCCCATTGACCCCTTATTCGGAGTCGTACTTTCTGCACGACCAATGTCGCGGTTGGCAGGTCTGTGCCTCGTTTCCATCCGTTGCATGCTTTGCACATCCTCCCGAATCATTTCAGGAAGAGTGTCAGACTTCGCGGACACATTTATGCACCAGTTTCTGCTTGAGGAATTTATGAACGCGCCGTGGCATAATTGTGTCAAAACAGCAAGGAACAGCGGTCGTTCAAAATTCTGATGGACAAATATCCAACGAGGGCTTGTCACAGTTTGCCGTTTCGTGGTATTTTCTCACGTGGGAACTCGAGAACGGTCTTCCGTTGGTTTTAGGGGGTCTGTGAGCGTTCGACACGAACGGGGGTTGTGTGCCGAACGCTCGACAAGGTCAAAAAAAATCTACCACAATTTTCACTACTGTTGTGCTAGCAATGTGATGGCAAACCACTAGCAAAGTGATGACAAGTACCTGCTTCGTACGTCAAGGATCGACATGAATCAAGATTGACCTTTATTTGGCCGTTATTTGAATCGTTCGTATATGTACCCGCCTTGCTTGCGTCCCGACACCATGTGGCCTGCGGGCCCGAGTTTCTCGCGCAGGCGAGCAATCAGCTTCGGAATCCCGTTGACGGCGACGCGCCCTGACCACAGTTCCTCCGCAATGGTGGTCTTGGTGAGCAACTTGCCCTCACAACGCAGGAACAGCTTGAGTACATCCGCTTCCCTATCGGACAATTGGGTGCGCTTGTTTTCATAGGTAACTAGGTTTTGCTCTGTGTGAAAATACGTTCCCGAGCCAAGAAAAACGGTGGTCGGAGCCAGTTCGTCGTCGTCCGCAGCCTGCCGCAAGGCGCTAATGAGATCGTCCACGTTGCGTCCAACCCCGTTACGCAGTTTGACGATGGGATCCACAAGGATCTCTGATACGCCAAGCGCCTTCGCCCTGCGATTGTCCTGAGCCGTCACGGCCCGACGAACCAGCAGATACTTCGGGATGTCCGGCCCCTTAATCAACTCCAACAAGCGCCAATCCGAATCGTCCAGCATAGGAAGTCCAATGACAAAGTGGGAACAGTTCACAGCGAGTTGCATCGCCCCGGCCAACAAGCTAAGAGGAAACACCTGAACTGGAGTTCCCTCGAAGTAGTATGGGATGACGCTGGTGAAGGCTTGATCGTCTGTACAGAGAAATATGTACACGGGCTGGCCCACATCCTTACGCTTTTTGAACTATTCCCTTAATAAACAAGACCGAGGCTGGGAATGTCCTATCTACCAAGGGGTACCGCGAACACATTTCGACTCCCTTCTCCACTAGATTCGAAACGAGTTCTACGCGAGCTGCCCATGGTATGCTCATCATCTGTTTCTGAAAGAATCCAACCGTGGTCAAGAGAAATCTGACGACCGTTTCTGGTGTTTTCAGCATCACCGGAACGGTGCAGACTTTGGTCTCAATGCTATGTAATGAGTAGCGCTCAAACAGCTGAGTTAGATCCACAACTCCCGGCAAGTAGCTTGGGGGAGACTCGCTGCCGGAACGTTTCGCGAGATCGAAAAAAACCTGAAACCACTCACGATACACCGGAGTGAACGATGTTGCGGCGATGGGCTGAAATATGCCCACCGTGGCCCCGTTTCGGCTCACCCGCACCATTTCCTTCATGGCTGCGTCCATCTCGGTAAACTGCAAGAACGAGACGCCGACCACCGCATCAAACTCGCTGTCCGAAAATGGGATGCTCTCCGCCATAGCCGCTTCCAGTGCGACTCTCTTCGCCCCCAGAGCATCCTGCTTGGCCTGCGCTCGGCGCAACATCCCCACAGACGGGTCTGTAGCCGTGACAAAACCATTCTCCCCGACGGCGTCGCATAGGCCCGCAGTAAACGTGAACTCTCCGGTCCCGCACCCAAGTTCCAAGACCTCCGTTGATGCTTGCAGCGACAGGAAATCCAAGAACTTCCGCCTCTCGTCAATCAACGTTGGACATATTTCGCGGAGCATTCCGTCCCAATCCTGCGAATCGTCGAACTGCGCCAAGTACATGGCTCTCAAGCGTGACGCGATGTATCCAGAATGCTCCATCATGCTGCGGATCTGGTGCATTCTGTCGAACCCTTTGTCGGTCAGTCGGACGTACTCTGTGTCGTCTTCGCTGAACGTCTCGTAAAATCCTAGGTGATTGCTGAGTTCGAGTTCGTGTGGCAACGATTTTGTCGCCCACGGCCTGTGCTTGGCGCCCGACAGGAAGTCCTTGACCGAGAGACGTCCGTAGTAGGCTACAGCCTGATTGTTCTCGAGTCCGACGATGGCGGCATGGCACTGGCACAACATCAACAGCCCGTTCCGTTCAATAAAGGCCGTGACGTCGTTCACCGTCATCTGGGCAATCCCTTGGTCCACGTCGACGGTTCCATTGATGTCGTGAGACAGGTATATGGCCGTGCAGATGAGAAACTCGTCGATGGCGACATACACTAGTTCGTCGTTCGAAGGATGCGGGCCGAAGAGCCCGTCTCGGACGAGCGCCTTCGCTTGGGGATCCGCATCGTATTCTCGCTTGAGTTTTTCGGCGCCCGCCCTGAGAACCGGGTCCGCGCTTTCCATTACGAAGGCACCACTCATGCCGAGCAGAAGCGGGTCAATGAACAACTTGGCCCTGGACAGTCGAGACAGTGCGTCCGTCAGATCCGGAAGGCGCCATTCGGTAGCCTCCATAATCGTGACCCCTCTTTGTTTGATAGAACACCTTAAAACCGCTACGTCGTCTAGTGTACAGCAAAAGAGGCCGATTCACCCGGCCTCTTTCGAG
>JAPTWT010000205.1 GCA_028064935.1 Gammaproteobacteria bacterium | reverse complement strand
AATAATTTCTTCGCCAAGCGGTCACAGTACCCAGCCTTCAAATCCAAATGGGACAAACAGTCGGCGGAGTACACAACGAGCGCCTTTAAGTGGGATGGGAAAGCCCTAACCTTGGCGAAGATGGCCGAGCCTTTGGCTATCGTCTGGTCGCGGACTCTTCCCAAGGCCGCCAAGATCACGACCGTTACAGTCTCTAAAGACGCAGCGGGTCGGTACTTCGTCTCCCTGCTCTGCGATGACGCCGTGAGCCCGAAACGCCAGGTGTCCGCCCAGGCGGGAATCGACTTGGGTCTGACCCACTTCGCCATCCTCTCAACCGGCGAGAAGGTCGAGGCCCCTAAAGTGTTCCGTAAGCACGAAGCTCGCCTGGGGATGCTCCAAAGGCGCGCCGCCAAGAAACAGAAGGGGTCAGCCAATAGGGCCAAGGCGCGGCGCAAGGTAGGCCGTCTCCATGCGCGCATAGCCGATACACGCACCAACTTTCTCCACCAACTCTCCAGCCGGATCGTTCGCGAGAACCAAGTGATCGCCGTGGAGAGCCTTGCTGTTTGTAACATGAAGAAAAACCGCAGCCTCGCTAAATCTATCTCCGATGCGGGATGGGGCGAGTTTCTACGCCAACTGGAATACAAGGCGACCTGGTATGGCCGTACCCTTGTTGGCATAGACCGCTGGTATCCGAGCAGTAAGCGGTGCCATGACTGCGGACATGTAGTATCAGCGTTGCCGCTTAATGTCCGGGAATGGGTCTGCCCCGAATGCGGGTCTATCCACGACCGGGATGTAAACGCAGCGCGCAACATTCTAACCGCCGGACTGGCGGGGCTAGCCTGTGGAGAGACCGTAAGTCCTGTGTTGCTGTAAAGCCGCATAGGCAAGTCTCCGTGAAGCAGGAACCGAAGCCGCGAGGCCAGGAATCCTCGTCCTTTAGGGCGGGGAGGATGTCAACCACAGGCTCGTCAATGAACTCGGATACAAGGCCGATCTAATCGAAATCGAGCGTCCCTACGAGGCCGGTCGCCCGAAGACCATCGCCCCTCGCATCGACGCAATCCTCAAAGACGCGAGCGGCAACGCCTTCTTCTTTATCGAGGTCAAATCTCCAGAGAAGTTCGAGGCCGACAAGGCCTACATCGACGGCCAGCTCTTCAAGCTCTCCGGACTGCACGAAGCCGAGACAGGCAAGGACATCCACTACCTCGTTTATTACACGGTTGAGGAGCGTGGCGGCGAGACCTTCGACAAGGCCATCGTCATCGATCGGCACAAATACCGGTCTGCGGCCAGCTTCAAGAGCCTGTGGCCCCCGCCTCGTTCTCGGGGCAAGTGCCGAACTTCACGAAGATGGCCGAATAGGCACTATGTCGTGGATGACGCACCTCCTGGAAGCCAACCTGTCGGGCGTACTGCTGTATCCGCTCGTGTATTGGCAATTCGCCGGTACCCATACCCAACGCGGATTCCTTTTGGCGAATCTCGCGAGCTGCCTCGTGGGGGCGGTCGCTTATGGTTTTCTGGGGGCGGTCGCGGCCACCGAGGTCTCCTTGCTGGCGGGTGCGACGTCGCTGGCCCAGGCGATGATCCGGCGCGAGACGACATGGGTGCGGTGGGTCTTGGCTGGGGCCGGGATCGCGGGATGCTGGATGGTCAAAGCTCCGCCCGTCACGTTTTGGGGTCTCTTTCCGTTCGCTGTGTTTGTGCTCAATCGGATAGCCGAGTCCCGCGATCACCTCACTATGCGTCTCCTGTTCGTACTGAGCCCCTTCTCGTGGATCTTGATCGCCGTCTGGTCACGGGCGTGGACCTTGGTGCCGGTCGAGATCCTGGGGCTCTATGCCAGTCTGCGTTGGGTGCGGGGGCGCATGAGCATGTCGGCACAAGGTCCCCATCTGGAGGCCTTGATCTCGGAGGATTCTGGGGAGCGTTCGGCGAACGCTCGGTGTGATTGATCGCATGTCCAACGTTCGCGTACGGTACGTACGTATACGTATGCGTACGTATGCCGCCAAAATGGTTCGCGAACACGTCTGGCCGTATCGTCCGTTTACACAAAACCCATGCGCGGCGGTCCCTCATCCTCATCTTCGGATGGGAGATCGCCCACCGAGAGTCGCGTGCGCTGGGCGAGCACGGCCCGTCCCACGGCCTGCGCCAATCGCCGCTGGACCTCGCGCAGGTCGATCGGGGCGGCCGCGAGCCGATCCAGGACTTGCGGATCAAGCGTCGGGCGGGCATCCGCGTGCATGGGCCGCAAGAGCGTCTGACACATCCCTTCGGCAATCGCGCGCCGCTCGGCGACCGTGGGCATGGCGATGGCGATCTCCTGCATCCGCGAACGTAAGGGTGCCGGGACGCAGTCGATATCATTGGCGGTCGCCAGGATGATCAAGCGACTCGCATCGCAAACGAGTTCCAAAGACGTATCTCGAAAGCGCTTGGCGCTTTGCTCCTCCAGGAGATCGAGCAGGGCGGGTAGCACGGGACTCTGACTGCTTCCGCTGATCTTATCGACTTCGTCAACCACCAGGATGGATGAGGCATAACGACTGCGCGCCAAAAGCTGCGCGACTCGCCCAGGATGCGCTGTACTCCAATGGCTGCTCGATCCCACGATCTCGAACGCCCCTTGGGCGCCCCCGGCCGAGATCACATCCCAATCGACCCCCAGGCGCTTGGCTAGGGTGCTGGCGAATGTGGTCTTCCCGATCCCCGGAGCCCCATGCAGTAATAAAGGGGCCATCCGAAAAGAGTCGCTTGCGCGGGCCCCCTGCAAGGCTAGGTCCGGGATCAGGCGGCGGACCACCGGCGCAAAATTCGGGAAGGCCGCCAAAAGCTCGGTCTCGAGCTGCCCCAAAAAACCTGGCTTTGGGTGCAGCACCTCCCGATACCCATTATTACGGGCCGCGTCCTCCAGTACCTGCAGCATGCGCACCTTCTCATCGCGTCGTCCTTGTTCTGTGGCATCAAGGATCCGCGCGACCGCATCCGGATCGAACACCGGCACGCCCTGTCTTTGCTTGTGTTTGTGTTTCTGTTTCTTTATAGGGGGTGATGGCGGTTCTCTCATGGCGGCTTGTTCGGGCGATTCTGGTGCTTCGGGCGATAGTTCACTGGTGTTACGTTCTTTACGGATCTGGTTGAGCACACCCAAAGGCACAAGTACGGGGGTATCCGTGTCGTCGCTGGGCATGTAGTTCTCAATCCGCCGAGGCGCTGTTATTTTGTCGTTCGGGGTCATGTCTATCATCCTAACAAAAGCGGTCCCTGGCGTGAAGGATGAGCTTTATGGGGGGCGTACGTACGCGTTCGCCGAACTCTTGCGAACGTTCGCGTACGCATACGTACGCATACGTATGCGTACGCGTATGCCCCGAACGGTTCGAGAACGGGGTGGCCCCATGTGCGGGTGGGTCGGACTCTACCGCGGCCCCACCCCGGCAGACGGGGTTTCGTCCTGTTCGCCCGGCCAGTGGTTTTGCAGATCCGCGAGCCGTCCCAGGATCCACGCGGTATCCCCCACGTAAAAATCCAAGGCCTCCGTAACCCGTTGTGCAAACGCCTCTTTGTGGACCAGCCCCTGGCGGATGAGGCTCTGGATATCCGCGCGATCCGGATCGGCATACCGGGCGAGCTTACTGACCGCCAAATCCGTGGGGGTGAGCACAAAGATCTGGATCTGACCGCGCGGGGCGGTCCCTACCGGCAGCGCCGCATCCAGGGCGTCGGGGTGCATCAACCCCAGCGTGGAGTTGTAGTTGTGGTCCCATGTCAAATAACGGGTGTAACCCTGCTCATCGGTGTACGCTATCATGGCCTCTTGGGGCAAGAGGACGCGGTGCGAAAAGATGGCATCTACATCCTCCGAGAGACGGGTTTGCCCATAGAGCGCGGCGGCCATGCCGCCCGCCAAGGTCAGACGCAAGGGCCCACCCGTCCAAGTCGCGGGTAGGGAGGCCTCGAACTGCGCGATTAAGCGCACAGCCGCCTGGACGGCCGGGTTATCGCGATGCAAGACCGGCTCAACACACATAGGGCGCCCTCATCATCTGCCGGAGCCGCTCATACAAGACCCCGCGGGACAGCCCCCAACGCTCCGCCAGGAGGTCCTGGCCCGATCCGGGGGGATCCCCGGCATAAAAAGCCGGGCGTGCCCCCGTCCTTTCCACCCGAGGCGAGACACCCTCCGCCACAAGGCCCGCCCGCCATCCGGGGACCTCGCGCACGTGGGCCACGAGATCCAGGAGATAGCCCCCGCGGCGCGCCGGAAGGTCGGGGAGCGCCCGCCAGAGGGCCGCAAGCCCCGGAAGGTCCTCCGTGTGGGCCGCTCGCACAAAAGCCCCCAGGGCGGGCTCTAAGGCCCGCCAGGACGGGGCGGTCTCGTTGTGGGTGAGGCGCTGAAAGAGGGCCGTGTGCATAAGGGGGCTCCCGGGCATGTCGCGGTGGTGCACGAACCTATATCAGATAATAGCACCCCCTCCTGAAGGCCGCGCTCCACCCGGAGGACTGGCGCGCGGCCGGGCGCTTCGATCTCGCGTGGAGCGACGCGATGTACCAGGCGACGCTGGTTCCTATGGCCGGACGACCCCTTACGGCCCGCGGGGACGCCCTTGTGGCTTCCGCGGGAAGAAGAACCCAGGTTTTAGGCGATCCGCGCCCCGGATTCGTCGCGTTCTTCCTCGCGGGATTCTCCGTTCAGCGCCGCCCGTGCCCAATCGGAAAAGGCGGTCGCCACCTCGGTGTAGGAGGGGGTGTCCCCCCAGAGGAGGGACTGGCAAAATTGCGCATAGCGCCGTTCCGTGGGGCCGTCTTCGATTAGAGATTCCAGGACACCCCCGAGCACGGCGGTGGGGTCGTCGCGAAAGGCGGGGAACTGATTGCCATAGGTGGCCTGATCGCGGGCGATGACCTGCGCCACCAGGGGGACCAGGCGCGCCATCGGACAATGATCGGGCGCCCGCTGGCGGATGGCATACACGTCGTATAGGTGGCGCACCAGCCGATCGTCATAGGCACTGCGCCCCAAGTGCGCCCGATCCTGGGCGGTCCGTCGCAGATACCCCACGATCTTGTCGGCCACGGTGTCCGCGATACTCACCACAGGCACCAAGGGGGCGGTGGGCGGCTCTTTTTGGGGGGCACCGATCCTGTCTAGGATGGTCTGCAAAGGGCGCACCTCCACGGGCGAGAGCGGCGTAAAGGCGGTGATCTCGAGCTTGATGTGTGGGCGCAGGATCTCGTCGTGGGTCGCGGGCGCGGCAAAGGCGGGGCGGTAAGCGAACTGTCCCATCATATACTCGTTGCCGTTGCGCGCCTTCATCTCGCCATCCACGGGGAAGCCCGCTGCTTCCAGGGATTTTTGGATGGCGGCCTTGACCGCGGAGAGAAAGCGACGCCTCCCGTTCTGGCCGGTCACGGTCGCGGGCACGATGATGCGAAAATCGGCATCCTCGGACATGCGATCGATCACACTATAGGCCTGCGAGAGGGCCGTGCCCCCACAAAAGAGGATAGGGGCGCCCATGGCTTCTCCAGCACGACACACGGCGGCCACGACGTCCCGTACGAGCAGGTCTTTTTCGAGCATTGCCGCGCTCAACGGAATCATCCGTCGCCGAATGACCAGCTCGATATCGCGGATCTGGTTATCAGTGAGACCTCTCATACTGAAGGATCCTCTTGCCGAACCCGATCTTACGGGTGATGCGGGATCGCCCGACATCGAACGCCAACCACGCCGGGACTTGCGTACTGCGATTTTCGTTGTAGGCCCGTGTGACGCTATCAGTCCGTGGGGAAATACCCATCTTGATCAGTAATTCCTGTGTATAGGCGCGGTCGCTGCACGCGGGATATACGAATCGTTCGTCGGGACCATCATCGCGGGCCGCCCGCACGTAAGCGCCGTATCCTACGCGGATCAGTACCCCGTCCCGCACGAGCGCCGCCAGCGCGCGGGTGATCGCGGAATACGAGGCGGGCGCCAGGGCGGCGACGAACTCCGTGCGCAGGAAGGCGTTCTCCTGGGGGCAGGCTTCGAGATAGGCCTCGAGGGCTTGGCGGGTCTTGGGCGGTTTCATGGGAGATAACCTATCATAACGCGCTATGTTTGTCGAAAAGGCCAGGGCTCCCTTAATAGACAACATAAGCCAAATTAGCTAATTTAGCTCAACGAATGACAAAGAAAGAACGGCGTGAAAAATAACGCACCAGCCATCACCCGCGAAGCCGCCATTAAGCTCGCGCGCTGCCATATCGCAACATGCGAGGCCATGTGCTGTTATGACGGCGTGTATCTCAGGGCGGGCGAAGAGGAATTCCTTAAAGAGTTGGTTGCGCGGGTCCCGGACCTCCGGGCGGCACTACCGGAAAACTTCATTGAGGACGGATTTTGGAATGGCGTGTTTTACGGTCGCAAAACGGCGACGCGCCCGCATGAGTATCACAGTGCGCAGTTTCCTGCCCATTTCTCAAAAACCCGTTGCGTCTTTGGCGATGACGCCGGTCTCTGCGAGTTGGAGAAGTTTGCGCGCGGGCGAGGAAACCACCCTTGGAGTTTCAAACCGACTGCCTGCTGGATGTTTCCTTTAAGCGCGCAGAACGGGTCGCCCGTTCCGCCCCCCCATGGATCCCGCACTGGACCCCTATTATCAACCTGGCTACCCAGGATACGTGAGCGCCGTGCCATGCGGCCGAAACGACCCTAAGGGCCAACCATGGTGGGAGACCTTGCGATTAGAGGTCGAGTATCTGGAGGCAACCAAGGGCCTGCCGATACTTGGCACCCCAGGTCACACGCTAGAGGATCTCCTGGCTCAGTGACTCGTCCAGTCATCGAGCGTGTCTGGCGACCATCGGGCCCATCTCTTACGGTGCGTCCCTCGCAAATCCCAACATCCAAAGCATACCCGGCTGGAGCCGTGGAGCCTAGCGCGGTGATCATGGCGTCCACCGTTTCTTTATTGGGCTCCGCTTCGGCGCCCTCGATGTCGTTGTCGTCATAGCGCCCCATGCCCACGACACGTCCGTGTCGGATATAGGTTCGGTACTCGGCCATAAAAGACACAGGGGCGCAGGTCCAGACGGGTATCGTGTTAGGGTATTCGATAGCGGCGCGCTGTTCTGGTGTGGTGACTTGGCCTGTGAAAAGTTTTAAGTTTTGCGCGCCCGCGGGTTTGACAAACATCAACCCTGGGAGTGACCTGGCTTGTCCCAGAGTCATCCAAACCGGAGTAGTTGCCATAAAGCCATGGAGAGCGGCTGGGTAATTTGGCAGGAGAGAGCCTAGTAGGGCGTTTTCGCGTCCCCAGCGGGCTGCTACGGCCCGTACGAAGGCAATAGAGCCGACAGGGGCAGCTAGGGGATCAGGAAGCCGCTCAGGGCTAACATCATCGATATGGATTTTGGGTGTCTGGCGCGCCATGACGGTGGCATACACCGCCATTTGTTCGATTGTCAGATCGCCACTCGGTTGTTTTTCAAACACGAACGACATCTTCTCTGGTTGCCTTGACGGTGACGATTGAGCGTTTTGTTGTTTCTCGAATACGAACGACATTTTCTCGTTTTCCGGTTATGGTTGGATTTCGATCGCGACCACCCCTCAAAACCCTGGGGCCTCCCCGGCCGCATCCAGGAGTACCTCGGGCGGCCTCCGGGTGTCCTGGGTCGCCCCCGCCTGGGGTGTCTCGCCCCGAGCCTCCCGCAACAGGAACGGCAAGGAGGTCGCCCGCGTGCGCTTGGCGTTGGTCTTGATGGCATGGCGCAGGGCCGATGGCTCATGGAAGAGCACGACCGCCTCCTTGCCGCGGGTGATCCCCGTGTACAGGATCTGCTGGTCGAGCATGTTGTGCTGGCTGCGGATGACCGGCATCACCACCGCGCGAAACTCGCTCCCCTGGGCCTTGTGTACCGTGATGGCGTAGCCCAGACGCAGTTGGATCAAATCCTTGGGGGTGTAGGTGACGACATGGTCATCCGCAAACGCCGCGGTCACGGAGCGGGGGCTTACTGCCGTGATCGACCCGATCTCCCCGTTACGCACCCCAAGTTCCTTGTTGTTCTTGATGTGGCAGACCTTGTCCCCCACGCGCCATCGTCGATCGTTGATGGTGACGGTCTGCCCGTTGGGGTTGATCGCCTCCTGGAGGGCCACATTCAAGGCCTCGGTCCCGCAGGCCCCGGAGTGCATCAAGGTGAGCACCTGGACGTCACGCAAAGGATCGAAGCCACGGGCGGGCATGCGGTCGCGGACAAGGGCTACGATCTGGTGGGCGATCTGCTGTGAGGAGGCCGCCGGGGACAGATCCTTGTCGGGCATCGTGATCGGGAAAAAGTCTTGCCCCTTCAATTCTGGGTCGAGGGGTAACCCGTCGCGCACGCGGGCCGCCTGGGCGGCGATCTGCGAGCCTTTCACCTGACGGCGGATCTCGGTCAGGCGCGCCACGGGGATTCCCTGATCCCGGATGAGGTCCGCTAGAACATTTCCGGGGGAGATCGAGGGGAGCTGGTCGGGATCACCCACGAAGATCACGCGGCACCCTAGCGGTACGGCGGAGAGCAGGCTCTTCGCTAGAGTCGCGTCCAACATCGAGCTTTCGTCGACGACCAGGACATCCGCTGGGAGCGGGTTCTTCTCGTCGTGGGCAAAGCGATACCCCGTTTCGGCGCCGCCCGTGACGCGGAGCAGGGAATGGATGGTGTACGCGGGGCGTCCCGTCATCTCCTGCATGCGCTTGGCGGCCAAGGCCGATGGGGCGCAAAGAGCGATTCGCGACTGGGTGTACATATCCAGGATGGCGAACAGGGTAGTGGTCTTCCCCACACCAGGCCCCCCGGTCAGGATCATGATTTTCTCGGAATGCGCGAGCTGAACCGCGGCGCGCTGTTCTTCGGACAGGGTCTTTTGGGTGGCGCGCTCGAACGCCTGGATGGCGTACTCCACCGGGGTCGAGCAACGTACGCTGGGCGCCGCCGCACGTAGTTCATGGATCCGCCGCGCGATCTTTTTTTCCGCCCGATAGAGCACTGGGGTGCTGTAGTAAACCTCGGCACCTTGACGGACACGCACGAGATCGGGGTTGGTCTTCAAGGCCGCGCGCAGACGTTCGGCTGGTTGCCCCGTCAATTCCACGGACTGCTCCACCAGGCTGTCTTCCGTCAGGAGGGTATGCCCCTCCCGGTCCAGGCGTTCCTCGCAAGCGGTATTCAAGGCCGCCCGTAGACGCATCGGGCTGTCCGCTGGGACGCCGTGGCGCAAAAGGGCCTGATCGGCAATCAGAAAACCGATCCCACGCACCGCGAGTAGTGTCCCGTAGGGGTTGTCCCGGAGCAGGTCTTGGATCGGACTGTTCGGCCAGCGGGTGAGGATGCTTTGCGCCCGCTGGGGACCGAGACCCAGGCTTTGAAGGTAGATCAGGTCCTTTGTCTTCTGGACCTCCTGCTGCCATTGCAGGCTGATCTGTTTGGCTTTTTTGGGGCCAATCCCAGGGATCTTTCCTAAGCGGCGGGTGTCGTGGAGGATGTCCTGCCCGCCCGCCTTGACGATCGCTTGGGCAAGGGCTGGTCCCACGCCCTTCACGCCCCCCGAAGACAGAAAAGCGAGCAACCCGTCCCGGCGGTCCATCTGCGGGGCCGCCATGCGGGCCTCGATCTGTTGCCCGTGGACGGGGTGATTGGTCTCTTTCCCGGCCACCAGGATCTGCATCCCGGCCTTAGGGGCATCCCCATTGAAGCGCACGGAGATCGGCCCCGGATGAAACCGCGGCAAGGGGGTTGTCGGGGTAAAGGAGAAGATGCAAAAACCCCCTTCAGGGGACTGAAAGCGGACGTGGTCGACCACGCCTTCGACTTCTCCTTCCCAGGGAGTGTCGGGGGCCCCAATCGGGAGACCCGTGTATGTTTGGTAAGGAGGATGCGTCGCTTTGCGCGGGGCCGGTCTCGGGGGCATCATGGCTTCCCTTTATGAGATTACTAGGCGTATAATAACACATATTGACCAAAAAACCCGTTGGGGTAAGCGGGGGTCTCACGAGCGGACGGCCCATGTCATCATCTCCCACCGATACAGTCTCCCCAACCCAACTGGATACCCCCGCGTTGTGGGTCGGATCCATCGCCACCGCCGGGAGCCTGCAAGACGGGGGACTGCGCGTCTATATCGACTTCGAGCCCGCCCTTCTGGGGCCCGTGGCGGCCGCTATGGGCGCGCCGGGGACGCCCGTGGCCTTGTCGCCTTTGCAAGGGCTCTACGGGATCGCTGGGGCCTCGCGCGGTATCCGCAAGACCCTTGCGGACGGGACCGTGCGGGTAGCCATAGATATCGACGAGAACGATCATTGGCGGGCGTGGCCCGTTATTGGAAAGCCCAAGGAATCCGTCGCCGTAGGGGTATTGCAGGGCGAATCCCTGCGCTACAACGGATCGCCCCACGGGGCCTACGCCCAAGCCCTTTGGCGTCACCGTTTCTTTGCCCGCCGCCGCGTTTGGATGGCTTTGGGGGGCTTGGGTTCCTATCGCGCGTTCCTGGCAGGGCGACCGTGCGCGCAGCCTGGTCATGTCCATAACGGGGCGGTGGAGATCGTGACCCTGGCGGGCCCAGATGGGTGGGCCCTTCCGCTGTGCGCCAAGCATCGCGCCTACGGCAATAACCCGGATCGCTGGCCGGGTGGGTGGGGGCAGGCGAAACGCTTGCTCGAGATGCACTACAGCACATGGGCGCATGCCGCCCTTACGGATGCCATCGGGCATCCCCGGCTCCGCGAGACACCCCCGGTCCTGATCCAGGAATGGGCGCGCGCGCATGGGATCGAGGATCTCCTGCCTCCGCTCCCGTCCGGGGAGTCCCCGTCCGCGTCCGCCGACCTCTCCGGAGATTTTTAGCGCCTTCGCGTCACGCCGATTCTTTGGTGTACTAGGCTCTCGCACTACTCCAACGAGGGTTTATGGCGGACGCAATGTGGATCGTGGAGGACCCCTCCCTGCCAGAGGAGAACCATTCTTTGCCGGAGGAAGACCACTTTTTTGAGTCCAACCCCGCTGAACTCCTTGTGTCTTTTGAGGATGACGAGACAGTCCCGGCCCCTCAGGGACTGCTTGATCCTGACCATGAAACCGATAAGGAAGAATCCCCCGCCATAATCGGGACCCCCTCTCTCGCGGGCGATGGCGATGGGGTTGTTGTTGGGATTTCTTGGGCGCGCATCAGTCGGGCTTACCCATTACTGAGTGTCGACGAAGAGCGGGCGACGGCGCGGGCCTCGCGCACCTCTCCGGCCGCATTTCATCGTATGGTCGGCGCGAATATCCGTTTGGTTATGCGGGTTGCGGTCAATTTCGACAAAAAACGCCCATGCGGAATGAGTCGTGATGACCTGATCGGTGAAGGGGTTTTGGGTTTGATCCGCGCCGTGCAGAAATTCGACCCCGATCGCGGGTTCCGATTCTCGACCTACGCCATACACTGGATTCGACAGTCGATCGATCGCGCGATCATGAATCAGAGTCGAACCGTGCGTATCCCTATCCATGTGCAAAAGGCCCTCTGGCAGGCTCGTAAGGAGGCCCAGGCTGAGTCCACCGAAGAGACCCCGGTACGTCTCTCCCTGGAAAACGAGCGACACTCCCTTAATTTGAATGTCTCCCTACAGGAAGAGTTTTACAGAGACGGCGAAAACACAACGACTTACCAGGACCTTTTGGTGGATACGCGCGCCACGCCCGAGGAAACCCTGTATCATGAAGAGGTCAGGGGACGGATAGAGGCCCTTTTGAACATCTTGACCCAGCGCGAGCGTGACGTGATACTTCATCGCTTCTATGGCGACAAAACCCGGACACTGCAAGAATTGGGAAAGGACTGGGGGGTCAGCCGCGAGCGCATCCGTCAGATCGAGCGCGAGGCGTTGAAAAAACTCAAGACATCCCATAAGGCCAAGGACTTACGTTTCCTGCTGCGGGGCGGTTATGCGATTTAGCGATTTCCCCAAAGAGACCCAAAAACGCCTGCGCGCGGAGGGGCGCGTCCCTGATCTTCCCAAGACCAAGGCCGCTGGCGGTGGGCGCACGTCCCGTAGGGGGCGAGGGCGGTCGCGCGCGGCGTCCCCGCCACAGCAGATCCTCTGGCAAGCGGTCAGCGCCCGGTGGCCGCAGGCGGTCGCCGAGTATCAGGCGATCCCCGGACGGAGATATAGCCTGGACGTGGCCTTCCCCGAGGTGAAGCTCGCGATCGAGGTGGACGGTTTTCGCCACCACGGCAAGTTTTTGGACGACTTCACCCGCGACCGGGTGCGCCAAAACCTGATCGTGGAGGCTGGGTGGCGGGTGTTGCGGTTTACGGCAGGGCAGGTCTATCAGTCGATGGATGAGTGTTTGGCGCAGATCGAACGCCTCCTGGGTGATATGTCCACCCGGTGTGAGCCCGCGACATCCTGCAGCGAGGATATTGATGGCGCAGAACAAGGCCCGTTTTGAGTCTCGCCTACACATTTTTGTGCTAAAATGGTGCTTAAAACAAACCCCGATCAGCGCGTAAGGGGTTTTTATGACTCAAAACACGGAAGCAGCGCCGCCTCCACGATCCCTTGTTCTCTATGGTGATACTTGTAGCCTAGATACCGAAGAGGGGTATCACCCGGATTATGTCCGGATCGTCGTGACCGAGAAGGACATAGCTGAACAAAACCGCAACCGTCCGCTTGATGGGCCATAGGCCATGCGGCCTACAATGTTCGGCCCACAATGCCCCCTCCTGGCCTACGGCCTAGGAGGGGGAATGCGCGGGCGAATGTTCAAGATATGTCACAGGAAGAAATGAATCGCGTAATCGCCAATGCCAAGGCGGTCTACACGGAGATCAATGACGATCTGAGCGCGGACCCAAAACCCTATTGATGGCCCTAAACCCGAGGCGCGTCTTCGTCCTCTTCCGTGGTCTCGATAGCGATAGCGCCTTTATCGGGTCCTGTCGCCTCGTGCTCGAACAGAAGAAATTGCCTGGATTGATCTTTGGCTATACGCGCCTCGTAGCGGGCGTTGTAGTTATGGAAAACCTCGTCCGGGGTTCGGCACGGTGAATCCCACCCAAACAGCGTCAACACGGTCGTGCGCACGGTAGCGATCTGCTGGGCGACCTCTCTCGTAATGGGGGCCTGGGGCCAACCTGTCGCCGTGTAGCGGGCTGTCCTCGGGAGCTGGCTCTCAATCTGGGTGCGGATCCCGGCGCGCCGCTTGCCCTCCGCCACCGCCGCCTGCAGGTCGGGCGTTAACACCTCTGGGCGAACATCCGCCAGCCATCGCCCGCCCTGGAATCCAAAGCTGCTGGCGGCCTCTAAAGCCACCATTCGCCGATAGAGGGGGATGTGTTCCGGGTTGCGGGCCGAGGCCTGCATATCCGCGGTGTTGGACATGATGCAAAACGCGCACGAGACCCGACTCATGCCAAACTCGGTGTAGGCCCGGTGCGGGGTCAACCCCGCTTGGTCGATGGCGGTAAAGACATCCTCGGTGGAGTAGTCCACCAGGGGACGCCAATCCCAGTACGGGGATTCCGCGCGACTGGCACCCCGATTGGGGCTTGCTATGGTAGCGCGGGCCCGCCCCGCGCTTTCGGCGCGCCGGACCCCTGTGACGTTGACGATCGGGATATCCTTGAATCGGCGGCGTAACGCCGCCGTAATGAGATGGGTCTTCAGCTCACTAGTGCAAAACCGCATCGAGGGTGTCGACCAAGGGAGCACCAAGGTCATGGTATCCATGGCTTTGTACCGTGCCTGGGAAGACCGCCAACGGGCCTCCCATCTCTCCATGAGCCCACCCGCGGGGCGCGTCAGGATCGCCAGTTCGGTTTGGAGGTGGCGAGCGAGGTCCTGACAGGCGGGCAGGGATTCCGCCCACTCCACCATACCCAGGTCACAATGGACCAGGATCCGTGGGCCTGTGTGCCCGATCCGGTTGAGATGGTCGATCACCAACGCCGCGCACGCTTGGCTGTCCTTACCCCCCGAGACCCCAATCGCGACCGCCGCCCCTTGGGCTAAGAGCGCCGCCACCTCTGGGGTCTGGGCGATCGGGGGTGTTGTGAGTGGAGATGAGGCGGACATCATGGGCAGATGTTTATGTCTTGGTTTTGTATATAGGCCAGCAACCGCTCTATCTCCTTCTGGGGGTCTAATTGGATACTGTTCTGTTCGCACACGAAAAAATGAACAGATTCAGCATCTATCCATTCAAAATAGGGGTTTTCTTCTATCAAGATATTGGTGAGGTCGTCTCCCTGTCCCGACTCGATCGCCGCGATAACATCCGGTGGTGGCACGCTGGACCCGCCCAGATATTCGGTGACGCTCTGATCCTTCTCGACCACGCGACAGATCAAGCGACCACACAACCGCAAGGTCCATCCGTCGCTCGTGGTCAAAAGGTCCATGTTGTCGTTTTTTCCCGACATCAGGGCGCAAGCCAGCCGCACATCGGAGATGCTTTCTTGCCCCGGTATGGCATAGGGGGCCAGATCGATCAGGTAGCGCGCGCCCTCGTCTTTCTCGGTATTTGGCATCGGGATTTTCTCTCTGGTGGTTAAGGGCACGGCCCCGCGTCCTCGTCTTCATCGAGGGCGTCGACCGGCTGTGGGGCCTTCGGGTCCTTGAGCCGCGGGAAGCGCGGGATGCCGTCCGGGGTGAAGCCAAAATAGAGGACCGTCCCCCAACCCCCGATAACCTCCGCCTTGTTCTCCAATAAGGAACGGAGATGGTCTCGGTTACCCATGCAGTTGGGCTTAAATGTCCGGCCATCCGGGAGTTCCATGATCGCGTAACCGGCCATGCCGCTGCGGTTGCCGACCCCCTCACGGATGTCGAGAATGCGAAACTCGGAGTCCTGGAACTCCTTGCGCTTTAAGAGTGCGTCTGTCCTTTTATTGACATAAGGGGCATTCCCGATTCGTATGATTTGCCCTTCATAACCATCTTCGAGATAGGCCTCGTAGAGGGCGTTCAGTTCGTCTGGGTGACTGATGATTGTCGTGGCGACCCGATGGAGCGGCAGGTGCGTCAATAAACCCCGGGAGTACAAAAAGTCCAGGGTTTGGTTGCGCTCATGGAAGCCGCGGGTATCAGAGGCGATATCATAGACGTGGTACTGGATCAGTTCGGCGGATTCCAACAAGTCTTGAACGCTGGGTTTTTGTTTGCGACACAAAGAGACGATACGATTGAAGTCCGCCTTGAGGTTGTGGTTGTACAGTTCGCCGTCCAGAACCATATCTGGGTACTGCCCAAACAGTGGTTCCAGGGCTCGTTCGATATGGGGGGTGGAGAGGATACGGTTACCCTTACGCGACCAGAGACCGTCCTTGCGCGCCAAGCAGCGCATCCCGTCGAGTTTTGGTTGCGAACAGGGCCTATAGATCCCCTGGAACACCCGATCGACGTACTTCTTATAATCCTTGGCGAGCATCACGCTCTGGCGCGGGGTGTCGATCGCCTCGATCGAGTCGTGGTAGCCCTCTTTGCGCTTTTTGGCAGCATTGGCCGCGACCTCGCGGGCCGCCTGCTCCTCGGCGGTGGTGGCGTTGGCGCGCCCCAGGTTTTTGCCCTGGCAGACCGTCCACTCGGAGACCACCAGTTTGCCGCCGACTTGGCCCGAGAAGGTCCGATACCGTGGACCGTCGATCTCTTGCGACCATTGCTGGATCGCACCCGTGGAGGTGCGCTTGTACAGGATACCCGAGATCGTCATCATGGCCCAGGCTCCGTCCCCAGGGACTCGTCATCATGGGGGTTGGCGGAGACATCCCAGGGCACCGCCCCCTCCGTCTTCAGGATCTCCGGTTGGATCTCCGCCAGGGAGGTCCCTCGGTTTTGCGTGGTCAAGCGGGCCAGCAAGTCCGGGAGTTGATCCATGAGCAGGAACCCCTGCTCAATCCGGTCCCGGTAGTATTTCTTCAGGACCGCCTCGGTCTGGATTTGCGTGACGCCATCCCACACCACGCGGTCTTCCGTCGGTTCTTGCGTGAGATCGACCTGGGTTGTTTCCCCCCGACCCTCTTCGTCTACCTCAAAAAAGGAGAGGTCCATTCCCGGTCTTTGCATTTCCTGATGGGCTTCCATCGCCGCCTCGCGTGGAGACGCGGCATCGATCCCCAAACACCACCGGACATTGTAGGTCTTCATTTTCATCTGAGGAAACCTCCGCATCGAGGGCGTCTCCGCCCGCAGCCCAAGGCCCCCATGAGCCCCAGGGTCACACCATACACACTCACAAGGGTGCCCAAGGCCGCCCACCCTAATCCGTCCGCCAGGGACCGCCCCCATACCCTTACCCGGGACATACCCCGTCCTTATCTTCCGGGTCTCCCCGTTCACAGTAAGGGTTCTCCCCTTCCTGTTCGTGCATACGAACCCGCTCGCTCTGTTGGAAACAGGCCTGGGCACAGCCCTCTTTCCAGGCCTTCCCCCAGACACTGACTGGGACTGTCCCGTCCTTCACGACTCGCCGGGGAAACCACACCAAGGCGCGCGCCGGGGCAGGCTCGGCGGAGACCGCGGTCATCCAGACGGCCACCGCCTTCTCGGTCTCGCGCGCCACGGGGCCGATCGCCACGCGCGGCGCCGCGGGCTTGCGGGCGGCGAGGCGGACCCCGCTGGCCAAGGCCTCGGGGGCGACCCGATTCCCCGGGTTCAACCAAGAGGCGTCGATCCAAACGGGGCGCCCCGGTTTCCCGGTGGCGGGGTCGGGACAGGCCCGTACCAGATACGAGCGGTGCCCGACCCGCATTACCTGGACCGGGATGTCCGTTTCGTGTGCCCTTTGGTCACTCTCGCGTCGTAAGCTCATGGATGGGGGTCTCCCTCATCTTCCGCAGGCCCCTGGGGGTCGGCTTCTATCGGGTTCGCGGGACGGAATGATCGCCATTGCCGTGTCGATGTCCACCGAACGCCATCGTCGGGGTGCGCGGGTTCTTCGTAATACACGCGATTTTCCCGGACGCGTGTGACTCGCCCCACCATTCCGCCCCACAGGGTACGGCACTCCCCCTTGACGATAGGGTCTGGGGGCGGGACACGGGGCACCACTTTTAGTGGTTGACCATGGACATCCTGCACGATTGCCTCCAGGGTTTCCACAAACTGGGTCCCCATGGTGATGCGTGATCGTGTCTCGTAGAGCATATCGTTTACGGCGAGCTGCTGTTGGGTCGCGGTGGCGTCCATATAGGGGATGCGTTTGGGCATCTGGACACCACGGACCCACTCGATTTCGTAGGGGATCGGGATGGCGGTGGCGGGGCGTACCGACCCATCTAAGAGTCCCGCGACCATGGTTTGTAGGTGGGCGATTTCGGCGCGGGTCGCGCGCAAAACCTCGTCCGTTTTGGTGCGTTCCCGTTCTAAGGGGAGGAACTCATGCCCCGAGCACACCCCCTGAAACCATCCATTCTCGACCGTGTAGCCGTGTTTGGCGATCAACCCGGTATTTTCCAGGACGGCTTGTTGTCGCCCGCAGCACTGGCAATGCCCCCGGTTTTGCGTCTTTTCGGTGCCCGCCATATCGTCATCCCGGAAAAATGTGTTATGGTAGCTACTATAGCATAGCGCCGATTGATTGTATCCCGTTTTGGAGGTCCGATGTCATCCGCCCGCGTCCTGTTTCTCTCTGATCGCCACCTTCTCACCAATGACCCATCCGGCGGGCTGATCATTACCCGCTTGACGGACGGGGCCTCGGTCTTTTTGCAGCCAGGCGACGACAGCGCCGGTTTGCGGGAAGACCTGGAGCGGGCCCGCGCCGCGGAGGACCCGCGCGTGATGGAGGCCTTCGCGCACGCCTTGAGCGAGTACGATGTCGTGATGACGTTGCCGGATACCGAGATGGCGACAATTCCTCGGACTTGACCAGACGAAACAGGAGCAGATCCTCCATGACCGACACCGAAGTCTTGCCGCAGCGCGCCGTCGCCGTCTTGCGGTACAAAAACACGACGCAAGTCCTGATCCCGCAATCGGATGGGCGTTTCCGCGTCGGGCTTTGGGAACACGGGGTCTTGACCCCCTTTGATGGATTGGGGACGTGGTCGGCCCTGATGCGTCGTATCGCGGAGGGTCGCTCGATCTTGGGCGTCATCGCCTCACCCGATCAGATCCTGCACCCTGATCTGCGCGCCGCCTATGACGTGGCCTGCGCCCAGGAAGCCGCACGGGAGGCCCGGTACGAACAAGCTCAGGCGGAGAAAAGGGCCATGGAGGTCCTGCATGAGCAGGAGATCGAGGCGGCGCGCGCCCGGTTCGACCAGCCCTCCCCTACGATACGGGGCGAATTTGCGCCTCTGATGGATTATAACGGCTCCCGCTCCCGGCGGGTCAATGTGGCGGCCTACCTCTGCGGAACCACTTTCGCCATCCATGCCCCGCCACCTGTCAAGAACGCCGCTATTCGGGGTGGATGGGCAATCTCGCTCTGCGCCACGGGCGAACGCATCTGTGTCACGCGCACCCTGGACGCTGCCCGCCGGGTGGTGGGGCGTATGATGCGCGTCTTGCGGGATGAGCACCTCCTGTTCAGGCTGGAGAAACCCTTACATGCCGCGGAGGACCGGGTAATGTTTCAGAAAATCCTAGGCGAGGTGGTGCAAGATGCCATTCTGGCCGGTCTTGTGCCAAGCCTGACCCGTGCGGCGCCGCGGGGGACACCTCTCCGGGGCGCGCCAGGAATCGAGGATGACCCACAGTCCTCTGGACATGGCCCCCACTAAACAGGAGATCCTTATGCCCCACTATCGTGTTTTGGTCACCCGCGACATCACGGAAAGCGCCACGATCGCCGTCGAGGCCTCTTCCCAGGAGCAGGCGGTGGAGAAGGCGCTCGAGCATGCCAGGCACGTGGGAGACCCCTATAGTCCGCCCTATATTTTTCCTTGGGAACCCACGGATGATTTGGCCCGCGACCCCTATTGCGGTGATCCTGATAATGACGCGGAACAGATCTCCGAGGATACCTATCAGGAGATGATGGCGAATCAGACCCAGGCTAATCGCGTGGCGGATATGGTCCAGCGCGCCGTCGCGGGCCGATCGACACCGAGTGACGGCCCTTTGTTGATCAAGATGTTCATGAAGGCCGCGCAAGAGACGCCCACCGAGGTCTTGCGCACGATCCAGGCGGAGATAGTCCGACTCACTAGCGAGAAGAACCAGGACAATCCCGAAGACGAGTCCGGGCAGCGTCCTTCGTAATGCTGCTAAACCCATACACAGAGAGGCGGCCGTCATGACCCAGGTGCGCGACAAGATTCTTGTGGCAGCGAACGAGGGCAATTTTGAAGAGGCGCTATACCTAGCTGGCCGAGAAATTCCGATGCCGAAGCCGATTGGCCCTTTTACAGAACCTGCCACGATAAAAGCAATGCTCTATCGGATTGAGGGCCGTGACCAATCGGCCTATGCCCAGATGACGGACAGCGCAGGCAGAAATTGGAATGGAGTCTTAACGCACGATCAAGCGCGGGAAATGGCGTCGGGCGAAGGTCTCTACAGGTGGTTCATGGTACATGGACATGCGAAATGGATTCGTACAGATAGCGGGGAATGGGAACTCAAAGAGTTTCGGATTACCGAGTTCAGTCGCCTTCCAGAGGATTCGTTGACGGAAGAAATAAAAAGGCTAAGAGCTATTGGAAGACGTGAAACCCTCTAAAGCCTTGGCCTCGAACCGTGCCGCGATCCGGCATGTGGTCGAGTCGCACCGCGCTCGCAATGCTCGGGTCTTCGGCTCCGTGCTGCGCGGCCAGGACACCGACAGCAGCGACCTTGACATCCTCATCGACCCGACGCCGGAAACGACGCTGTTCGACATCAGCGCGATCCGCGTGGAGCTGCGCAAGCTGCTCGGCGTGCCGGTGGATGTGCTGACACCCAACGGGCTGCCGGACAAGTTCCGCGCCACCGTGCTCAAGGAGGCCAGTCCTGTATGAGCCGCGATCCTCAGCGACTTCCAGTGGCAGCGGCTTGACCGATGCCCGCGAACATCCTGAACCTCTCCGACTACCAAAAGCGCCGCAGTGCTCCGCCTGTAACCGCGTAGCGGTTCAGGGGGGTGGTGAAGCGACGCTATCGCCTATGCGTTGGCATATTAACCGAGTATAATGGAAACATGCCGAATCGCAAAGCG
>JAPTWT010000210.1 GCA_028064935.1 Gammaproteobacteria bacterium | reverse complement strand
CTTGGATGTATGGAAAGTCTTTGGGCGATCTGATTGCAGACGGCCAGACGCTCTACGGTGAGTTCTGCGGCGGCAATATCCAGAAGGGTGTGGCGCTCTCGCAATTGCCGAAGATGTTTATCGCCTTTGGACTTTTCGATGGAGAGAACTGGTTGCCTTTACCGGCCATGACACCTGAACTAAATGCCATGGGGATATGGAGTATCGAGCAGTTTCCGACCTTCTCGCTGGATATCGACTTCGCGCACCCTGAGCGGTCGGTGGAGGCGCTCACGAAGATCACGGAGGCAGTAGAGGCTGAGTGTCCAGTAGGTAATGCGTTCGGCGTGAAAGGGGTAGGGGAGGGTGTGGTTTGGCGCTGCGTCTCCCGTCCGACCTTGTGCTTCAAGGTGAAGGGCGAGAAGCATTCGGAGAGCAAAGTTAAGACACTGGTTCCGGTCGATGTGGAGCGGCTGGAGTCTCTGAACGCACTGGTATCCGCGATCCTTACGGAAAACCGCATGGCAAAGATATATGCCGAAATGGGCGGGAACGTGGAAAATTCGCAGATCGGTTCGTTTCTCAAAACATGCGTGAACGATTGCCTGAAAGAAGAAACGGATACGATTCTGGCAAGCGGGTTCGAGGTAAAGGACTTCACGAAGAAGGCGCCCAGCGTGGCGAAGGATTGGCTGTTCAGAGTGCAGAGGTAAAGATGGACCACGAACTACAGAAAGCCGAGGCCGAGGTGCGGAGCTATCACACCGGCATAGCGGCATTGAAGAAACTGCGCGAGATACTGGCTGAGAAGCCGAAGCCGAAGGAGAAGAAGGCATGACCCCCACTGAAGCGCTCAGCGCCGCCTTCCAATCGCTCCTAGAGATCCTGGTCATCGTCATCTGGCTCGGCCTCCTTGTGCTCGTCATCGCCTTCTGGGCGCCGCTTATTGTTATCGACCATCTTACAAAGAAAAATGTTGACAGCGGTATCCGACGAAAGTAGGATGAGGGCGACTGTTGAATTCGCTTGGTTCCTACTTACTTCGGAGGACAAATGTCCGAAAAAAGCCATATCGCAAGCTACACGCTGGCGCGCACGCTGGGCACGCTGCACACCATCACTGTCCAAGCAACGACCCCCGAATCTGCTGTCCCGGCCATGCTCCGGGTCATCATCCGGGAAGGGGAGTCGCGCCGGGAGGTCGTCATCAGTGACGACGAGGCCCGCGCCCTGCACTCCATGCTCGGCCGCCTCTTGGCCCTCCCGGAGGACGCCGCATGAGTTTCACCTATCTCGCGTCACCCTACACGCATGCGTCGCGGATTGTGCGTCAGCAGCGCTACGAGGCGGTCGTGCGGGCCGCCGCCCAACTGATGTTAGACGGGCATATTATCTTCTCCCCCATCGCCCACTCGCACCCGGTGGAGACCCTAGGCATGCCCGCGCCGCAGTCCGGCGCGTTCTGGATGCGGCAGGACCTAGCCCTGCTCCGGCATGCCGAGCGCCTTCTCATCCTCGCCCTCCCCGGCTACGATGAGTCGGAGGGGATCCGGCAGGAGATCGAGTTCGCTCTGTCGAAGAACATCCCCGTCGAGCTCTTGCAGCCGGAGGCAGTGGGCCTTGACTGCGCAGCGGAGCATATCGCGGGGGGTGCCCATGAGTAAATTTTTCCGGCGCCTCTTCGCTGTTGTCTTCCTCACCCTCCTCGCAGCAGGCGCCGGTTTCGGGGCCTACGGCGGATGGTACTATGCCCAGCAGTTGGCGCTCGCGCAGGTCGCGGTCATCGCCCCGGCGTTTCTTTTTGGTCTCATCATAGGGGTTCTCTGGGCCCTGAAGGAAAATTCATGAGCAACATCCACCCTCTCCTTTCCGCCGCCCCGCGTCTCATGATCGGGCCCTTTGTCTTCGTGCGCTCTATCGTCGCGGAGCGCGACCCGTCGGCCACCTGCGCGCCGTACTATGGCTTCTTTCTCGGCCGTCGGGTGTCGCTTGCCTTCCTCATTGATCTGGCCGCGAAACTCGCGTTGCCGATCCGGCCCGCCTAATGGGCCCCCACTGGTCGCCCGAGGACGAAGCCGTGCTCCGTCGCTTCTACCCGCAAAGTCGCGTCGAGGACATAGCCGAGCGCCTCGGGCGCCCGGTGGGGCAGGTCTCACGGAAGGCGAACCGCTTAGGGCTTACGAAGACGGCGCTCTACTATCGGTGCTGCCGGAAGAGCACACCTTATAAACGGCCGGCGGGGAGTGAGCGGTGGCAGAAGGGGTTTCTCTACCGCAAGGTATCCGACGACCCCTATCTCACCTATCATGAGCGGTGGCGGCCGGCGCACTACCTTCTCTGGGAGGCGGCCCACGGGCCGGTGCCGGCGGGGAGTGTCCTGCTCTTCAAAGATCAGGACCCAACGCACATCGCACTCGACAACCTCCTCGTCCGCACACGGGCGGAGCTCATCGCCCAGTATGCGTCGATGCAGCATCTGCCGCCCGACGTGCGGGATGCCATTCGCCTGTTGGCGAGGGTGCGGAGACAATTGAACCGGAGGAAAGACTCTTGAAAAACAAAATGGAAGACCTACGAAACCACCTCTTTACCGCGCTCGAAGACCTAAACAACCCCGAGAAGAAGGTCGACCTCGCGCGCATGGATGCCATTGCCGATATTGCCAGCGTGCTCGTGGAGAGCGCGAAGGTCGAGGTGGCGTACATCCGCGTCACTGAGTCCAAAGGCACTGGATTCCTCCCCCCGGTTGGGGAACAAGAGGGGTCTGTGGCCCCCCTCCCGCGGCGTCTACGCGGATGAGATGGCGGCCGGAGCAGTTAGAGGCGCTCGAACGCCTGAAGGCGGTGATCCGCCGGGAGCGCCCTACGGAGAGTCTCTTTGAGGTCGAGGAGTCGCTGAACTTCTGGTCCCAGCGCCTGCTGATCTCGCACGCCTCTCTCACTCATGCAACACACGAGGGTCTTCTGTCACGCCGTCAAGGGCGGCAGATCCTAGTCTCCCTAGGCCACATCGACCAGTGGAGCCGGGGGGAGGCCTGTCAATCGCTAGTCTACACGCCGGACGCGAAGGACCCCCCGGCGCTCGCAGTCCTGATGCAACGGTTTCCGACGCGGTTTATCAGCCCGTCGCACTCGGAGGACCAGCGTCTGTGGTGGTCGCCGGTGTACCTGCGGCCTTACCTCTCCGAGACCACCTGGCGCGTGATCGCCGCCCCGGAGTCGGGCGGGGCGCCGGGGTACAGTTGCCGGGCCTGGCGCTTCTGGGAGCGTAGCCACCCCACACAGATCGCCCATCTGCGCCAACTGGCGACCCGCGGACTCATCCGCACCTGGCTCGTGCATTGGGCCGGCGCGGCCCAGATCCATCCTGTGGATCGGGATATCTGGCGCTACCTGACTGAGAGTCGAGCGATCACCGAGGCGCGGGAGAACTTCCTGCGCGAGATGCGCGCACTGGCCGAAGCCCACGCCCCCCTCCCTCTCGACCCCTTCGCCGACTGGGGGCGAACCCCGCCTCTGCCCGAGGTGATTCTGGACGAGAACGAACGCCTGCGGAAACAAGAGTACCTCTCCCGGTCGGGGGGCGTTGCCCCGGTAGAGGCGTTCGACTCGCTGTTGGCGGCGGCTCTTCATGGGCGAGACTTTACCGGACGGGCCGATGCCGATCATATCCGACAAACGGCGGAGGAAGAGAAGAAACTGATGAAGGAGTTGCCGACGTGACCGCGCGCTACCGCCCTCAGCCGAAACATGCTACACTCCCACAACAACAACAACTGAACTAAAGGACGGACTCATGGCGAGGGCTTACAGTTACTCTTCGATCAAGACGTATAAGAACTGCCCGAAGAAGTTCCTCCACCTCCAGGTCAAGAAGGATGTGAAGGACAAGCCCTTTGACGCCTCCGACTACGGCTCCCGCGCCCATAAGCGCGTGGAGGAGTACATCCTGAAGGTGCCGGACGAGAAGCTGAGCAAGCCCACCGTACCGCTCGCGGACGTCGCCTTCTGCACCGCAGTGGTCGACAAGATGGCCGCGAAGGCCGCCATGGTCGCCGCCGAGCTGTCCCTTGCCGTGAGCACAGCCCTCCGTCCGGTGGGGTTCTTCGATAAGGACGTCTGGCTGCGGGGGAAGATCGACTTTCTCGCACTGGGCGGCGGCGCGGACGAGGGGAAGGCCTTCGTCGCCGACTGGAAGTTCGGCAAGCATCGCCCGGACACCGCGCAGTTGGATATGTTCGCGTTCCAGGTGTTCGTCAACTACCCCCAGATTAAAACCGTCAGTTCCACGTTCGTCTGGGCGAAGGACCGCATCATCGACCCCCCGCGCCGCTATCACCGCGACCAGATGGGCGAACTGCTGGACAGCATCCGCGCGGATATCGCCCCGATCGAGACGAGCATCGAGCACGACAACTGGCCCTTGCAACCCTCCGGCCTCTGTGGCTACTGCCCCGTCACC
>JAPTWT010000318.1 GCA_028064935.1 Gammaproteobacteria bacterium | reverse complement strand
GTCGCCGCCGTCGTGCTGTCATCGAGGATCAGCGACTGCCCGGCTTCGACCAGGGCTGCGGCGGCGCGGCCGAGGGCGCGTTTCTCCGGCTCGGCGAGGCGGGAGCGGAGGAGGAAATTGCTCTCGATCAGGCTCGATGCGCGGGTGGTGACGCCGCCATGCACCTTGCGCACCATGCCCTGCTCGGCGAGTGCGTCGAGATCGCGATGCACCGTCATCCGGCTCACCGCGAAGCGGGCGGCCAGATCGTCCACCTGCGCCGAGCCGGACTTGATCACATAATCGAGCAGCAGGCGGCGCCGTTGCGCCACGTTGCGGCTGGCCGGGATGTCGTCAGACACCGGAGGTGTTCCCACTAGTACCTCGTTTCCATGATACGACTCCTATCACGCGGTCTCACCGATCATGTAGGTCCAGGCGTGAACAACAGATTCGGCGTTGATGTCATCGAGATAGGCGAGAATGCGTGCCTTGAGTTCAGGCTTGGATGCGACGCGAATGTGACGGAGGATCGAGCGGGCCATTTTCGAGAAGAAACCTTCCAACACGTTGAGCCATGACGCATGCTTCGGTGTGAACACAAAGGCGAAGCGGCCTTCGGGCCGGGTGGCGAGCCACGCTTTAGTTTCTTTCGAGACATGGGCCGAGTGGTTGTCGAGGATCAGCTTAATCGCGGTGCCGGTCGAATAAGCGGCCTCGATCTTCTTGAGGAAACTGATGAATTCCCGCGATCGGTGATGCTCCTCGACGCAGGCATGCACTTTGCCTGTCAACAGATCGATCCCGGCCAGCAGGCTCAATGTGCCATGACGTTTGTATTCATGGTCGCGTGCGAAGGCCGCATGAACCGCGGGCTTCGGCGGCAAGTCGGGGGCGGTGTTGCCGATCGTCTGGATACCCGGCTTCTCGTCATAGGAGATGATTGCGACATCACTTGCCGTGGCATCCGCGGCGCGCAGAACCGCGACCTCGCGATAGACGCAGAGAACCTCGGCCATTTTCGTCTCGAAGGCTTCGTCACGCCGTTCCAGATAGTAGCGCACCTTGTGTGGCTTGACGTCATCGCGGGCGAGAATCTTGCAGACCGTCCCCTGCACCACGCTGGCCAGGCAAGGATATCCAGCGTCCACCGCGTGCTCACGCACATGACGCGCCAATAGCCGGGTCGTCCAGAGTTCGTGTGGATATCCCAAGTCTTTGGCTTTCTGACAGGCCAGCGATAGCAGCCAGGCACGGGCGTCAGCGGTGATCTCGGGCGCCTTTCCCGGCCGTGGTCTGTCGTCGAGCGTGGCCATCGCGCCAAACCGCGCCGCCCCGGCGCAAGCACCGAAGCACGGTCTGATGACCATCTCGCCGACCGCATGGGCCGATGGATCGGCGCGATAGGCCAGAAGGATGCGGGCTCGCTCAACCCAACTCGTCGGTTCGGTTCGAGAACGCGTGATCCGTTCGAGTTGCATCAGATAGTCTGCTTCAATTGCGATATCGATTACGCGCCGAGGTACTGCCATGATGTCCAGCTATGGTGTTGATGCCCACAACATGCCTACTACATCTGGCAATGCGTAGGGAATCCATTACAAAGGGTCGATTTCATGGAATCGTTGTACTTGAACATATCATGCTCTACCAACCGCGCGGAGGATGCGCAGGAACCCCTCCACCTCCCACGCCGCGCGCCCGACGAACAGGCCATCAACACCGTCGAGACCGGCGTAGGCGGCGGCATTCGCCGCATCCACGCTGCCGCCATAGAGCAGGCTCGCCCCGGCGAAGAGCGCAGGCATTGCCGCGCGAAGTGCTCCGATCGTTGCCGCGACATAGCCCGGCTCGGACGGCGTGCCATCGCGCCCGATGGCCCAGACCGGCTCATAGGCGATCAGCACATTGCGCGCATGCTCTGCCGGGATATCGCGCAATGCCTGCTCGACCTGCCGGCGCAGCACCGCGCCCTCGCGACCCGCGCGACGCTCCGCCGCATTTTCGCCGACGCAGATCAGCGGCCGCAGCCCATGCCGTAGCGCCGCCGCCACCTTGCGGTTGATTGCCTCATCCGTTTCGGCGAAATGTACGCGGCGTTCGGAATGGCCGAGTTCCACCAGCGTCGCGCCGCAGTCGCGCAGCATGGGTGGCGAGATCTCCCCGGTCCACGCGCCGGCATCCTCCCAATGCATGGTCTGCGCGCCGACCAGCACCGGCGTGCCCCGCAACGCCTCGCAGACGGTGGCGAGGGCGGTGAATGGCGGGATGACGAAGGGGCGCACGCCCGCATACGGCGCGCTCCCCCAGTCGATACTGCGCAGCACCTGGGCGAAGGCGCGCGCCTCGCCCAGGGTTTTGTTCATCTTCCAGCTGGTGCCGACCCAGCGCATGATGTTTCGCCGCGCGCGCCCTACTGCTCGGCGTAGTTGCCGGAGGCCAGATTGGCCTTGACCAGCTTGGGCAGACCTTCGAGGAACTGCGCCGGGTGGTCGAACAACTGCCCGTAGTAGCGATCGACGTTCGCCTTGGTGATGCGCGGCATCTGCAGCAGCGCGTTGGCGGGTGCCTGCTTGCCATCCTTGGCGTAGTCGCAGGCGGCCTGGGTTGCCTCGCCAAGTTCGATCGCGGCGTTCTGCAGATTGGTCTCAATCATGTCGCCGGCGCGCACCGCGCGCATGCCGTCCTTGATGCCATCGACACCAGAAACCGGGATTTTGCCGTTCAGCGATTTCTCCTTCAGCGCGCGGATGGCACCGATCGCCATGTCGTCGTTTTCGGCAACGACGCCATTGACCTGGCTGCCATAGCGGGAGAGCCAGTCCTGCATCAGCTTATAGGCCTGATCGCGCTCCCAGTTGCCGGGCTGGATCGCCAGCAGCTTCACGCCGGGGTTTTTCGCGAGCACGTTCTTGATCCCCTGCGAGCGGTCGATCTCGGCCGACTGACCGATCGGCCCCTGCAAAACGACGATGTTGCCCTTGCCATGCAGCGCGTCCACCACGGCCTGCGCCTCCTGCTCGCCGGCGCCGACATCGTTCGGGCCGACATAGCCCACGAGGCTGCTGGCGGCGGCGGCGCTGATGCTCAGATTGGTCGCCAGCACCGGCACGCCCGCCGCCTTGGCGGCCATGATCTGTGGCCCGAGGGTGGAGGAATTGACCGCCGCGACGACGATGATATCGACCTTGCGGTTGACGAACTGCTGCATCTGCGAGACCTGGGAATTCACGTCGTTGTTGGCGGTCTGCCACAACAATTTGGCGCCGCAGCTCTTGGCGATCGTCTCCGCCCCCTGCTTGCCCCAGGAGATGAACGAGGTCATATCATAGACGGTGAAGCCGATGACGGGATGCGGGTTCGCCGCCCCCGCTGCCCATATCGCGCTACCCGCGAGCGCGGTGGCGCCGGCCAGGGTTGCAAGTAGTTTTTTTGCCTGCATGTGTATTTCCTCCTGATAGCGACAGGCCCGGTGCCACGGCGGCGCCGGGTCACTCCTCTTTCTGGTTCAGATAAGAGTCGATGAAAACGGCGCCGATGATGATGACACCTTTGATGATGAGCTGATAAAACGGCGAGACGTTGATGATGTTCAGCCCGTTATCGAGCACGCCGATGATCATGAAGCCGAATACCGTGCCGATGACGCTGCCGCGCCCGCCCATCAGGCTGATGCCGCCGATCACTGCGGCGGCGATCGCGTTCAACTCGTAGCCGGTACCGGTGGTGGCGATGCCGGCGGTGGTGCGCGAGGCCAGCAGGGTGCCGGCGAGGCCGGCGAGGCCGCCGCTCACCACATAGACGACGAAGCGGACGAAGCGCACGTGCACCCCCGCCATGCGCGCCGCATGGGCATTGCCGCCCACCGCATAGACGCGCATGCCAAAGCGCGTGCGCGCCAGGATGAACCAGGCGATCAGCACGACGGCGAGCATCGTCAGCACCGGGATCGGCACGCCGCCGAGCGGGCCGCTTATGGCAAGGAACTGATCCGACAGGCCGGAGATCGGCTGCCCCTCGCTCAGCACATAGGCGATGCCGAGCGCGATCGTCATGTTGCCGAGTGTGGCAACGAAGGGCGGCACGCGGGCGATGGCCACGAGCGCGCCGTTGATCACGCCGATCGCCACCCCGGCCCCGACACCACCGGCGATCGCGCCCAGCATCGGTGCCGTGCCATCCGCCTGTGCGATGCTCGCACAGCAGGCCGAAGAAGGCGTTGAAGCGCGGATTGTAATTGCCGCCGAGGCAGATCACCGCGACGCCTGGGGTCGCGCGCAGCCGTTCGACCACGGCGAGACCGTTGGTGATGACGGTGAGCGGTTGGTAGGCCGCGAGATAGGGCGTCATCGTCGCCGCCGTCGTGCTGTCATCGAGGATCAGCGACTGCCCGGCTTCGACCAGGGCTGCGGCGGCGCGGCCGAGGGCGCGTTTCTCCGGCTCGGCGAGGCGGGAGCGGAGGAGGAAATTGCTCTCGA
>JAPTWT010000039.1 GCA_028064935.1 Gammaproteobacteria bacterium | reverse complement strand
TTCCTTCAGGACGCCGCTACCAAGCGAAGGATGGCTCCCGGCCGGTACGATCGCTGACAGCACATAGGCCCGCGGTAGCGGCGCCGACGGCGCCCTAACCGCGGAATCCGTCATCATAGGGACCAGACGGCAAGCGGCGCGCACCGGCGGAGAACCGTCAACCATGTTGAGTCCTGCGGCGATGCCGGGGAGATCGCCGCGGTCATCCGCGGTGAGCAGCGAGGCAGCCCACACGAGCGGCGTCATCGTAGCCGGATCACCATCATCCGTCATGGTACGGCGGATGGCATCGATCGATTCGCGCTCGGACACGCCACCCTCCCATAGCCCAGCCGTCCGGAGGATGGCGGAGATCCAATTTGCGACGGACCGGCGGTAGCGGTTGTAGACCCCGGCCATGCGTCGGCGCGGTTGGTTGTCATTGATCTCCGGATCGGGTGCGATGGCCATGTCGCGCACCGCCTGAAACAGTAGGGCGCCTCTAAAAATTCTCCTGTCGATGCGTTGTAACAGTTGTTGCGATGTTATAACGGTCGTGGAATGCCGATTGCTCGGCACCCCCGCACAGACCTCGATATCTTTGCGCACATTCCTTCCGATTTACGTACACTGTGAGCGCTGAGGAAAGGCCTAAGAAGCTAGGGAATCTGAGGGTTTTAGTGGTGGGGAAATCCGGATATAGCCATATAAAGTCAGTCTTCAAACTTCCCGGGATGCTGCTTACTAATAGCAGAAGTAAGCATTTTTTTGAACCATGCCCATTTAGCCGCCTCCTTCAGCATACTTTCTGTATTTAAACGGTTGATGTTGTTTTCAATTATCGCGAATGCCTCTAATTTCCAGTCGCGTGCATTGGTGCCGGATTCATAAGAATTTTTGCTTATTGCTTGATGACACATGTGCCGAAAATAATTGAGATGCCATACGCCGTCTTTGTCTTGCGTAAGGTAGTTATTGCAGTCATCAGACGAAAGTTGCTCCTGAAGCTTTAGTGATAAAGCGATGCGGGGGTAAATCGCAACACTGGACTCTATCGCATAAGCCTCCACCAAGCCGGCGCCGCAGACAACTCTCGCATCGTGATAAAGTTTACCGATAGTTAGCCCACCGCGTATAAGAAACCCGAGATCAAGAGCACGGAAAGCAATTGGCGTAATCACTCTTAAAGCGTCTAGCAGAAATATGCCCAGCGGGCAGGGGATAGAATCAAGAGTGTTAATTGGATAACTTACTACTATATGGTCGGAGAATGCGGAAAACTCAGGGGATAATGTTATAAGGCGTTTAGATGGGTCATTAGGATCCTGCTGATCGCTCTCAGAATATTGAGACGTCAATTTCTGAATGGTATAAAGAAGATTTAATAAATCATGTTCTTTGTCAGTAACCGCAGACACGCCTAACAGGTCCACGTAGAGGATAAGTCGATCGTCGTGATTGCGGCATGCGTCTTGTGAAAGGCCAGACATATCGCGTTTACCCGTTGTAGTAGGTATATACGTACGATAGGAGATTACAAACGGGTCGGCTAGGGTTAGCCTCGGTCGCTCACCCCAATCTCTCCACCAGATCCTCAGCCCTCAGGTGAGTATACCGCTTCAGCATCTGCAGTGTCTTATGCCCCGTAATGGCCGCCACTTCCATAGGATTGAGCCCCTTCTCAAACAGCCTACTGGTCGCCTCATGACGCAAGTCATGGAATGTCAAACCCTCGACCCCGGACGCCCCGCAGACCCTCTCGAAGGCCTGGGAGATCGAATCGGGGCGCATGCCCCACACCCGCCCATCTAGACGCCTGGAGAGCCCATCCAGGACTGCCAACGCCGCCGTGGACAACGGCACCCGCCGCGGGGTGCCGTTCTTGGTCTCCGGGATCAGTAAGACCTTAGCCTTGCGATCCAGGTGGTCCCAGCGCATCGCCGCAATCTCCCCGCGGCGCATGGCGGTCTCTATGGCCCAGGTGATGATAGGGCCAACCTCCCCACCGTAGGCCTGGGCGGCCGCCAGGAGGCGGGCCTGCTCGCCCCCCTGCAGGCGGCGGTCGCGGCCTTGGGGGAGCTTCGGACGCTGGCCCTTCACGAGATCCACGGGGTTGCTCAATGACTCCATGCCCCACGCCGTCCGGGCGACATTGAAGAGGTGAGAGAGTAGGGCAAGGTGTATGC
The DNA here is from genome assembly GCA_028064935.1 of Gammaproteobacteria bacterium. Next base: position 18,198 of record JAPTWT010000039.1, on the reverse strand, counting down.
GGATCGTGTTCGGACGCAGCCCCGGGGCGTCTTCATCGCCCTTGCGGCGGCGCTCGCGATGCGAAGACATGGCCGCGACGGACGCAGCTATGTCTTTACCCCGGATGCTCGCAAGCGTCCGGGAAGCCAGCGGAGAAACCCGCCACCATCGGATCGCATAGGCCTCGCGTGCGGAAGATTTCTTCTTGCTGCTGATGTCGCGCTCGTACCAATCCAGGGCATCCGCCAGGGTCGTGCCCTCGGCCTCGGACCGCGAGACGAACACACCCCGATCCATCTCCCCTTCGATCTGGCGCGCCCAAGCCTCGGCGTGGACCTTACTATCGAAAGTCGCGGACTGCGCTGGCCACCCACGGCGCCTGATCTTGACCTGCCAGACTCGCCGACCGCGCGGACCTGGACGCTGGATAAATGACGCCATTTAACACCCCCTGGTTGCCGTTGTCCCACCAGTGTCCCAAAAGGGGTGGTGGTTTGGCTAGAAGGTGCGCTAAGTCCTTGATTTTATGGTGCCGGTGAGACGAATCGAACGCCCGACCTACTGATTACGAATCAGTTGCTCTACCGACTGAGCTACACCGGCATGGTGGGCCGTTACTATAACCTCTGGGTCTGGGAAAATGAAGGCTTCAGGCGACGCGATCCGCCGACGAGCGCAGCCGCACGATCACCTCCACCCCCTCCACCTCGGTGCCCTGGGGGAGCGGCGGAAGACCCGCGACCGACATCGTACGTTCCTCGATATCGAAGAGCTCGCCGGTCTCGGTATTGTAAAAATGGTGGTGGGGCGCGGTATTGGAGTCGTACACCACGCGCGTGGGATCAATCACCACCTCGCGGATCAGGCCCTTCTCCGCGAATACGCCGAGGGTATTATAGACCGTCGCCTTGGAGACATGCGCCCCATCGCGATTCACGAGCCGAAACACATCCTCGGCCGTAAGATGTATCCGCCGATACACGAGGAGTCTCGCGATCTCGATGCGCTGGGCCGTGGGATTGATCCCATGACCCCGCAGGAGATCGGCAAGATCCTGGCTGGTGTGATCCTGGTAACCCTTCACAATGTCATTTTAGCACAGCCCCGCCGCTCCCGTCCTCGGACGGCCGGTCGGGTCCATAGGGGACCGGATCCAGGACTGGATCGCGCCCCAGCATGAGATCCGCTCCGAGGCGGGCGGACGCGGGGGCAAGCACGATGCCGTTGCGGAAGTGCCCGGTATTCACAAACAGGCCGTGGATCTCCGGGTGTCCCCCGATATAAGGGACCCCTTCCGGCGACGACGGTCGCAGGCCGGCCCATTGGTGGGTGACGGGGTAGGCGGCAAGCTCCGGCAGGATGGCGTGTGCGGCCTTCAACAGATCCTCGCGCGCGGCCTCGGTCGTCTCCTTCGTAAAGCCCACGCTCTCCATCGTGCTGCCGACCAGCACCGCCCCGTCGCGGCGTGGTACGAGATAACGCGCGCCCTTCAAAATCATGGGCCCCAGGAACCCCGGGCGCGTCTGGATCACGAGCATCTGGCCTCTCATCGGCCGCACCGGCAAAGGCAGGCCGTAGCGCTCCAGGAGCGGCCGGCTCCAGGCGCCGGCACACACGATCACCCGTGAGGCGGCGACGGTCTCGCCGTTGACCACAAGTCCCGTCAGCCGCTCCCGGTCGTGGGTGAAACCCTCGACCGTGGCCCGCTCATGGACCATGACCTTGAGTCCGCGCACGGCCGCACCCGCGGCGCGCAGGAGGCGTGGGCTGCGCACCTGGGCCGTGGCCGGCATCCATAGGCCCGGCCCGTCGAGACCATGACCTGGACAGACCTCGGCGAGATCCCGGGGCTCTAGCGGCACCCCGAAACGCGCCGCCCACCGCTGTGCCTCGCGCACCTCGTCGTCGCCCAGGCGCATGAGCCCAGACGGCGTCCATTCCGGATCGATACCACTCGCCTCGGCGAGGTCTTGGCAGAGGGCCGGATAGGCCGCCATGCTGGCCTGTGCAAGCTGCGTGACCGCATCCGGATAACGCCACGGGTGCAAGGGGGACAATATGCCGCCGGCCGCCCATGACGCCTCGTGGCCGACAGCACCCTGCTCAAACAGCCGCACCTCATGGCCGGCCATGGCCAGTTCGCGGGCGGTCAGGAGGCCTATGACACCGCCTCCCACGACAACAAGGGGATGGGTTCGCACCACAACATTCTCACATTAAAGGCCCCTCCGTGAAAGCGTCCGGAGGGGCGTCGGCCCTGACGGGTTTGGCGTCGCGGGCCCTTTACGATTGTCGCGCCAAACTCGCGCGTTTCAGGGACTTGGGGAGCGAGAACACCACAGTCTCGGCGGGTCCCTCCTCTTCCTGCACCAATCGCGCACCCCACTCGCCCAGGCGGCGGATGACCGCCTGCACGGCATGCTCTGGGGTGGAGGCGCCGGCCGTGACCCCTACCGCCTCGCTTTGCGCAAACCACGCGCGCTCCAGATCCGCCGCGCCATCGACGAGATAGGCGGGGATGCCCATGCCGCCCGCAAGTTCGCGCAGGCGATTGGCGTTTGAGCTGTGCGCCGAACCCACGACCACCACGACATCGCAATGTCGGGCCAGCGCGCGCACCGCGTCCTGGCGGTTTTGGGTCGCATAACAGATATCATCGGTACGCGGACCGCAGGCCGACGGGAATCGATGGCGCAGCGCCCCTATGAGGCGCGCGGTGTCCTCGACGGACAAGGTCGTCTGGGTCACGTACGCAACATGCTCGGGGTCCTTCACCGGTACCGAGTCAAGATCCTGTTCCGTCTGCACCAGATAGACGCCATCGGCTACCTGCCCAAGCGTCCCTTCGACCTCCGGGTGTCCCGCATGCCCGATCAGCAGGCACTCGTAGCCCTCCCGGCGCCAGCGTATGACCTCCTTGTGGACCTTCGAGACCAGGGGGCAGGTGGCGTCGAACACGGTCAGTCCACGCACGCGCGCCTCCTCGGAGATGGCGCGGGCGACACCATGGGCACTGAATACCACGCGCGCCCCGCGGGGCACGTCGGCGAGATCCTCGACGAACACCGCGCCCCGCATACGCAGGGCCTCGACTACCGTCTTGTTGTGGACCACCTCGTGACGCACATACACGGGCGGCCCGAACTCCTCCAACGCGCGCTCCACCGTCGCTATGGCACGCTCGACACCCGCGCAGAAGCCGCGCGGGTTTGCGACATAAATCCTCATATCCGCCCCTCGGGCGCTCAACGGCCCCCGATCGCTACGATATCAACTTCGAATACCAAATCGTGGCCGGCAAGCGGATGCGTGAAATCGACCTCGACCCCGCCCTCCGTCACCGCCATCACCTGGCCCATGGCCTCGCGACCATCAGGAAGTGTAAAACTAAACGCCATGCCCGGGATGAGATCAACGTCCACCGGAAAATCCGTGCGTGGCAGGATCTCGCGGGCGCCCTCGTCCCGCTCACCGTAGGCGTCGGCAGCGGCCACGAAGTACCGCCCGCGCTCGCCTACGGCCAACCCCACGAGACAGCGATCGAGGCCGGGCGGCAGATCCCCTCTCCCGACCACGACCTCCCATGGGGCCTCGCCGGGCGCCGTGCCCTCGACACACGTTCCGTCGGCAAGCGACAGCGTGAAGCGCAAGGCGACACGCGCACCGGCCTGAATGCGCTCCATCTCCGGCCTACCTCCTCTCCGGGGCCGCCGTCGCGCGCCGCGACACCCACGCGTCTATGGCAAGCAACACCGCACCCACGGTGATCGCGCTATCGGCGAGATTAAACGTATACCAGTGCCAGGACCCGATATGAAAGTCGATGAAGTCCACGACCTCTCCCAGGCGTATGCGATCCGCGAGGTTACCGGCGGCGCCCCCCAGGACCAACATCAGGGCCACCACGGTCAGCCGGTCGCGCCGCCCCCCGCGCGCGAGAAATATGACGATACCGGCCACAATCGCCACCGCCACGGCGATAAAAAGGATATTCTGCCAGCCGCTCGCGTTGCTCAGAAACCCGAATGCCGCCCCGCGATTGTAGACCAGGACCAGGTTCAGGAAACTGGTCACATGCACGGATCCCCGCGACAGGTAGCGTACCGCCTCGGCCTTGCTCCATTGATCGAGCACAAACACCGCGACCGCGATCAGGAGATAGCCCAGCATTAGGCGTACCTCCGCGCCCTTGGGCTGCCGGCAAGCATGTCGTGGCAGCGCCCACAAAGCATCGGGTGATCCGCGAAGCGCCCGACCTCGGGCCTATGATGCCAGCAGCGCGCGCATTTGGCATGGGGCGAGGGTTGAACCACGATACTGAGATCCGCGCGGGTGGTCGCGACCGCGGCCTCGGGGCACGATACTGCCGTATGCAGGCGGGCATCGGATGTGATGAAGAGGTAGCGCAGCTCGTCTGTCAATTCGGCAAGCCGCGCGTGCAGATCAGACCCCGCATAAAGGTCGAGCTCAGCGTCCAGCGACGACCCGACCGCCCCGCTTGCCCGCAGCCGCTCGAGCTCCGGCCCCACCGCCTGACGCAAATCGAGGAGCAAGGACCAGAACGCGAGATCCGCGGGGGCGTCAGCGGAGGCCTCCATATCGTGCCAGGTATTCAGAAAGACGCTCGCGGCACGCTTGCCGGGCGCGTATCGCCACACCTCTTCGGCCGTGAAGCTCAGGATTGGCGCCATATGGCGCACCAGGACCTCGAGCATATGCCACAAAACGGTCTGCGCCGAGCGTCGCTCACGACTGGACGCGGGCGAGGTATAGAGCCGGTCTTTCAGGACATCGAGATAGAAGGCACCAAGATCGACCACGCAAAAGTGGTGCAGCCGCTGATAGACGATATGGAACTGGAAGTCTTCATAGGCCTCGCGCAGTGACTGGTCGAGGTCGGCGGTACGCGCCAGCGCCGCGCGGTCCAGCACCAGGAGGTCCGTGGGCGTGAGTGCATCGCAGTCGGGATCGAACCCGGCGAGGTTGGCGAGCAGGTAGCGCGCAGTGTTCCGCAACCGCCGGTAGGCCTCGGTGATACGCTTTAGGATCTCCGGCGACAGCGACATCTCGGCGCGATAATCGGTGGCCGCGATCCATAGCCGCAAGACATCGGCCCCCAGGGTCTTTGTGATCTCCTGGGGCTCTATGCCGTTGCCGCGGGATTTCGCCATCTTCTGTCCCTGGGCATCGACCGTGAATCCGTGCGTCAGCACCGCCTTGTAAGGGGGCTCACCGGAATCCGCAACCGAAGTGAGGAGGGATGACTGAAACCAGCCACGATGCTGATCGGAGCCCTCCAGATAGAGGTCGGCGGGATGCGCGAGATCCGGCCGCACGGCGAGCACGCAGGCATGCGTGGAACCGGAGTCGAACCACACATCCAGGACATCGCGCACCGCCTCGTAATCCGCAGCCTCGGCGCCGAGCCATGCCGAGACCGGGCGCTCGAACCAACCGTCCACGCCCTCGACCTCGACTACGCGCGCGACCTCCTCCAGGAGCGCATCGGTGCGCGGATGGAGTTCGCCGGTCTCTTTGTGCAGGAAAAATGGGATGGGCACGCCCCACACGCGCTGACGCGAGATGCACCAGTCGGGGCGGCCGGCGACCATCTGCGCGATGCGCTGCTCCCCCCAGCCCGGCATCCAGCGCACCCGACCGATGGCTGCAAGCGCATCGCCGCGCAGGTTCGCGGCATCAAGCGAGATGAACCACTGGGCGGTGGCCCGGAAGATGATCGGCGTCTTGTGGCGCCAGCAGTGCGGATAGCTGTGCGTAATGGTGTCCACGGCCCACAGCGCCCCGCGCTCGCGCAGCACATCGACCAGGCGCTGCGAGGCCTCGGCGACGCCAAGGCCCTCCACGAACGGTGTGCCGGGCAGGAATCGGCCATCCGCGCCGACCGGGCCCTCGACCGGCAGGACCTCGCCGCTTCCGCGCCCATAGGCACGCGCCGCCTGATAATCCTCTTCGCCATGAGCGGGCGCGATATGCACAAGCCCGGTGCCGGCCTCGGTGGTGACATGCGCACCCTCGATCACGGGCAGCGAGCGGTCCAGAAACGGGTGGCGTAACCGCAAACCGGTGAGCGCCGACCCGCGAACATCAAGTCCGGTCGGCGTATTCGCAAATCCATAGCGCGCCGCGACCACGTCGGCCAATTCCTCGGCCACCAACCAGTAATCGCTGCCGGCCGACAGGATACGGTAGACGATCCCGCCATGCACCGCCACCGCGCGATTGGCCGGCAACGTCCAGGGGGTCGTCGTCCAGATCGGCAGATGCACCGCACCAGGACGCGCCGGGACGCCCACACGCCGCCAGAAGTCGCCGGTGTCGATCACCGCGAACGGTACGTCCACGGCCAGCGAGCGGTGCTCGGCATAGTCGACCTCGGCCTCGGCCAGGGCCGATCGGCAATCGAGACACCAATGCACCGGCTTTTCACTGCGGTAGACGTGGCCGCGCGCGCGGATGCGCGCGAGCTCACGCACGATACCGGCCTCGAACCCGAAATCCATGGTGAGATAGGGGTGCGCGAAGTCCCCGAACACGCCTAAGCGGACGAAGTCGCGTTTCTGGCCGGCCACCTGCTTGGCGGCATAGTCACGGCACGCCTTACGGAAGGCGCGGGCGTCGACATCACGCCCGCAACGTCCCACGGTCTTCTCCACGGCGAGCTCGATCGGCAGGCCATGGCAATCCCAGCCCGGGACATAAGGGGCATCGAAGCCGGCCAGACCCTTGGCCTTGACGATGATATCCTTCAGGACCTTGTTCACCGCATGTCCGAGATGGATGGCGCCGTTGGCATAGGGCGGGCCATCGTGCAAGACATAGCGCGGGTGGCGCGCGTGATAGGCGCGCAGCTGTTCATAGAGACCGAGCGCCTCCCAGTCCTTGATCTGCTCGGGTTCGCGCGCGGGCAGACTCCCGCGCATCGGGAAATCCGTATGCGGCAGATTGAGGGTGTCTTTGTAGTCCGCCGTCATGGTCCTATCATTCCCCGATTGGCAAAAAAGCTGCGTGCGCAGGCGCGGTCGTGCTCAATCTGCGCGGTGAGCGCCTCCAGGGACGGAAACCTGCGCTCCTCGCGCAGGCGCTCAAGAAAGCCTACCCGCAGCCGTTGCCCGTACAGATCGCCGGCGAAATCCAGCAAATGGACCTCGAGCAGTACGCGTCCGCCGCCCACCGTCGGACGCCGCCCGGCGTTGGCGATACCGGCATAAACACGTCCGTTTTCGGTGCGCGCCGTGACCGCAAACACCCCCGCCACCGGCGGTGGGTCCGGCATGAGGACATTGGCGGTGGGAAACCCCAGAAGGCGCCCGCGGGCATCGCCCGCCACCACCCGCCCCTCATAATGGTAAGGGGCTCCGATGAGCCGTTCGGCCTCGCGCATGTCGCCACGCGCCAGGGCGTTACGCAGTCGCGTGCTGCTGACCCGTTGGCCGGTCTCGCTCAAGGTCCCCGTGGACTCGACAAAAAATCCGTGACGCCCCCCGGCGGCCTTGAGCATCGCAAAGTCGCCGGCCCGTCCGGCCCCGAACCGGAAATCGTCGCCGATGACAAGCCCGCGCGCGGCGAGCGCCCCGGCCAGGATATCCTCGATGAAATCCACGGCCGGCAGGGTGGCAAGCCGCTCATCAAACCGCAACACCATGGCGTAATCGACGCCGGCATCGCGCAACGCCGCAAGCTTCGCCGACAGCCGCATGAGTCGCGTGCGCGGTTCGCCACGCGCAAAGTATTCCTGGGGCTGCGGCTCGAACAGCATAACAAGCGAGGACGCGTCGGCAGCCCGGGCGCGCGCCTTAAGGAGCCCCACCAATTGTCGATGGCCCTGATGAAAACCGTCGAAATTCCCGATCGTAACGACCGCCCCGCGATGACGCGGACGGACATTATAAAGCCCCCGAATACACTCCATGCCGGCGCTAACCGAAAGCCGAAAAGCTTAACGCATTGCACCGGTGCGGTCCAGGCGTGCCCCGCCCGTCCGCCTCATAGCCATGCCTCGGCCGGCCTAAGCCCGCATCGACCCACCGAGGCACTACTAACAGGCCCAATCCGGATCCAACTCCTCGATCACCTCCCGCAACGGACGGCGGGTGGCGTAATCCTCGCAGTAGCTGTGGTAGTAGGCGAGCCGCAGCTCCGGGAAACGCCAGCAGAGATAGCCGTCTCCCGTGTCGAAGTCCACGAGCCACAGGCCCTTCACGACCACGCCCAGGCGCTCCATCTTCGCCACCCAGCGCTTCACAATGCACTCGTAATCCTCTTCCGCCTCATAGAGCGCCCCACTGTCCGGGGGCAGCGTCGACAACAGGCGGCGTACGGGCTCGAGCTCGCGGTAGGCGCCATAGGTGATATGCCGCACCAACGGAAAGAGCTCCTCGGCCTCCGCAAGGGTAAAGACGCGCGGGTCCCCTGGTGAGCCGATCTGCCAAATCGCCGCCGTCATACGTCCTCATTCGCCCCAATCGACTGCAACCGTAACGCCTGGGGGCGGACCCCCAAAAGCCACATCACTGTACCATACACGGTAAGTCCCGCCGCAATCCACGCCCCCAGCACCACCGCCCGATGCCCCCCCGGTGCCGTGAAGAACGCCCGGGATACATGATGCGCCGGCCACAGCAGCAGCACCATGGCCAAGCTCGCGCCGCCGACCTGGACCCATAAGCGCCGCCAGCCGGGGCCCGGCTGATAGATCTCTTCGCGACGCAGACCGCGATACAGGAGATAGGCGTTCAGTATGCCCGACAGCGAGGTGGCGAGCGCCAGACCCGCGTGGGCCAGCGGCCAGATCAGCGCGACATTGAAGCCCATATTGGCGATCAGCGCGATCGTGCCGATCTTCACCGGGGTGCGGGTGTCCTGGCGCGCATAGTAGCCGGGGGCCAGGACCTTGATCAGCAGGAAGGCCGGCAGGCCGACGGCGAACGCCACCAGGGCGCGTCCGGTCATGGCGGCATCGAAGGCGGTGAAGGCCCCGTAGCGGTATAACGTCACGATGATGGGCATGGACAGGACCATCAGCGCGGCGGCCGCCGGGACGGCGATGATCACCACCCAGCGCAAGGCCCAGTCCAGGGCATGCCCGAACTCCTCGGATGAGGCCTTTACGTGCTTTGCCGACAGGTGCGGCAGGATCACGGTGCCCAACGCCACGCCGAATATCCCCAAGGGAAACTCGAGCAGGCGATTGGCGAAATAAAGCCACGAGATGCTCCCGGTCACGAGAAACGAGGCCAGCATGGTATCGACCACGAGGTTGATCTGGGCGATGGACGACCCGAAGATGCCAGGCACCATGAGCTGGAACACGCGGCGCACGCCCGGATGACGAAACGAGAAGTGGGGGCGCGGTAGAAAACCGATGCGCCGGAGAAACGGGATCTGGAACAGGAGCTGCAAGATGCCGCCCATGAACACCCCCCATGCGACCGTGACCGCCGGGGCCCTGCTATGGGGGGCGATCACGCCGGCGGCGACGATGAGGCTCAGATTGAGGAGCACCGGGGTAAAGGCCGCCGCCGCGAACCGCCCGCGGGTGTTCAGGATGCCGGCGGCCATGGCCACAAGCGAGATGAAAAAGAGATAAGGAAAGGTGATGCGCAAAAGGCGCACCGCCAGATGATACTTGGCGGGATTGGCGAGAAAGCCCGGCGCCAGCACCCAAATGACCACCGGCGCCGCCAGCACCCCGACTGCGGTCACCACCAGCAGGACGAGCATGAAGGTGCCGGCCATGTGATCGATGAAGGCCCGCGCCTCGTCGTCCGCCGAGGCCCCTTCCTTGTGGAGCTCGGCGGCGAACACCGGTACGAACGCCTGCGAGAACGCCCCCTCGCCGAACACGCGGCGCAGGAAGCTCGGTATGCGAAACGCCACGAAGAAGGCGTCGGCGAGCGCCGTCGTCCCGAGGAGCCGCGCGAGCAGGATGTCACGGACAAAGCCCGTGATCCTCGACACGAATGTCATGCCCCCCGCGGCAAACAGCGAACGAATCAGGCGATTGGCCACCGCTTCTCCTTAAGACCTCATCCCTACGGCCGCGCAAAGCCCGCGAGTATAGCGCCCGGCACGCGCCCCACAAACGCCCGCCGTCCGCGCCATTGACAAGCCCCCGGGGCCACGGCATAGTGTGCCGCTTTTTCCTATCCTCTTCCCAGGAGCAGGCTTTTGGCGAATACAGTTCAAGCAAAGAAACGGGCGCGGCAGGCCGAGATCCACAGGCAGCGGAACGTCGCGTTTCGCTCGCAGATCCGCACCGCGATCAAGAAGGTGCTGAAGGCGGTGCACGACAAGGACATCGCCGGCGGTCAGATGGCGTTGCGCGAGGCAAGCTCGGTGATCGACCGCGGGATATCGCGCGGCATCATGCATCGCAACACCGCGGCGCGCTACAAGAGCCGCCTGAACGCCCGTCTGCACCGCGCGAGCACCTAGGGCCGGCGCCCAGGACTCGGCTAGACGATCACGAGGTTATCCCGGTGGATAACCTCGGGCTCGCCCTGATAACCCAATATCGGCTCGATCTCCTCGCTCGGCCGCCCCATCATGAGACAGAGCTCCGCGGCCGGATAGTTGACGAGACCGCGCGCCACCTCGCGACCCTCGGCATCGACGCACGCCACCATCTCGCCGCGCGCAAATGATCCCTCGACTCCACGGACCCCGACCGGCAACAGGCTCTTGCCGGCCTCACGCAACACCCGCACCGCGCCGGCATCGAGCGTGAGGCGGCCACGCACCGCCAGATGCGCGGCCAGCCACTGCTTGCGCGCCGCGAGCCGCGAGGTCGCCGGATAAAGATAGGTCCCGAGCGGCTCGCCGGCCAGCACCCGCAAAAGCACGTCCGGCTCGCGTCCGGCGACGATGACGGTGGCCGCCCCCGAGCGCGCCGCTTTGTGGGCGGCCGTAAGCTTGGTGCGCATACCGCCACGCCCGAGTTCCCCGGGCGCGCCGGCCATGGCGAGATACACAGGATCGCCGGCCGGGGCCTCGGAGACCAGGCGCGCCGCGGGATTGACGCGCGGATCCTCTTCATAGAGGCCAGCCTGATCGGTCAGAATGATGAGCAGTTCAGCCTCGATCAGATTGGCGACCAGTGCCGCCAAGGTGTCGTTGTCGCCGAAGCGGATCTCTTCGGTGGCCACGGTGTCGTTCTCGTTGATGATCGGCACCACCCCGAGCGACAAAAGCGCGCGCAAGGCGCTGCGGGCATTGAGGTAGCGTTTACGGTCGGCCAGATCATCGTGGGTCAACAGCACCTGCGCGGCGTGACGGCCATGACGCGCAAACGCCGTCTCGTAGGCCTCGATCAGTCCCATCTGCCCAAGTGCCGCCAGGGCCTGCAGCTCGTGGAGGGCGCGCGGCCGCTTCTTCACCGCCAGCCGCTGCATGCCGCAGGCCACCGCCCCCGATGACACCAGGACCACGTCGCGCCCGGCTGAGCGCAGCGTGGCAAGCTGCGCCACCCACGTCTCGAGCGCCGGGCGGTCGAGGCCTGCGCCATGATTGGTGAGCAGGCTGCTGCCGATCTTTACCACCACCCGGCGGGCGCCGGCGAGTCCGCTACGCATCGTCGCACCCTTCCAGGGTCTCGGCCGGCGGCGGCGCGGCCGGGCCCAAGGCCTCCAGGCGCCGCATCAGCCGCCCCATGAGCTCGGTGCAGCCCAACCCCTTGATGGCCGACACCGCGGCGTACGGACCCGTCCAATCCAACGCCTTTCGCAAGGCCTCGAGACGCGCGGGGCGCTCGGCCTCCGGCCACAGGTCGACCTTGTTGAACACAAGCCAGCGCTCCTTCAACCCGAGGTCGCCATTGAACAGCCGTAGCTCCTCTTCGATGACGCGCACGTCCCGCGCGACATCGGTGTTCGTGAGGGGCGCCACATCGACCAGATGCAGCAGCAATCGGGTGCGCGCCAGATGGCGCAGAAACTGCATCCCGAGCCCCGCACCCTCGTGGGCGCCGGCGATGAGGCCCGGGATGTCGGCGATCACAAAACTCCGGTGACGCTCGACGGTCACCACCCCGAGTTCCGGATGGAGGGTGGTAAAAGGGTAGTCTGCGACCTTGGGACGGGCCTCGGAGACCGCGCGCAGAAATGTGGATTTGCCGGCGTTGGGCAGGCCCACGAGACCGACATCGGCCAGCACCTGCAATTCGAGAAAGAGTGCGCGGCCTTCGCCCGGGGCCCCGGGGACCGTACGGCGCGGGGCGCGGTTGGTGCTGCTCTTGAAGTGGGTATTACCAAGCCCGCCACGGCCGCCCTTGGCCACCAGCAGCCGGGCCCCGTCGCGCGTGAGGTCGCCAAGGAGATCGCCGGTCTCGTGATCCCGCACCAGCGTACCGATCGGGACTGCGACCACGAGATCGGCGCCGTTGCGACCGGAACGCTGCCGTCCGGATCCGCCACCGCCGTTGGCGGCGCGGAACTGCCGCGTGTACCGGAAATCAGCCAGGGTATTGAGGCCGCTTTGGGCCTCGAAGTAGATACTGCCTCCCGCGCCGCCGTCGCCACCGTCAGGCCCGCCGCGCGGCACGAACTTCTCGCGGCGGAAGCTCAAGGCCCCGTTGCCCCCATCGCCCGCCTGGACATGGATGGTGGCCTCATCGACGAACTTCATGCATTCCTCCCCGAGAACCCCGGGGCCGCGACCGCGGATTCCTTACGAGGCGATAACGACGCTGACCGTCTTGCGACGCTGGGGCCCCTTGACCTCGAACACCACCTGCCCCTCGGCACAGGCAAACAGGGTGTCATCCTTGCCGATCCGAACGTTGCGGCCAGGATAGAAGCGGGTACCGCGCTGGCGTACGATGATATTGCCGGGAATGACCTTCTCTCCGCCGAAACGCTTGATGCCCAGGCGCTTCGACTCGGAATCGCGACCGTTGCGGGAACTCCCGCCTGCCTTCTTGTGTGCCATGACCGCTCCTTACCCCTGTACCGACTGTTCGCTCTTGCCCGCTATGGCCAAGATCTTCAGTTCCGTATAGTTCTGACGGTGACCCGCGTGCTTGCGGTAGTGCTTGCGCCGGCGGGTCTTGAAGATGCGGATCTTCTCGCCGCGGCCGTGACTCTCGACGCGCGCCGTTACCGTCTCGGACAGCGCCGGGGCACCCACCCGCACATCGCTACCATCGGCGATCAGCAGGACCCTGCCCAAGCTCACGTCCTGGCCGACCTCGGCCGGCAATGTTTCGACCCGCACGGTCTCGCCCACCGCCACCCGATATTGCTTACCGCCCGTCTCGATTACCGCGTACATTGCCGTGAATGACTCCCTGACCGAATGTCCCTGACCGAATGCCTTAAGGGGCGGCGGGAACATTCCGGTTGCCGGCCCCGTTAAAAGCGGCGATTCTAGTGACTTTGGGTGAGCGGGTCAATGCATCGTGCTCGGGCGGCCCGACCTACCGCCAGTCGGTCGCTTGACAGCACACGTCATTCCGGCAGAGCATGACGGCGCTTTTGCCAAGGGGAGCCCATGTCCACGCCTGCGCCTGTCGATCACCCGGCCTTCGACCTCGACGACATCCATGCGCTCATCAAAGACGAGAGCCTGGCCATCGACCGCGAGATCGCCCGTCGGCTCGACTCGGAAATCGTGCTCATCAATCAGCTGGGGCGCTACATCATTCAAAGCGGCGGCAAGCGCCTGCGTCCGGCGGTACTGCTGCTGGCCGCCAAGGCCTTTCATTATGAAGGCACCGCGCACATCACCCTGGCGACCGTCATCGAGTTCATCCACACCGCGACGTTACTGCACGACGACGTCGTCGACGGGTCGGCGATGCGCCGCGGACAGGCGAGCGCCAACGCCGTATTCGGCAACGAGGCAAGCGTGCTGGTGGGCGATTTCCTGTACTCGCGGGCCTTCGAGATGATGGTCGAGGTCCAAAACCTGCGGGTCATGGAGATCCTGGCGCACGCCACCAATACCATCGCCGAGGGCGAGGTCATGCAGCTCATCAACTGCAACGACCCGGACATCGAAGAGGATCGCTATCTCGCGGTCATCCGCAGCAAGACCGCCAAACTCTTCGAGGCCGCAGCCGAGCTTGGCGCGGTGCTCGGTGGCGCCCCCCTCATGGAACCGGTCCTGGCCGCCTACGGCCGTCATCTCGGCACCGCCTTTCAGCTCATCGACGATGCCCTCGATTACGGCCAGCACAACGCGCGCCTCGGAAAGAACATCGGCGACGACCTGGCGGAGGGCAAGACCACGCTGCCGCTCATCCACGTATTGCGCACCGGCACACCCGCCGAGCGCGCGCTGGTGCGCGATGCCATCGAACAGGGCGGGCTCGAACGCATCGACGGGGTGGTAGCCGCCATTGAATCCACTCAGGCGATCGCGTACACTTGCGCGCGGGCCGAGGGCGAGGCCGATTTGGCGCGGGCGGCACTCTCACCTTTGCCCGACTCCCCGTATAAGCAGGCATTGCTGGACTTGGCCCATTTTTCCGTTCACAGGGACCACTAAGAGGGGGTTCCGTGGGGGACGGCACGTCGACGGGGTGTAGCTCAGCCTGGTAGAGCACTAGCTTCGGGAGCTAGGGGCCGGAGGTTCGAATCCTCTCACCCCGACCAATTTAGAGAGCATCGCCTTCGTGAAGCTCCTGGTCGATCTTCTTGTCCTATGGGCCGCCTGGTGGTTCATCCGCCGCGTCCTGCGTCCGCAACGCCCCTTTCGTACCCCACCACCACGGCCCACGCCGCTACGCCGCCGCGTACGCACCGCCGGCGACATGGTGGCCTGCGCCCACTGCGGTCTTTATGTCCCGCGCTCCGAGGCCGTCCCCGGGGCCCATGACGCACTGTTTTGCTGCCCGGAGCACCGCGACGCCGCGCACCACGGCTGAGCCTTTGCCTTAACGGTGAAACTGTGCTAATTCAAGGCGTATGAGTACCGCCCATCATACCCTGGATCTGGCCACGGACGGCGCCGAGACGCCGTTACTCGTGCGCGAGCAGAATTGGCTGTTGTTGAGCTATTTCAACACCTACCGCCTGGCACTGGCGCTACTCGCATGCATCGCCGGATTCTGGGCGGGGTCGCTCGCACCCTTCGCGAGTACCGACCCGCAACTCTTTCTCGTGGTCGCCCTGCTCTACGCCGCGGTCTACCTGGTGGCCATCGACACCACGCGCCGGCGGCTGGGCGACTTCGAGACCCAGGCGGCGGTCTTGGCCTTCTGCGACGTGGTGGCATTGATCCTGCTCATGCACGCAAGCGGGGGGCTCGCAAGCGGCACCGGCATCCTGCTCCTGGTGTCGACCGCCGGCACGAGCTTTCTATTGAATCGGCGCATGACCATATTCTTCGCCTCGCTCACCACCATCGGCATCCTGCTGGAGAGCGCCTGGCCCTACCTCACCGGCTCGCAAAACGGCCTGCCGGCCAGCTACTCGCAGGTCGGCCTTTTTGGTCTCGTGCTATTCGCCACCGCAAGCCTCGCGCACCTGGTCGCCGACAGGCTGCGCCTTACCGAGGCCCTGGCGGAGCGCCAGGAGCTGGACATACGGCATCTCGGGCGCCTCAACGAACAGATCGTGCAGCACCTGCAGTCGGGGGTATTGGTGGTTGCCCCCACCGGCCATATCCGGCTGGCCAACAAGACCGCCCAGACCTATCTCGGACTTGCCGCTCCGGACACCCAGCCCCTGCTCCAGACCATAGCCCCGGCGCTCTTCGAGCAATGGCTGGCACAGCGCAATGACGTCTCCGGGGGGCGCCGGCTGTTCGTGGCGGCCACCGGTTACACGCTGCTGCCGCGATTCAAGCCCCTGGGACGCGACGCCAATGCCGCGACCCTGGTGTTCCTGGAAGACACCGCCATCCTGAAGCAACAGGCGCAGCAGTTGAAGATGGCGGGCCTGGCGCGGCTCACCGCCGGCATCGCCCACGAGATCCGCAACCCGCTTGGCGCCATCACCCATGCCGCGCAATTGCTGACCGAGACCCCGGACATCGGCGCCGAAGCGCGCAGCCTCGCCGCCATCATCGACGACCAGGGGCGGCGCATGAACACCATCGTCGAGAACGTCCTGCAGCTCGGCCGGCGGGACCGCACCAACGCCACGCGCTTTGCCCTGTCGACCTGGATCGCGCAGACCCTGCCGGCGGTGGCGACCGCCCTCAATATCCCCGTCAAGGCCCTGAACCTTGTAATCGAGCAGCCGCAGATGGTGTGCTTCGACACCGATCACCTGTTTCAGATCGTGAACAATCTGTGCCACAACTCGCTCAAGCACAGCGCACCCTATCACGAAGTCCCGATCGTCAAGCTCCTGATCAGTGTCGACAGCGAAGGCCATAGCATCCTCGATGTCATCGATTGGGGCGAGGGCATCAAAGACGCCATCGTCGATCGCATATTCGATCCGTTCTTCACGACCACCGCGCGTGGCACCGGCCTTGGCCTCTATATCGCCCGGGAGCTCGCCGAGGCCAACGGCGCGCGTCTGGAACACCGGCCGACACCCACGGGGTGCCAGTTCCGCCTGACCTTCGGCCGGCTCACCGACTGCACGGATGCGGCCCTGGCATCATGACCATCCCCCAAGTCCTCATCATCGATGACGAAGCCGATATCCGCGCGCTGCTCGAGCTTACGCTCGGGCGCATGAACATCGAGACTCGCTCGGCCGGCGACGTGGCCTCGGCCTTCGCGCTGCTCGAGGAGTACCGGTTTGACCTGTGCCTCACGGACATGCGCCTACCCGATGGGGACGGCCTTGCCATCGTCCGCCATATCGAGGAGCATCATCGCGGGCTACCGGTGGCGGTCATCACCGCCCATGGGAGTATGGAGACGGCCATCGCGGCATTGAAGGGCGGGGCCTTCGACTTCGTATGCAAACCGCTCAATATCAATGAATTACGGGCGCTCGTACGCAGCGCCCTGAACCTCTCGAAACAGGCGCCGAGCGACGGCGCGAGCGCCGCCGCCAAACTTCTCGGTGATTCCCAGGCCATCCGCGAGGTCCGCGCCCTCATCGAGCGCCTGGCGCGCGGCCAGGCGCCCGTATATATCTCCGGGGAGTCCGGTACCGGCAAGGAGCTCGCCGCGCGTCTCATCCATGATCTCGGGCCCCGCGCCGGCCGCCCGTTCGTGGCCGTCAACTGCGGGGCGATACCCGAGCAGCTGATGGAAAGCGAGTTCTTCGGCCACAAGAAGGGCAGCTTCACCGGCGCCTTCAGCGACAAGGACGGGCTATTCAAGACCGCAAGCGGGGGCACCCTGTTCCTGGATGAGGTCGGCGACCTGCCGGTCCCCATGCAGGTCAAACTCCTGCGCGCCATCCAGGAGAAGGCGGTACGTCCGGTCGGCAGCCAGCAGGAAGTGGCGGTAGACGTACGCATCCTGTCGGCCACGCACAAAAACCTCCACGACCTGGTGCGCACCGGCGCGTTCCGCCAGGACCTCTACTACCGCCTGAACGTCATCGAACTCGTGATCCCGCCGCTGCGCGAACGCGCCGAGGACATCCCGGCGCTCGCGGCGCATCTGGCCGCCAAGCTGAGCATGGGTCGCCCCTTGCCACTCACCCCCGCGGCCTTGGCGACACTGAAGAGATATCCCTTCCCCGGCAACGTCCGCGAGCTCGAGAACATCATGGAACGGGCGCTGACCTTGTGCGAGAGCGGCGAGATCGACGTAGCGGACCTGCGTCTGCCCGGATACGATGTCCCGGGACTGACCGACAAGCTTACCGAGGCCGAAAGCTCGCCATTCGAAATGGCGGACTATACGGGCGAGCGGTCGCTCGAGGACCACCTGGCGCAGGTCGAACGCGCGGCCATCGAAAAGGCCCTGCGCGACACCAACCAGAACAAGACCGCCGCCGCCCGCGAACTCGGTATCACCTTCCGCGCCCTACGCTACAAGCTCGAAAAACTCGGCATCGAGTGAATCACGGCGATCGCGTGCTGCGGCCCCATCACATACCCGAACCCTGGCGCGGCCGTCTCCCGGGCCCCGTTCCCTCGGCCATCCGCCTGACCCGCGGCGGCGTCCCGGCCCGGGGCACGTCTGGGGCGTAAGGGGGCGTTCAACCGTCCGATGTGGGCCCCTGCCAGGCCGGGCGGCGCCTGAGCCCCCTGAAGGCCCACACCCGATCAGTGCCTCCAAACCCCCTGGGCGTGTACCATCCGCCGCGCGCGCACGGACCGCGCTCGTCAGGTCTCAGGCG
>JAPTWT010000283.1 GCA_028064935.1 Gammaproteobacteria bacterium | reverse complement strand
GCCAGACACATGGAGAGGACGGGGCTGTGAGGGTCTATGTGTGCGTCATGGGGCGCGGGTGGCCGAGGCGCGCGGTACGGGAGTGCGCACGCCATGCGGCCGGAATCGTCGATCACCCCCCTGCATCGGGGGGCCGATCGCCCCCGGGCACGCCCGGCAACGAGGGCCTTTGGCATCGCTAAGGGCAAGGGCCTGGGGGCGGCCGCCGGTGCCTGCGGAGATGTCCGGCCTCATGGGGTCCGCCTTGTACAGGGCGCCCTGCGGTCAGTGGCGATCACAAGGGCCCGGTCAGCGCTCGGTCGGATAGATGATGATCGAAAGAAAGCGGATGGGACACTGGATGAGGCGCTCCGGCCCGTGCGGCACATGGCCGGCGAAGGTGAGGGCATCGCCCGGCAAGAGATGATAGCGCCCTTGTCCGTGGCGATACTCGATCTCGCCTTCCAGCATATAGATGAACTCGGTCCCAGGGTGCTCGAAGGTCGGGAAGATCTCGGATTCATGATCGATGGTGATCAGAAACGGCTCGAAGACCTTAGTCGGCCCTTGGTCATAGGCGAGCAGGTGGTAGGTATGTCCACGCTTCGTGCCGCGCCGCACCACCTCCATACCCTCGCCACGACGGATCAGCTGGGCACCCCCCTCCTTTACATCGTAACTGCGAAACAGCGCCGATAGGGATACACCCAGGGCGCGCGCCAGTCGCGCCAAGGTCTCGAGGCTGGTCGCAGTCTGCGCATTCTCGATCTTCGACAACATGCCGCGGCTGATGCCGGCGAGATCCGCGACGTCGGCGATCGTAAGATCCTGTCTTTGCCGCAAACTCCGGATGGCGTTGCCCAGATAACGCCAGAGCGCCCCCTCCTCTCCTTCCTTGCCAACCTCGCTACTCGCCATACCCTCCCTCGATGGGGTGCCCCCCGGTACGAAGTTTCCCACAGAGAAAACTTGTTGACTACTCGCGCTCGACGGTGAACAATAGGAACTAATAGTTCCTA
This sequence comes from Gammaproteobacteria bacterium, assembly GCA_028064935.1. The sequence continues at coordinate 3,497 of JAPTWT010000283.1, read as the reverse complement.
GGACGAATCTCCGAGCCAGAGGTCTGTTGATGATCATGACCACACCGTCCGCATCATCCCCTTTGTCCCGGGCCACCGGTATCAGGAGGGGAGGCCGTTGCCCCGGACCCCTCGCGGGCGCCGCAACCCTACACGCCCGCGACCGGGGGGCGCGTAGGGTCATGGCGATACACCGCCCCACACCGCGCAGGCCCTTGGCCGCCGCCTTTACCATCTCGCCGATCGCAGGCTGCGGGCCTGCGATCGGCCGGCCTTGAGGGCTTAGCCATGCCCTGGCGTCTGGCGCGTTTCGCCCTCTCCAAGGCCTACCCGGAGCCGCGCATGTTCACGCGCCACGAGGCCCTCCGCAAGACCTATGACGCGGTCATCGTGGGGGGTGGGGGCCATGGGCTCGCCGCCGCCTACTACCTCGCTCACGACCACGGCATGAGGAATATCTGTGTCCTGGAGAAGGGCTATATCGGCGGCGGTAACACCGCGCGTAATACCACCATCATCCGCTCCAACTACATCACCGTCGAAGGCGTGCGTTTCTATGACGCCGCCATCCGCCTATGGCGCGACCTCTCGCAGGAACTCAGGCTCAATCTCTTCTACGCCACGCGCGGTCACTTCACCCTCGCCCATAGCGATGCGGCACTGCGCACCATGCGCCAACGCGCCGAGATCAACAAGCACTGCCAGGTCGACTCCGAGGTCGTGGGTCCCGATGAGATCCAAAGGGCGATCCCCGGCATCGACCTCTCCTGCGACGGTCACGCACCCATCGTGGGCGCCCTCTATCACGCACCCGGTGCTATCGCCCGTCATGATGCCGTGGCCTGGGGCTATGGCCGCGCCGCCGATAGGCTCGGCGTCGAGATCCACCAGCAAACGGAGGTCTTGGGCATCGAGACCGCCCATGGCGAGGTGACCGGGGTGCGTACCTCGCGCGGATCGATCGCCACGGGCAAGGTGCTGTGCGCGGTCGCCGGCTCCACCCCGCGGGTCTTGAATATGGTCGGCATCGCAAGCCCCATCGTCGTCCACCCGCTGCAGGCGATGGTGACAGAACCCATGAAACCCTGGCTCGACCCGATCGTGGTCTCAAGCGGCCTGCATGTCTATGTCAGCCAATCGGCGCGTGGCGAACTGGTGCTAGGGGCGGCGCTCGACCCCTACGAGCTGCATCAGACACGCTCGACCCTGGAGTTCGCCGAGGGGCTTGCCTCGCGCATGCTCGATCTCTTTCCCTTTCTGTCGGAGGTTGGTGTCGTGCGCCAATGGGCGGGCATGGCCGACATGACGCCGGACTTCGCGCCCATCATGGGCAAGACCCCGATCCGCGGCTTCTATCTGGATGGCGGCTGGGGCACCTGGGGATTCAAGGCGACCCCCATCTGCGGCAAGACCATGGCCCACACCCTGGCCCACGACCACCCTCACCCGCTCATCACCGGGTTCGGGCTCGATCGGTTTCGGGATTACGCCCTGACCGGCGAGCGCGGCGCGGCCGCGATCGGACACTGAGGTCCTCATGAAGACCCTGACCTGCCCTGTCAACGGACCCCGCCCACTCTCGGAATTCTTCTATGGCGGCGCGCTGCGCCTGATGCCGGATCCGTCGGTGGACGATGCCCTCTGGGCGGATGCGGTATTCAACCGGGCAGGCATCCCCGGCACCAGGCGCGAGTGGTGGTGCCATATCCCGAGCTACACCTGGTTTATCGCCGAGCGCGATACCGCCACCGATGTCGTGACCGCGACCTATCTTTTCCAGGGCGGTGCGCCATGAGCGGCCCCACGCGCCTGCCGCCCGTCGCGGGCGAATGGATAGACCGGCAACGACCGCTGCACTTCGTGTTCGAGGGGCAGAGCATACCGGCCTATGCCGGTGACACCATCACGAGCGCGCTCTTGGCCGCTGGCCGAAGCGCGCTCGGACGCAGCTTCAAATACCACCGGCCGCGGGGCGTGTTGTCGGCCGCCAACCACGACATCAACGTCCTGGTCCAGAGCAACGAGCGGATCAATATCCGCGCGGACATAAGCCCGGTGGAGGCCGGCATGGTGGTGCGTGCCGTCAACACCTGGGGGGGCGTCACCTGCGATCGCGGGTTCGTGCTCGACCGCCTGTCGCGGTTCCTGCCGGTCGGCTTCTATTACAAGGCCTTCTACAACAAGCGGCTATTCCCCTTGTGGGAACGTCTGTTCCGGCGCGTTGCGGGTCTTGGCGTCATTAATCTCAAGGCCCCGCGTCTGAGGACCGTGACCCGATATGCCTTTTGCGACGTGCTCGTCATCGGCGCCGGTCCCTCGGGGCTTGCGGCCGCGATCGCCGCCGCCGACTGCGGCGCCCAGGTGGTGTTGGTGGATGAGAACGCGCATATCGGCGGCAGCGCCACCTACCATCCCACGGGCTTCTTAGATGCGGGTCTGGACATGCAGGCACTGATCACGAAGGTCCGGACGCATCCCGGCATCGATGTGCGCGCAGGGACCTGCGCGGCCGGTTATTACGCGGGGCACAGCGTGGCGCTCGCAGAGGCCCAGCACATGACCAAGATGCAGGCGCGCGCGGTCGTCTGCGCGACCGGCCTTTGGGAGCAGCCGGCGGTATTTCGCAATAACGACCTCCCCGGCATCCTGCTCGGCTCCGCGGCCCTGCGGCTGCTCTATCGCTATGCGATTCGACCCATGGAGCGCGCCGTGCTGCTGGTCGCCAACGCCGAAGGCTACGAGGTGGCCAAGGCCCTCAAGGCCCATGGTGTATCGATCGCGCTCATCGTCGATATGAGACCCGCCCCCAAAGAGGCCCAGGATCTGCGCGCCCAAGGCGTGGAGGTATGTGCTGCCTCCGGTATCATCGAGGCCGTGCCCACGCCGGATCGCCTCGGGGTGGCGGCGGTGCGCATCGCGCCCATGACCCGCGCAGGGCAGGCGCCCCCCTCTTATCGCGAGGTCGCCTGTGATGGCGTCATCCTCAGTACCGGCTTCGCGCCCGCGGCGGCGATCTTGTGCCAAGCCGGGGGCCGGCTCACCTACGACCAGGCCCTCGAGCAATGGGTCCCGGGCGAGCTGCCCGCCGGCCTCTTTGCGTGCGGGCGCGTAAACGGGGTCTTTGCCCCGGGCGCACGGCTGGCCGACGGCAGACGCGCCGGAGGGCTTGCCGCCGCGCATGCGGGATGCCGGGAAACGGACTGCCCGGCGGTGGCACGCGATACCATCGCGCACAGCCACCCGTGGCCGTTTGTGAGCCACCCGCGAGGCCGGGAATTCCTCGATTTCGATGAGGACCTCCAGTATCAGGACTACGTTCATGCCGCCAAGGAGGGCTTTGACACAAGCGAGCTCTTGAAACGCTACACGACCACCGGCATGGGTCCGAGTCAGGGCAAGCATTCGCATATGAACGCCCTGCGTCTCCTCGCCCACATCCGCCACGAGACCCCACAGGCCATTGGCATTACCACCGCCCGGCCCTTCGTTCATCCCGTGCCGCTCGCTGTGCTCGCCGG
>JAPTWT010000002.1 GCA_028064935.1 Gammaproteobacteria bacterium | reverse complement strand
TTACAGTAACGGTGATGTAACGTTAGTGAAACAGGATGTAACGCCCCCAGATACAGATACAGATACAGATACAGATACAGATACAGATACAGATACAGAACAGATCCAGAACAAAGATCAAAAAAAACAACAACAACCGCGCGCGAGCGATTCTGACAAACCAAACCTAACGCCTTTGGCAACTATCAGCACTCACGATGGTCGTCTGCTCACGTTGCAAACAGCATGGCGCGAGACTATGGGACTGGATTACAACCCGCAAGAGATCCGGCGCCTAGTTGAATTCTGCGATGACGCCGAAAATCCCTTGGACGTCGACGTAGTCATTCGCGCGATGGTGGTCACGGCAGACATTGGCAAACGGCATTATGCATACCTGCTCAAGGTCCTCAAAAATTGGCAGCGGGACGGCCTTTGCACCGTCACCCTGCTGGATGCGCACGAGCAGCGGCGAGAAGCAGCTAAAACCGCGCCGCCCAAAACAGCCCACACGCCGCGCGCCTCTCCGCCTGCCGTGGATCTTGAAGACGACCCGACCTACAAGTATATTCTGACGCTGTACGAACCCACAGGAGGCGATCCCCATTGACAGAGTTTGACGATCGCGATGTCGCCGCGGAGCTGCACCTCGAGGAAATGCAGGTGGAATCCGCGGTCATTGCCGGCTGGGTGTGGTATCCGAATCATCCGTGGTGGGATCTGGTCGAGCCCGAATGGTTTACCGAGCCGCACTGGACCGCTCTCTGGGCGTGGGTCACCGAGCGCCGGGAAGCCGAGAAACCGTGCCAGCTGGTCGATCTGATTGCCAATCACCAAGACCTGGGGGTCCACGCGATGGAGGCGACAGTGGCCTGGCGAGATACGGTGACGTATCCGGAGTTTGTCCTGCCGCCGCTTCGCCAACAGGTCGAGGCACGCCGCATTAAAGCCATTTTGAGCGCAGGCCTGCGGCTCGATCCAGAGCAGCGCGACCCGGCTGAGTGGACCATGGAGGCGCTTCAGAAAGAGCTCAACAAACGGTCAAGCCTCATGGGGGCGGGGCGCACGGCATCCGAGGGCGTCGTAGACCTAACGGAATACGTCAGGCACATCACTCACGATGGTCAAGAACAGTCGGGAATTACGACAGGTTATCCTGAGCTGGACTCACACCTGTTTATGCTCCAGCCCGAAGACCTCGTGGTTATCGCCGGACGGCCTGCTACGGGCAAGACCACGCTGGTGTTGAACATGGTGCGGGATATCTGCAGCCGGCAACGCAAGAACGTGGGCTATATCTCGCTCGAAATGGGGGAGCGGTCGCTGTTTTTCAGCTGGGCGGCACAGACCATGGGCAAGCCTCTTGCGATGCTCATGAGCCCCCTCTCGCCGGCCGTGGAGAAAGCCTTCGATGCGGTCATGGACCCGATCTACCACTGGCCGCTGCGGCTGTCGGACAAGAACATGGGACTCGACGGCATCCGGGAACTCGCCCGGGAGTGGCATCGCCAGCAGGCTCTGGATGTGCTGTTTGTGGACTATTTGCAGCTGGTCGAGTTTGACGGCTCGAAGGACAACGACGCCGTGCAGCTGGGTCATATCAGCGTCGGTCTGAAACGGCTGGCGCGGGAGCTGCAGATTCCTGTGGTCGTCATTTCCAGCCTCAGCCGGGCCGTGGAGGGACGCCAGTCGCCCGAGCCCCAGCTGAGCGATCTGCGCGGATCCGGGCAAATCGAGCATGATGCGGACAAGGTGCTGTTCACCTTCAAGCCGGGGTCCCAAGGCCCTGCTCCGGGATCCGGGCTGGCGACCGTCGGCGTCAAAGTCGACAAAATCCGTCAGGGCGGCCGGCTGGGAACGCTGTACCTCATGCTGGATCCGCAGTCCCAGCGCATGATGAGCCTATCGCGCAGGGCCGAATCGTGAGCACCCGGGCATGGGCTGCGGTGTGCTGGATCTTCGGCATCGAAGGCTTGGTCGGGGCCGGGGCCGGACTGCTGGAGCACATGCGCTGGCTGGTTGGACTCGGCGCCTTGGGCGCAGAAGTGGCATGGGGGCTGGCGCTGATGCTGGAAGGGAGACAGGAGCATGCGGACCACGACATTTAGGCTGCCAGGCATTCCGCCGGGCCAGAACACGTCGACGCGGGGAGCGGGCTGGCAGCGCAATGCGGCGCTCAAGAAAGAGTGGGGTGACAAGATGCGCTGGGAGATCCGGGCCGCGCGCATCCAGGGCCAGTGGGATGGTCGCACGTTTCTGCGAGCCCGCATTACGACCCGGTTTCACTACCCGACGCGCCAGCGCCACGATCCCGACAATGCTGCGGGAGCGGTCAAGCTCTTTCTTGATGCATTCACGCAGGAGTGCGTGATCGTGGATGACGATTTTGCCCACATTGAGCTGCTGATCACGGCAGGCCCCGTACACCGGCCGGGCTACGTGGACATCATTGTCGAGGAACTGGAGGCGGCGCCATGAGCGGGTGGACCGTGTGGATTCTGGCTGCGCTGCCGTTCACCTGCCTAGGGCTGGTAGTGGTGCTCAGTTCCGCCGTGGGCGCAATTATGGAGCGGCGGCGGCAGCTGGACCTGCTGCGCAAGCGGGCGGCGCGGCGGGAATGGGCGGACCGTATCAGGGCCGCTGGCGGCCAGCCGTCCCTTGATGGCCTCTGGGTTATCCCGGGCGGCCAGCGCGGGAAGGTCTCCCGGGGCGACTGACTGGCCCTATGATAGAGTCACAACAACGCAGGAAGGGGACTTGTTCGATGGCGAAAGAACAAGCCACGGCATCCCGGCGATTCCCACTCAGCATCTATCGCCGGGTCGGCAAAATGGAGCACGACCTGTACAACGAAATGACCGGCATTGTCGCCGACATCAAGGCTATACGCGCACAGAACCGCACCATCTTGTGGATGGTCTTCGGGACACTCGTGACTGTCATTGTGATGGTGGCCAGCATCGTGCTCAAGGTCAATGGACTGTAAGGGAGGAGGACCAGCATGGGCGGCATCGTGATCATCGGATTGGGCAAGGGCTATGATAAAAACGCCGCCGCTATAGACGACTATGGCAGTCTATATAACGCGCTAGGGGGGTCGAGCGGACGCCAGTCCTTGACTGACCGCTATATTATCGTCAACGGCGCCGGCGAGGACCTCCCGTACAGCTCGCAGCTGCACAAGCAGTTCGATCCCCAAATCGTCGCGGATTTCGTGAAGGGCGGGGGCGTTTGGATTGACTACTGCGGCTGGCCCATGTATTACACGTCGGGAGCTGGCGGCGGCTCTTACGGCGACGCGACGGGCTCTGGCGGCTGGTCCTCCTTTTGTGAGAATCTCGGCTACGGCTGGCTCGCTTCGGCGAATTTTACAGTGCCTCCGGAGATTACCTACAATCCGTATTCCAAGTATCCGTTCCCACGCGGGTTCCCCCTCGCCGAATCGTTGATCGGAGTCTGTTACCCGGCAGGGCAGACCTTCGCGGTGAATGGCACGTTCAATTCGTACCAGCAAAATCTCACAGGCGATGGATTTTCATCGATGGTCGTGCTGCATCCGCCCGGAGGGGGATATTACTTCTATGCGACCTGGGTGCCGACCTTTGAACAAGTCATCTCCAGCAACGTGCCTGGCGTGCCCATCGACACCTATGCCAGCTACATTCAGTCAGTGCTGACCGGGAATACCAGCCAGTTAACGTGTCTGGCCTACAAGACCAATGTGCAGCACGTGTCGAGCCCGACCACCAGCCAGTCGAGCCCGACGACCATCACGGGCAATGGCTCGTCCAGCAGTCCGGGGCCATCCAGCAGCGGCAGCGGGGACGGGGTCACGGTGAAGACCACGACGACTTACCCGTCTTCCTCCTCCGGTGGGTCCGGATCCAGCTCCAGCGGCTCGGGAGTGGCAGCTGGCCCTTCATCCGGGACCAGCCTCTCTTCGCTGGCGGTGCCATTTGCGGCGTTCGGCTTGATCCTTGGCGGAGTGGGGCTCGGAGCCTATGTGCTCAAAAAAGAGAAGGAGGCGCGGCAATAATGGCGTGCAATGGGCAGATGTACTTTATGGGGGACCTGACGGTGCAGTCCTGCTGCGCCCCGAACCGCGTCATGGGCAGTCTGGCGTTCACGTTAGCCTGCGGCGCCCAGCTGACCAACGCGGGAAAGTCGACCGTCGAGGGCCAGTACCAGCCGGTCGGGCCCAATGGGAATCCGCAGGGGTCGAGCCAAAACTTTGCGATCGAGCCAGGGAAGACGATCACGCTGCCGGCGCCGCCGCTCAACACGGCGTGGCTGGTCGCCGATATGACCAGGGCCCAGGCGGAAGGCATCGCGTGGACGGCGATTCTTTTGACCGTAACGGTCGGTGGCCTCGCCGCGTTCGGGGCTTACGCGATCGTGAAAGGCATCGTGGTCCGGCACCGCCGCAAACAGCAGCGGCAGCGGTTCGATCGATTCTTTGACTAGCAGCACAAAGGGGGAGAGCCGGTGAGCGCGACATGGACCGATTGGGCCTTTATCGCCTTGGGCGGGGCCGCCGGGCTCGAGCTGGGCATCTACGCCGCGCACCGTCTGCAGGCGTCATCCATTCCTGCGGGCACCGGGTCATCCGCAACCGGGGCCAGCTCGTCACCGGGCCCGAGCGGGGACTCTTCGGCTAGCAGCCAGAGCTCTAACCCCTGCGCGCCGATGACGATGTTCTGCCTGCTCCACAATCCGGTCGGGGGGATCCCAGTGCCGGACGCCCTGGCCTGGGTGCCGGCTCAGAACGCGGCGGATGAAATCTATTACCACGGCGGCGGCATCTCGCTCTTTGACCTCGCCCACCACCCGGTCGGGTATTACGGAGAGAGTTTGATTGCGGCGCAGCGGGCGGCCGCCTACTTGTGGGATCTGGGCATTGACCCGTGCCCCCCGCAGATCTACGCTGATCTCGTCACCGCCAACGCTGCGACAGGCATCCCGATCCCTCTGCTGCTGGCCATTGCTCACACGGAGAGCACATTCCTGAGTTACGGGACCATAGCGAATAGCGGGTGTGTTCCAGGTGCTTGCACCAGAGGCAACACCGGCAGCGCAAACGGCGGCCCGATAGGCCTGATGATGGTCTCGTCCGAGGCCTGCGCCCAGGTGGGGGTCTCCTACAGCGAGGCCGCGACCTCGACTCAAGCCAACGCGATCGCGGCTGCCAAGTATTTGGTCTATCTTGCGCAACAGCGCGGGATCTCCCCCACGTCGACCGATTACGCCCAGTGGGAGCCGGTGCTGGCGGCGTATGGCGAGAATCCCAGCACCAGCGCCACGCTGGCCAGCTCGTCATCCTGGGTGGCCCAGCACGTGCCTGCAGAGGCCAAAGCGGCACAGGCGGCTGTCGCTATCACGAGGAACCCAGCGCCGCCCGCACTGGTGCCCGCTGTCGTGACGTGCAGAGATTACTTCGCCCAGGAAGGCGGACGGGAAGTGACTATCCGGGCCTGCTCCAACGGGATCCGGACCATCGTCTAGGAAGGAGGGATCATCGTGAGCATACAAGAGGCGGCGGGGGCGGCCATGTCTGTATTCCCCGGAGCGACCATTGCCACCAGTCAGGGTGATCTGTCCCTTCAGACCGTGATGGTAGCGATTGCGGGCAGTGAATCGGGGTGGACTGTAGATGCGGACGGTGACTGCGGTCTGGGAGGCCCATCTTGCGGAAGCTGCTCAGGGGAATCCGGCAGCGCGACTAGCTGGGGGCTCTGGCAGATCCACAACGTGCACAGCGAGATGCTTACGAATTATTCCGGCAGCGGCGAGGCCTGCGGGTGGCGGTCGTGGCTGTTCAATGCCGCCAACAATGCTAAGGCGGCCTTCGCCATCTATGAAGAACAGGGGCTGGAGGCCTGGTCCACATGGCAGTCTGGCGCATGGGCGTCCCATGTCGGCGCGGCGCAGGATGCTCTCACCGCCCTATCCGCGGCTCCCGGACCGTCTGAATCGGCAGAGAATGGGGGATCGCAGGCCATTACAGCCGGCACAGCGCCTGCCGCCCCGCGCCACGTGCCCTGGGTGGGCTGGGGGCTGGTTGGCGTGAGTCTGCTGGCGGCGGGGGCAACCGTGGCGGTCGTCGAGACGGACACTCACTGGAGCGATATACGGGAATGGCTGGGGCGCCCGCTGGCCTAGGCTATGCTAGCACCAGAAGGAGGGATCCGAAGGTGAACGCCAAATGGCATTGGATTGCGCTGGATCTCAAGAAAATCAACGGCCCGACTCTCTACTTTGCGGCGGTGTCGGCTCTGGTCATGATTGTCTCGCAGGGACTGGGCATGCATCTTAACGCCACGACCGTCCTAGGGTTCTTTGCGATCGTCGGGAGTTTTATTTGGAACAATGGGAAGTTGAAACCGCCGAAAGCCGTCCACACGGCCAACTTTTGGATCACCGTGGGATCTGCGCTGCTGCTGCTCCTGACTCAGGGATTCGGCTTGCACCTGAACACCACGGCCCTGCAGGCCGCGATAGTGCTGGTGGTGGGCATCATCTTCCACAACGGGAACGCGTCGTGGTGGCAGGCGCTCGAGGAAGACGTGGCAACCGGCAAACTAGGCACCGTGCTGCAGGGTCTTGATCCGAGCATTGCCCAGACACTGCCGGAAGCCAAGGCGGCTGATCCCGTGAAGGAGGATGCCCAGTGAAAACGGGAACTGTCCTAGGGCTTGGTCTCGGGGCGGCAGCGGTTGCTGGGGGAGGATACCTGCTGGTCAAGCAGTACGGCGGATCTCTGGGACTTAACGGCGGGGGCACCGAAACCAATCTCGGACCGCATGCGAATGCGGTGGGAGGCAGCGTGGCACTGAACGCCCCAGGAACCGGAACTGTCGGATCGCCGGTCACGCTGACAGCCAGCGCCAGCGGGATCACGAGTCCGGTCTACCAGTTCTGGTATCTACCCCCCGGGCAAACATGGCAGCAGAGCACCGGCTATACGAGCAGTGCGACATACGCGTTCACCCCGACCGAAGCCGGGCAGTATGACGTGATTGCCTACGCCCGGCCGGCCAGTGCCCCGTCCAATGAGTCCACAGCGCAGCGAGCCCAGTACGAGGCGAACAGCCAGAGCTACACCGTTACGGTCAGCAGCTAAGGGGGAAACAAAGTGACCAAGCACACGAAGAAGATCATTGGGATCTCCGCCGGTTCGGCCGTCGCGGCCGGAGCTCTGGGCTGGTGGTATCTGTCTACGCACCCGGCCCAGTCTACTGTCCCAGTCAGCTCGACGACTCCGTCTCAAACCAGTGCCTCGCCCGGTCCCTCAAGCACCGGCGCGCCCGGCTACACGACGAATCAGACGGTGCAAACGCCTTCCGCCACGTCTGCGGTGCTGGCATGGACCGCCGCCCCCGGAGCCACCAGTTACGAGTTGATCAACACCGCAACCGGCGCTACCTTGGCGACAACGACGAGTACCACCTATACCCTGACCGGACTGACGCCAGGCGCTTATTACCAGGTGGCTGTCGTCGGGTGCAACGCGAGTGGATGCATGGCGGCGGACCATCAGGGCAGCGTCACGTGGACTCAGCCCGTTGCGGTAGATGCTGCAGCTCAGACCGTCACCTATCAAGCTCAAAACAGCGCCCAGACACAGGTCGTGGTGAGCACGGTGGTGCCGTCCGGGCAGACTTTCGCTCCCCCCAGCCAGTGGCAGGTCAATACTCTGGCTTCCGTCCAGGACGGCACATTCGTGCAGCCGACCGAGACCGCGACGGAGACGCTCGATACGACTCTAATGCAATATCTCGATGCGCACCCGTCGGACGTCCTGGCCGGGTATGACAACAAAATTACCCTTCCCAGCGGGCAGGTCATGTACTATTCGGCGAACACAGCCGGCGAACCCGGCAGCGTGTACTCGGAGGGGCCCACGGGGTCCTACGACCCAAATAGCTAGGACACAAAACGGGAGGCATCCAGCGCATGAAGAGCCGGACCAAAAAGACTTTGTGGTACCTCGGAGGGGGGGCCGCAGCGGCAGGATTGGCGTATGGCGGGTATCGGATGTACCAGTCTCGCCAGACGCAGGCATCCACCGGCACTGCCCAGGCGCAGACGCCCGTGTTCACGTCTTCCTCCAGTGGCAATAGCAACTCTAACACGAACAGTTCTGGAGTATCTTCGACCAGCTCCAATCTATCCACAACTGCCAGCACGGCGTCCACGAGCGCCGCAACTACCAGTTCGACCTCGTCTTCGGCCCAGAACTCTAGCACGTCCAGCGAGGTCCCGGGGATTAGCGCGATTGCGTTTTCTGGATCCGGGGCAAACCTCAAAATGGTTGTAACTGGCTACGGGTTTGGCACCGCGCCCGAGACAATGCCCTTTACAGGAGACGTGCCCGGGCAGTTTTATTTTGCCACGGTCGGGTCCAACGGACAATGGTGGAGCGCCGGCGACGGGGGGACTGCGGTGACCTTAAAATACGCAAGCTGGTCGAATACGCAGATTGTGGTGGATGGATTCTCAGGAGCTTATGGTCAAAACGGCTGGGTAGTTGTTCCCGGCAATGCCTTCATCGTAGCGGGCAACGCATTGCCGAACCAGTACACCGGCAAACTGCCGTCCTCCGACTCGCCTGGGCCTTCGAGCGGCGAGGTCATTGGCAATACCTATAACTCGTCATCGCAGGTAACGTCCTCGAGCCAGGTGCCGTCGACGGCGGTCAGTCAGAGCTCGTATATCGACAATCCCCAGGCGGGTGACACGTACACGTTTACGAGCAATGGCAAGACCTATGAAGTCACGGCGACAGCGGCCCAGGCTGCGGTGCAGGCTGAGCAGGACGCGGCATGGCTCGAGCAACACCCGGGCGCTACCGCGGCTCAGTTAGCGGCCGCTAACCCTTAGGGCGCAAGTGTAGACGGAAGCGTACCAATGCCCGGGCTTCACGGCCCGGGCACTCTGCATAGGAGGCACATACCATGGCAAACAGCATCACGGGTGCCTTGTCCGGCGCTTGGATCGACTTGCAGAGCGCGGGACACCCGCTGACCTTCTACCAAGCGGTGAAGGCTGCCGGGAAGGTCGGAGTCATTCTCGACCTCCAGACATTGGGATGGCAGACGGATTACCCGCTAGCCCGGCAGGCGGGCCTGGGCACCATGCTCTTTCAGGGCTTCTGGAGCCCGGGCTTTGCGATTCCTACGCTGGCCCAGCAGCGCGGGATCTATGCCGTGCAGCAGGCCAAGGCCGTGGCGTATCCCGCAGGCGCGGTCAGCTGGCTGGACTGGGAAGCGGTGCCTAGCGACGTGACCGAGGCCCAAGGGATCGCGTGGATCAGTGCGTGGAGTCTGGCGGTCAAGAACGGTGGCTATGCGCCCGGACTATACGTGGGCGCCAACCAGCCGCTCTCGGCGCTGGCGCTCTACCAGCAGTTGATCTACATCAGCCACTATTGGCGCAGCTGCTCGGCAAGCACCGTGCTGGTCGCGACGCGCGGCTACCAGATGACGCAGACAGCCTGCGGCCAGATGATCGATGGCGTCCCGGTGGACTTTGACACGGCCGGGACCGATGCCCTTGGAGGCCAGCCGATCTGTGCGCTGCCGGATGATCCCGTCACGATTACCACCACGACCGACTGGAAGCCCTACGTCGATGCGTTGCAGGCTCAGGTGGCCGCTCAGCACGACCAAATCCTTTCCCTGACCAACCGGGTCGCCGCCGCCGAAACGCGCCTCCAGAACGCCTCCAAGGCGCTGTCAGATTGACGCTGATGCGCTGGTAAGATAGCATTAAGGCAAACATCTGTGAAACAGATAGGAGCCCAGCGCCTTGGCCCAAATTACTGTCAGTGACCATCTCTATATCGCCCACGCGCACGATCAGTGGCCATCCCTCATGGCGCTCAGCACCTTCCGGCGCAAGGGACGGCTGCGCGCAAAACAGAGGCGCGTCATTCACTACTATGGGCGCCTCAAGGACGGCCGTCTGATACTGCCCCGCGGGCTCCTCACACGCGTGCGCAAGATCCTGCCTGCGGCAGCCGTGCTGGACGCCCGGTTTACCGTGCGCCCGGTGGAATTTGGCTTCCGGTGGGAACTCAGGGACTACCAGCAGGCGGTGGTGCAAGCCGTGCTCCGTCAGAGCGAGGGCGTGGTCGTGGCACCGCCCGCCAGCGGGAAGACGGTCATCGGGCTGGCGCTGGCCGCTGCATGGCGGCAGCCGACGCTGTTCCTGGTCCACACGCTCCGCCTGGTCGACCAGACCAAGGACAAGGCGCGCCACGTGCTCACGCTGCCCCGGGGCGGTCTCGGCGTGGTGGCCGACAGCGCCAAGCAGTACGGGAGCCACCTCACCATCGCGACCATCCAGACGCTTGCGAAAAAGCCTCGCTACGTGCGGGAGCTGGCCCAGCGTGTGGGGACAGTGATCGTCGATGAGTGCTTTGTCGCGGGCACGTTAGTGGATGGTCGTCCCATAGAGGACCTGAAGACGGGAGATGCGGTGTGGGCCTTTGACCCGGACACGAACGCGAGCTGCCTTGTACACGTGACAGCAACCCAAAAGCACCCTGCAAAAGAAATCATTGCCGTTGCAGTGAGTGGAGACACGCTAAAATGCACTCCAAATCACCTCTTTTGGACCACGGAAGGATGGGCAACAGCTGGCCACTTGACGCCACGTAGCCGCGTATGGTCACGAGACGGGTGGGTCGCGGTCACAGACGTTTGGAGGATTTACTCCTCAAACCCCGTGTGGGTCTACAACATCAGCGTCGAGCCCCCGTATACGTACATGGTGGGAACGGCCCGTATCGGCGTGCATAACTGCCATCATTTGCCAAGCGAGTCCTTCCAGAAAGTGGTCAACAGCTTTCCGGCGAAGTTTCGCGCAGGGCTCAGCGCCACTCCCGGACGCGCGGATGGACTCGGCCCGGTCATCACCGCCGTGTTAGGGCCCAGGGTGGTCATTCCGCGCAAGATTCTCCGGAATCGGGCAGTGATCATGGATCCCACAATCTACTTAGTCGAGACCGCCTGGGTTCCCCCTGAGGAGGTCTCCTTCGCGATCTCCGAGCGCCGGCGGTCCGAGGATCCCCTGCGCAACGCACTGGTGGCCCGGATCGTCTGGATGGCGCGGCACAAGAAGCAGCGCGTGCTGGTGCTGGTCGAACTGGAACGCCACGCCTTTATCCTCGCGGACATCCTGACCCGGTCGAACATCCCGGCCTATCCGGTCGTCGGTCGCCTGTCCACCGCGATTCAGGACCAGCGGTTTCGGGCAATGGAAGAGGGGAAGGCCGTCGTGGTCGCCACAAAGTTGGCGAATGAGGGATTGGACTGGCCCGCGCTCGACTGTCTGGTGATGGCCACGCCCGGCAGGTCCGCGACAGTGCTGGAGCAGCGCACCGGGCGCATTGCCCGCACGAGCCCGGGCAAGTCGCTAGCCGCTGTCTACGATCTGGTGGACAGTCACAGCGAGGTCTATGCGCACCAATACCTGGCGCGTCTGGAGACGTACCGGGAAATGGGATACCGGGTCAGGAGGTGGACGATTCCCAATGCCCAATAGCCGATCTGGTGACAAAAAGCTGGTGACACAGAAAACACCCAAAACTGAAGAGGGAGCCCTATGGCTGCACCAGGGCGATGACGATCTGCCGGAGCCCTCCATGCTCAAGCGGGGCACCCGGTCGTGGCGGGGCGTGGAGTACCACGCGGGCAAGCAGGTGCATGCGTGGCTCGCCGCTGGAGATCTGCGCCGGCTCAGGCGCCTGCAAAAGCGCCATCAAATGTCCTTTGCGGCATGGCTCCGGTACGCCATTGCGCTGGATGAGGACCAGCGGCCGTCGGAGGCCGGCGAGTACGTGCGCCAGATCATCCCGGAGCAGGTGGCCATCGTGGGGGAGCGCGAACTGACGGTGGCTGCCGAAGGCCTCATGGCCATTGCCGAACGCCAGTCCGACTGGGAAGCCCGGAAGAACCTGCGGGCCGACGCGGGAATCATCATGGACGTCGCCGCTTATTTTACGAGGGTCCGCCAGCTGTATGAGCATCTTCATCCCTCATGATGCGTTCCCACCATTTGGCAAAGCGCAGACCGTAGGGCTGTCCGGAGAGCCACTGGACTACGTCCTGCACGATCTCCGGGTGCTTGTCCGCCCAGCTGCGGGCCCACCCCTCGTCAATCAGCGCGTCTTCGGCCTCCTGCATAAAGGCGGCATCCAGCCGGCCGCACATCAGTCCCATGGAAATGCCCCGCTGCCAATATAGCGCGACATCATGCGCGGAGCGCTTCGGCTTAGGCCCCAGCTGGCGCCGCATCTGATCAAACAGCCAGTCCCGGCGCGACAGCCCTGCAATCTTCGCGCGCTGATCCCAGTCATCCCATTCCTTGACCTGCTCGGCCGTCAGCCGGAAGTTTGCAACGCCGCCTTTTTCCTCCGGCGGTTTGATCGGCGCTTTCCTAGGCGGGGCCTTGGGTTTCGCGGTGCGTGTAGCCATGGAATTCCTCCTGTTCCGGCATGCGTGTGACACGGTCATACCCTATTTCTCTCATTCTAGCGGATTTCACGCGGCATGTCGTGAGGCGTGTCACGCGGGTTTGAGGCCCTAGGGGGCCATTTTGCGTGACGGCCCTCCGCGAGCGTGTGACGCAGAGTGACAGGCGCTGCATGATAGCTCCGAGAGGAGGTGCTCCCTTTGGATGACGACGAAAACCTGATCGAGCTCCCCGACGAGACAGAGGACGACAGCGAATCTCCTGATTTCGCCGAGATCGCAGCCCAGCTGCGTGCAGGTCCGGATGACGGAGAGTTGGCGATCAACGATGGGGGAGGGTACTCGGACGAGCCAGCAAAAGGCAAGCCGCGCAGTCCGATCCGCATGCATTTTGCGTATTTCACGGCGAATGCGCCGCTCGATTTGTGGGTGCAATTCATGGCGTGGAACGATGGCCCGCTGCGCACCGATGATGAACAGTTTCAGGCGCTTCCCGAGCATGACCGCTTCATTTTGTGGCAGCAGGAGATTGCGGCCCGGGACGCGATAGCCGACGAAAGGCGCCCCCCAGACCAGAAGGAGTACAACTTCTCCGCGTTTTTCGGGTCGCAGAGCTACCGCAAGGTGGTTATGGGCGGCCAGCCGAACGAGGCGGAGAAAGCCGTGCGGGCAAATCGCGCGCTCTTCCGCCGGCAGATTGCGGACCGGCTGCGGGCCCAGCTGCCCGAGTGGAGCGACGAGGAGATCCGGACCATTCTGATCGGCCCGGACGGCTCGGAAGAATAGGAGGACCGGTCAAGATGGCAGCAGCCAATGGATGGATGAAGCGCGCCGGCAGGGCGCGCAACCAGATCATTCCCACCGATCCGGCCAGCCGTCAGCTGGCGGCCGCCGTGGCAGACGTGCGCAACGCGGAGACCCTCAAGCGGCTGGCCAAGCCGGATCAGGATGAGATTACGTCCCAGCTGCAGGACCAGGTCAAGCAGCGCATGCTGCTCAAGCAGCTGGACGCGCTGGATGGACACGGCAATCCCGTGCCGCAAGACGAGATGACCATGAAGCTCAATGCCTATCTCAACCAGCGTCTTGCCCTGAAGCAGTTGGAGTCGCTGGATGCGCCCAAAAATGAGGCGCCCAAGGACATTATGCAGTTTGCCGAAGGGGCTGTGAACATCCAGAAGGCCGCCGCGGACACGGCCCTGGGCCTGGCGGCCCAAGAGCGCGAGCTGCGCCGGGAAGCCGAGGAGAGCATCGGCGGCGCGGTCGAGGAGGCTGTCAAACAGGAGCGGTCTCAGAGCGAGTTGTATCTCAAGCTATTTGCCGAAACCAAGGACAGCCAGATCCAGCGTGAAAAGGAAAACGCAGCTCTCATGCGCGAAATGCTCCAAGCGCAGCACAGCCGGGAAATGGCGGAAGTCAAGGCAATGATGGCCGATCTGGCCCACAGCAAGGACCAGGAAGCCGAGCGGATCAGAGCCCAGGCCGAGCTGGAAAAAGAGCGGCTGAAGAACGACTTCGACCTCAAGCTCAAGCTGCTGGACAAGGATATTCAGATCGACAAGCTCAAGAGCGCGGTCCCTGTGGGCGCGACTCCAGAGTACCAGTGGCAAATGGATCAGATCGAAGCGGCCCGGGAAGATCGGAAGCTCGAACGGGAGCAGAAGAAGAGCATCCACGCCTCGGACCTGGAAATCCGCGACGCCATCGTGGAGAACATTCCCACGGTGCTGAACAGCCTAACGTCCGTCCTGGGAGGGGGCCTATCACCCAATAACCCGCTGGCGGGCAAGGCGCCCAAGAGCGAGCCCCAAACGTCGGACGCGCCCGGTCCTTTCTCCCCTTTTACCCCACCTTCTGGAGGCGAAACCGCATGAACCTCAAAGAACCCCTGTTAAAGAATGCCGCCACTGCGATGGCGAGCTGGCTGGCCGAGAATGCGATCACGCCTGACGAGCTCGAGCGGCGATTGCGGCGCAAGGAACCGATTCTCAACGAAGCCTTGAACACGATTCCAGCGGACAAGATCGGCTGGGTCCGGAGTTTGGCCAAGCCTTTCGCCGGATCTCTGAACGAAGACGACTATGCGAAGATTCTCGCCTATTTGTGGGAGTTCCCGGCGGCCCGGGCGCATGCGGAACTGCTACACGGGCGCTACTTCCAGTCCGATTTCGTGCCGGCCATGGAGCACTTCAAGGTCTGGCTTACGGGAAGCCCTTCCTGATTGAGCCCCACCCCGTACCATGGGGGCATAGGAGGGATGGAGGTGGCATCCTTTGCGTACAGCACCGTGGCAAGCGCGGCGAATAGCGGGTCCCTGGTGGAGTCTTTGGGGGCTGGCGCCATCGCGACGCTCAGCTACGATTATCTGTTCAACTACGCCGAATTCCTCCAAACCGCTCAGAGCGACATCAATCAGCAAGTGCAGTCGGTGGAGGCGGATGAGGCGGAAGGCACGCGCAACTATCTGGTAATTGAAAACTGGCCCAATGGGAGCGCCGCCGCCGCCGCCAGCCAGATCAACAGTGCGTGGGCCTCGGGGAAGCTCACCGGCACTGACGGCAAGCCGCTGCAGGCGTGGCCAGATGCCGGCTATAGCCAGCAAATCGCCTGGAGCGCCAACAACGGCGCGACCCTAGAACTCCGGTGGGTCAAGTGGGAATGGCAGCTCTATCTGGTGATCTTTGTGCTGATTGCGCTGCTCGGCTACGCCGTGTACCGCATCCTCACGCAGAGCAGCTGGAGCCTCGCGACGGCCACTCCCACCAGCTCGGCTGCCACCGGTACCAGCACCAAAGCGCTGTTCAACGGGACCCCCTTTTTGGGAGGCACTCCGTTCCGCGTCTTCTGGCTGCCATGGTACTGGGATCTGGGCCTCGCCGCCGCTGTAGTCGCCGGGCCGTACGTCTATCACCAGATTGCCTCCATTGACGAGAGCCACTCGGAGATTGTTCGGGCGAAAGAGGAGGAATAGGCCGTGGCGAAGACAACGGACAAAAACACGCCCATCTTAGAGCGCACACACGTGGGCCGCAAGAGCAGCCAGAGCAAGCAAATCGGCGATGCGCTGATTGTGGGCGGCGCTGGAGCGGGATCAGCTCTGTGGTCGGTCACCCGCCCGGGGCCCCAGTCCATCTATTGGGCGCTGGGCCTGATGGCCGCGAGCGGCCTGGGCATGATCGAGAGCCAGCCCGGCACTTTGCTGGAGAGCGGGAGCGCCGGCATGCTGGGGGCCAACTCGGCCGTGCTGCTCCTGCGCTTGCTCAACCTGACCACGTAAAACGGAAAAAACGGGAAGCTCCAGCGCTTGACACGGGCGCAGATATGATATCTCCAGAACCAGAAGCCAGTTAAGGAGGCCTCCAAAGTGGCCAAAAAAGATTATCAGTTTCTCGCCACAGGGTTGGGAGCTGCGGCCATCGGCGGCTTGGATCAAGTGCTGATCGATCAGGCCCGGCGCGGCAATCTGGGCAGCATCGGCGCCGCGGATACGCAGGTCGTTGTGGCCTCAGTGGCAGCGATCGGCGGCGGACTGGCCCATGTGCTGTCCAAGAGGCAGAATGCCGGGACACGCCTCAGCGACGGGGCCCTATACAGTGGGCTCGCTCTGTTAGGCCAGAGCACTATGCACTGGGCCGACAAGAACTATCTCATGAAAAGCACCAGCACAGCAGGTTCCGGGTCCAGTGCCACTGTTACGGTGAACACGAGCGGCTCCGGGAGCGCCAGCACTACAGGCAGCACCACGAGTTCGTCCGGCTCGTCCGCGACGGCAGCGACTGACAGCACGGCGCTCTCCAGCGCAAACGAAGATGAAGGCTAATGCCTTCGATAAGAAAGGGGCTCAACAACAATGGCCTTTCCTGAGTTGAGACTACTGGGCAAGTGGACCAACAGCAACCCCGCGAGCACGGGTCTGGGCAAAGCGGCGAACACCTACTGGGCGCCCCCGGCGCTGGCAACTACCGAGCCCTCGCTGCCCATGGGATACCTGAACGGCAAGCAAGTAGGCGAGGTGCAGTATGCCGTCATTACCTCACCGGTCTCCGCGAACGGCACCATCGAAGATCTCCGCTCGGTCTCGCTGGTCCTGGACAATGAGGACTATCAGTACGTGTACCTGAGCGGGCGGCAAGACACCAACATGGCTCCGGACCCCCGGCGCATCCGGCGGGGCACCATGATCAAGTTCGGGGAGCCGTTCTACCGGCGCGACGGGAAGCTGGCCTCTGTGGTGGACGTGACCTGTCCCAAATTTATCACCAGCGTTTCCATTCGTTGCGAAGCGGGCGACACCGCCATCACCGACGACTACACCGTGGAACTGTGGGGCTTTGTGTACGACTCCATTCAGCTGGCGAAAATGGCTCCCGTGTACAGCAACGAGGCCTTCCCGATTAACGACCCGCTCAACCAGCGCGCATTCGTGGTCCCTTCCCGAGCCATCTCGTCTCGCGGCGACTGGCGCAATGCGTGGACGAGTCTGCCCGGCGGCATGAAGCAGAGCACCGTCGGCAGTGCCGTGTACCGTATGATTCGGCATGCGAGGAACCAAAACGCCACCACGCCCAGCCAGGGCTACCGGTTCCAGTACCAAAACTCGTCGGAGTACCCAGCTGTGCGCAGCGCGCACGACAACCTGTTTTTCCAACTGAGCGCGAGCCAGGCCATGGTTGTCCTCCGGATGGGCGTCCGCTCTCCGCAGCCGACCTCCGCCGGAGCGGAACTGCTGTCGGCGTGGATCAACACGGACTCCGAACAGCAGCACCGGCACCCGCAGGGCGGCATTCCCGTGGGATTCAACCAGAACCTGATGAACTTTGGGCTCAGCCAGGGCGAAACCAACAAGTTTGACGCGCTGCCCATGCTCGTGCAGGGCCAGCAGCTGCTGACGGATCAAGAAGCGTACCTCACGGTCGTCGACAACGGACAGAGCATTGCGGCCAACGCGATCATGGTGGCCATGGATGCGGTCGTCGTCGATGCCGGCGGCGGGAACACGCTATAAGAAGGGGGACCTAGACCATGCAGCGCCCATTCGTCAACACCGCCGCCATCGCCTCGGGAACCGCTTACGCGATTCCCGCCTCTGCGGGGCTTCCCAGCAACATGTACATCGTCGGTGTCCGGTCTCTGGTCGTGGCACCTTTGGCTGCCGCGGGAACCGCTTCCACCGTGAGCCCATTCGCGGAGGCCCAAACCAGCAGCAATGCCCCAGCGGCGGGCGAGATTTACTTTGACATCGCCACGCAGCAATTCACGTCGGGCGATGACATCCCGGCGGACTCCATTTCCCTGCTGGACTTCATTGTCGCCGGGGAGCAGACCCACAACGCTTAAAGCCTCATGGGGCGGGGCTGAGGCTCCGCCTTTTTTTCTTACGGAGATGATCGTACCCGAAGGGAGTGTTACCGATGGGGCTGACGACCGGATTCATCACGGAAACCCTCAAATATTTGCCGGCCCTCCTGCCTGACGTGGCAGGGAACGCCAGCACCGTCCCGATTCAAGTCGCGGGGGCCCCCAAGGCCCTGTTTCAATATTCCCATCTCCGCCAGCGCCGACTGGTGACGCTCAGGGGACTCCAGCATCTGGACACAGCCGGGATCAGTTTGACGGTGCAAGCGGACAATTACCAGAGCAAGTCCATCGACAACAGCGCTGCGGCGCTCTGGAGCGCCTTCAATCCCACGGCTGGAGCCGTCTGGGATACATCGGCCTGGGATAGCTTGCAGGTCAACGCGCAAAACACAACGGCGGACGTCATTAACTATTGGGCTGCGGCCAACGTCCTGATCGAAGCCCCGACGTTGGCCCGCATGGCCAAATATCCTGGGACCGTGACCCTAACAGGTCGTCAGCTTGCCGAGGTTCAGAAACTAGGGATCGATGGCCGCGGCGTATTGCCCCGGGATTTTGAATGGATCCGCCTGAACGAATACCAGAATCAAATCGTTGCTGCGGTGCCGCTGTCGACCACGCTGCCGGTTGGCGTGGCTCCCGTCACGTTCGCGCAGGACAATGCGAAGGGCAATGAGATGCTCGTCATCGCAGGCGTCGCGGTCAGTGCTGGCACGGGAACCGATGCACTCACAATCACCTTCACGCTGGACGACGGAGACGTGGTTTTGTCTTATCCCGCCTATGCTCTGGGATCCGGGCACCCAGTCCCCATGTTCCTGCAGGCGGCTCAGAATGTGCAAGTGACCATGACCGCGAATACCAGCGAGACGGGTATCCAATGCTCTGTGCTGGTTTGGCATGTCAGGCTGACCGATGAAATTCAGGTGCGCCTGGGCAATGTGACGAGCGGCAGGGTATACCAAAAAGTCATGTCCGGTGTGGTCTAAGGGGGCGAGTGCATGAGTGTACCTATCGAGTCGGTGCAAGGCATGGACGTGATTGCCCAGAAGCTGGACATCCTCATCGCCGCGTCCCCCCAGAGCGCACTGGGATCGGACGGCAAGATGCATACCAGCCTAGGCGGCTTCCGGTTTCCGATTACGCTGCCCGTCTTCAACCAGGTCGTGGCGATGACCGGATACTCGGCGCAAGCTGCTCCTCAGCTGATCATGCAGGTGGCCACGGTGCCCCCGATCAGCAGCGGAGGGGTTCCCGGACAGGCGTCGACCACCTTTCTCACCCCGGAGGGCTACACGGCCATTGCGGTATCCAACACCACGGCGAGCGCCCAAGAATATAGCCAGGATTTACTGTTGTCAGTATGGATAGATGAAGGGCAGTCGGGGCAGCTGCTCGCCGCCAATGAAGTGCCGGTAACGGAGCAGATCACCATCCCGGACAATCTGATTGGGGCGACTCCGATCTACAACAACCTGACGGGGCTGTGGTACAACTACACGTCCTCGGCGATCGAAGTGACCGTGCAGGGGGTTATGCTGCTGGTCCAGAACGCCTTGTACAGTGGAGTCTACAAACCGTTTTTCTATGAGCAGTTCCTTGGCCTGCAAAAAGTCGTCGCGGCCTTCACGAAGGGGGGCTAGTCCATTGGACACGAAGCAAACCATATGGATATGCCGCACGCACCCGCAATCCCAATTGGTGATCGCGGGCAACCAGCGCCGGTGGAGGACCTCCATGCAGACGACCTGCCTGTTAGGGGCGACCCGGGACCCCCAGACAGGACAGCACAGGGCCCGGTGTGTGTTTGAGGAGGTGACACCATGAGCTCGGGCATCGGCCTGCAAAATGTCCGCGACATCATGGCCAACGGGACGCGCAGCGCGCAGGAAACCAACTGGGTCGTGGGAGCGGATTCAACCACCACGGTTATTAATGCAGTCCTGGCCAATCCCCTTGGCACCGCGGTCAATCTGTCGGCTGCCGTCACGGCTGCCTTGACGGGGAACCTGATTGAGTTCACGTCGGGCCTCAACCTCGGGGTCCAGCGCCAGGTGACGGCTCTCACGACAGCAGGCGTCATCACCTTGGATGCGGCGCTGCCCAGCACCCCGGCGGTGGGCGATGCCTATGTCATCATGCCGGCCGTTTCGGTCGAAGTGGATGCCCCGGAAAACATCGCGCAGGTCGGGGGCGTGGCAGTACCGACCGACTTTGCAGGCAACCCCGTTGTGCCCACAACACAGTTTGACCAGTTGGTGCAAAACGGGACGGTGGGTAGCACCCAAACGGGCTTCGTGGCCTCGGGCGATGAAGTCGCTTACGACACGCTGACCGTTAATGGCACCTACCGGGTCAACGGCGCGGCGTATTTGCAAAGTTTGGTCGTGAATTTGGGCGGAACGGTCATTGTGGGCGCTACCGGACAGATTACGAGCGCGGCATTCTAAGGAGGGTTTTTTATGGCACAGGCAGTCGTATTGAGTGTCCCTAATCTATGGCAGGTGATTGTGGACGACACGGCAGGCACGCAGACGTTTCAAACGTATGACACGACCACCAGTGCGTGGGTCACGCAATGGACGTTGAATCTCAGCACTGGGGCGATAACGCTGGCCCAAGGGCAAAGCGTCTCGGGGAACCTGTCGGTAGGCGGGACGCTCGGGGTGACGGGCGCGGTGACCGCAGGCGGCGTCAACCC
>JAPTWT010000233.1 GCA_028064935.1 Gammaproteobacteria bacterium | reverse complement strand
GCACCGGGAGGAAAACGCCGCCTACCTTCGAGAGTACCGAAAGACGCATCCTACGAAACGTGCGGATGATTACGCCCTTAAGCGATCCCTAGCGGGTCGCGCGCGTTATGCTGCCGACGCGGCCCTTCGCGCGCGCATAGCAGCGGAAGCTAAAGAGCGGCGCGATAACAGAACCCCCGAGCAGAGAGAGGCATACCGCCGCTATATGCGTACCTTTCAGACGACACCTATACAAAAAGAACGTCGACGTGCAGCGTACCAGCAGTTAAAGATGGGGGAAGAGCAATACGCTGCCTACCGCCAAAGGAGCAATGAGGCGCGCAGGGCGACAGGCAGGAACCGTGAGACACGGGAGGACCGCGCGAAGCGCCCTGAGGTCTACCGTGCCCGCGAGCACCGTCGGCGGCTTCGTGAGCGTAACCAAACCGTGGAGTCGTTTGACTTAGCGTCCCATGTGCGCTTCCTTCGGGTATGGCAGCAGGAGGCTTGCTATTACTGTAACCGCCCTTTTGGGCCCGCCACACAGGATACGCATGTCGAGCACATCGTTCCCGTTGCGCGCGATGGGGCGCACGCGGCGTTTAATATCGTTTTGTCGTGCCCGGAATGCAACATGCGGAAGGGGGGCAAAATCCTTTGGAAAGAATGGCGCCCAAAGGTTCAAGAAGCTCGGTCGCTGTTCCTAGATGTTCCTGAATTAGAAGGAACTCCTGCGCGCATAATATCAACCTTTCAGATATCAGACCGGGCGACGATGAACTCTACGCTGGCTCTCATGGAGCAGAAGGCCAAAGATCCTGAAGCCATGCTGTTCTTTGATTGGGAGTGGGCGCAGAGGAGAGAGGCCGTCCTTTCTATGGTCGCGTCCCGACTGCGGCAGCACAAGCCCATCTCAGCGCATAAGCTGGACATCATAGAACTCCCTTCAGAAGCAGCGAAGGCGTTCCTTGAAAAGTACCACCTGCAAGGGTTCACGTCGTCATCGGTCTATTTAGGGCTCACCCAGGGGGACGACATATTGGGGGTTTCCGCCTTCCGCATAGGACAGGCGCAGATCGAGTTCACGCGCATGGCGTTTAGGGGGTGCATCTTGGGCGGCCTCTCGAAGATGTTCAAGTATTTTGCGTCCCGATATAACCCTGAGAACCTGCCCATCCTTTCGTATTCCGACACGCGGTATGCCTCGGGCAAAACGGCCGAGGGGGTAGGCTTTGCGTGCATGGGGGATACCCTTCCGCATCCGGGGTATGTAGGCCCTGCGGGGCTATTCCATCGAATGACATTCATGAAGCGGGATATGAAGGATTTCCTGGCCTACTACGACCCGCAGGCCACGGAGTACGAAAATGCGCGGTTCAATGGGTATTACCGCTTGGCAGGGTTGCCCCTTCGGCGATATGTCTGGACCCCCGAAACGGTGGCCTAATCGCCTTTGTGATACTATTCACTGAGGAAACTCTCGCTAGGGGCGGCCCGCCATGCACTATCACGCAACGATTAAACCAGCC
The DNA here is from genome assembly GCA_028064935.1 of Gammaproteobacteria bacterium. The sequence continues at coordinate 19,037 of JAPTWT010000233.1, read as the reverse complement.
TCCGACCTCCATAATCGGTGGCGCCGCATGGGCCGCCTGGTCATGGCCCTGGAAGGCACGCGCTTTGTCTGGCGAGGGTCGCACTTTGTCTCTACCGGCGAGATCGCGGATCTTCCGGCGCTGCTTCGCCATCACGATGTCCTGGTGGAGGCAATGGGCCGCGTCGTATCCGCTCCCCCGGAGTCAGCCCCTGCGCCGCCGCCCGCGCCTGTTCCGCCCCCCGTAGTCGAGAGGCCCGCGGAGAAGAAGGTGCCCCCCGTTGATCCCCTGGACCCCCCCTCTTTCATTGGGCGGGGCAAGAACCTTTCCTCGAAGAAGAGGCGCTAGTCCATGCCGGAATTGATGCAGAGCAACACCGACGCGCCGCTCGTCCCTACGAAGGCCATCTGGACGTGGGACCGATCGAATCTGGCAGCGCCGTCTGTTGTGACTTACCCCTCCGGCGCGCCGACCAAAACGGGACTGATGCCGGCCGATCTGAAGTCCTTTACCGGCGTGCCGATCCAGGTGTACGGCAACCCACCGGTTCCGATCCCTGACACGACGCTGTTGCAATGGATACGCTGGGCGGAGGACTGGGTGGAGCAGGAGACCGGCCTGCTTTTGACGCTCACCTGGGTGGCGAGTCCGCCGACGCGGCAACCCGCGGCCACCTTGGCGACCGGCCTACAGGTGTCGGGCGTGGGGCAGGTCCAGACGCTCGGCGTGGACTATGACCTCGAAGACGCCGCCTACGATTTCTTCTTCACGCGCGCGCAGGACGAAGGGTGGATGGTGCAGTCCCTGCGCTATCGACCGATCAAGGTCGCCGAGTTCTATACCGGGGCGTACACGGCGGTGAAGAATATCGCCTATATCTATCCGCTGCTCAATGACTTCTTTCGCGTGCCGCCGACGTGGTACGTCGAGGATCATGATTTCGGTTTGGTGCGCTTGGTGCCCGCAGCGAACGTCCAGATGCTCCCCCTGTTTGCTATGCAATTAGCTTTCATGGGGTTCGCCGAGTCTATTCCTGGTGGCCTCTGGTTCCAATATACGGCGGGCCTCGAATCATCGGACTACAACAGCCGCTTTAGCTTTGTGAAGCAGCTTGTATTAGCACAAGCCGCCATTCAGGCACTGTCCACTGTGCAGGGCACGATCAACTACGGCGCGAAGGAGTACGGCATCACCGTGGACGGCCTCCAGTATTCAACCAAGTGGAGCGACAAAGGGGCCTACTCGGGGCTCATAGAATACTGGACGAAGATGCGCCAGGACCTCCTCCAGCTGGTGTTCAATAAGATCACCGGCCCGCAGATGATTACCCTCTAATGGCGAACGGAACCAGCCCCTTCTTCCCCCCGGCTTCCCCTTATGTGCTGCCGGGAAGCCCCTTCAGCGCCCTCATAGGCCAGTACGGGGTCGAGCTCCAATGGGCCAAGGGGCACCAATGTCCGTGTACTTTAGGCAACACCGACGTGCCGGGATCACCCGACCCTGGCTGTTCCTCGTGCGGCGGCCGGGGAGTGTACTGGGATGCGTTTGCCGCCCCTTTCTTCGGACTGCTCACGCACATCGGGCGCACGAACTTCGGCCCGGAGCCCGGATCGACGATGAACTCCACGGAGGGGGGCGTCTGGACAGGGAATCCTGTTATTACGATCCCACCCTCCGAAACGCAGGTCTGGCAACAGGCCTCGGTCTTTGACGCCTTCCTAGAGGTCCAGGCCCGCCAGCGGTTCAACACCACGCTCGTCATGGGCCGTGATATGACGCTGCCTTATCAGCAGTCGCTCTCTCTGGCCTCCAGCGGCGCCGTGCGGGTCTATGACCCCAACACCCGCAGTGTCGTCGAAGACGTCGCCTATACCGCCTCCAGCGGTATGGTGACGCTCACCGACCCGCAGTACGGCCCCGGCACCGCCTACACGGTGGAGTACGAGGCGTCTCCGGTGTACATCGTCTTCCGGGCCTCGGGCGGCGCGCCGCATTACCGTCCCCTGGGTGCGGAGGGGGCGGCCCTTCCCCTGCGTCTGCACTGCCAACTGCTCGACCTCTGGACGCGCACGCGCAACGGGGCCTCGCCCTTCTCACCGCAGGCCCTCCCCGGTGGCCTTTAACAAGACCTACTATGTCAAAACCGCCCTCTCGCCCGAGGAGATCGGCGAGGCGGCGATGGAGACCTATCGCATGTGGGTGGAGTTTGCCGTCGGGCGGCGCGCGCTAGGCGGTCCGGGCGGCCGTCTGCTCCGCCATCCCACGGGCGACTACGCCTCGGCCATCCAGTGGAAGGTAGGGATGCGCACCGCGGAGATATGGACTGAGGAGGACCCCAAAGAACACCCGTCGGTGCGGCCCATTGAGTATGGTCGCCCGGAGACGGAGTTGAAGCCGTACATGCTCGGCGGGGGGAAGAACACGCGCATGGACTCCGAGGGGCATCTATACCGCATCATCCCCTTGAAGAACGATGAGAGCACGGAGCAGTTAGTGCCCGGCATGTCGGGCAGCGCGATGAAAATGCTGTCCGTCGAGACGAAGGAGCGGCGGTTCGGGAACGTCCGCTTCCGCACCATGTCCGATCGCCCCGGTTCCGCCCCGTGGATCATCCCGGCCATGAAGCCCTACGCCCCGGCGGAGATCCTGGCGCGGATGCTTGAGCAGCAATTTGGGAGGCATACTTAGTTTGTATCCTTCGCCTCGTCGTTCTTGCCGAGGACATCATCTAAAAAGTCGGACAAAGCTTCTCCAAACGTATAATTAAGGTTATAATTCAGTTCGTCTGTGCGATCGAATAAGGAGTCCATAATCGCCGTGAACACAGGGAACGGGAGCTGATACACTTCGTACTCGAATCGCCATACTCCCATAGCACAGAATGACGCTGGATATACTTTGGATTTGATGAAACCGTGGGGAAACTCCTGAACAATATCGGCATCCAGTCCGAACCAGTGGTGCAGAGTCTCGGTGGTCAACTGGACAAAGTAAGGGACACGAACAACGGTGTACCCCATCTTCTTAGCGATTTCGTCCTTTTCGCGGTCCTTTCGGATCACTAGGCTATCTCGGTAATGCGAGTCACCGTCGAACTCCACGACAAACGTCTTACCGTTGGCCTTAAACATCATATCCCAACGATACCGTGTGTCCGGTACACGCACTTCCTCTCCAAGCCAGTTTTCCTCGCCTACAATCTTCTTTAAGGCAGAAGCCAGCGTGGCCTGAATGAGGTGGTCTGTGAAGGTGATCGTTTTCCTCGTCATTGTTGTCTCTCCGTGGTTAGTGGTACACTTGTCATGGGCCATTATACAGGACAACTGTCATGCAGCGCAAGAAGATCAGAACCGAGAAAATAGAGTGCCGGGTCTCCGAGAAAATGAAGCGTGAAGTTCAGGAAGCGGCGGACCGAGAGGGTATGAGTGTTACGGGGTGGATCGAAATGCTCATTCGGGGGCAGCTTAATCGGAAGGGGCATAATAGTTGACACCCCTCCGGTAAGCGGTTAATATCACACCCATGGACCGACACACCCGAGCTATCATTGAGGAACTAGGCGGCCACCGAGAGGTGGCGGCGCTCGTAGGCATCTCCCGGCAGGCGGTCTACAAGTGGAAGCAGGTGCCGAAAAAGCGCGCGCGCCTCCTGAAGGAACAGACAGGCAAGCCGGCGAGTTATTTCCGCCCAGGGATGGACGACTGATGCTGCCGAGCGTCTTCCAAGTCATCAGCCTAGACCGCGTAAACCGCGTGGTCATCGCCCCGAATATGCACGATGCTATTGTTTTCGCCGAGGAGTGTTGGGGGCCCGTAGCCACCATCAACTATGTGGGCCCGCTCCACGGCTTTGTAAACGTCGAAGAAGGGGACGAGTCCCCCTCCCCAGCCCCCGAAGGAACACCGCTCCAATAGTCTCCTCCCTGCCCCCCCTGGCAGGCCCTTGTCCCCGCCTTCGTGCGGGGATTTTTTTGCCGTGGTAAAGTAGGGTTTTTCGTGCAGGGTTGCCCATGCCGTCCCTCATTGCCCAGCCCCTCCCGACCGGGGGCATCATCACCCTGAATATCGATGCGGACACGACCATGACGCTGGAGCGCGCCGTACAGAGCGCGTCGCCCGTCTGGCAAACCCTCTACTCCGGCGATCCGCTGTCCCTGTGGATCGACACCGGGGATCTGATGAACGCCCCGCTCGACGCGCAGACGACATATCTCTATCGCGTGACGGACGCCAACGGACAAGTGGAGTCGGGCCCGATCCTGCCCGCAGCGGCCTTGACGATCAACCAGGACAAAATCCTGTCCCTGTTACTGCGCATGATGCAGGCGGCCTTCACGAACATGGTCCTTCCGAGGGGGTTTGTGCGTCCGCAGGTGCTGCATGCCATGCCGCTCACCTTCGGCGGATCGCCCGCTCTGCCCATTATTACGATCAATCTCGACTACGGCCCGGTGATGGAAGAGGCTCCGATCGGCCAGGGTGTGAATGCGTCTCAGACCAACGAATGGACGCTTACCGCCCAGGTCCGGCGGCGGTTTAGCATGACGGTGCTCAGTTACTCCGCTCAGGAGCGTGAGTATTACCGCGATGCGATCATCAGTGTCTTCAGCAGCATGGCGCCGCTCGTCTTCGGGCAGATATGGGACGACACCCGCTTTATGTACCAAGCCTATTCCTCGCAGAAGACGAAGGATGAGGAGTCCCCGGCCTTTTACTTCGCGCAGGTCATGCTGGACCTCGTGGGGAGTTTGAACACCACGGTGACGACGCAGTTCGGCCCCATAGGGAGCGTAGAAGCGGGCTTTGTGAGTGTGCAGGATACGACGGATTACTCGTAATAAACCCTTCCCCCTAGCCCGGATGCATAAAAAAGCCCCCTAGAGGGCTTTTTACTGAGCTTCTTCCGCGACTTTCTCCATTGAATTCTCAAACACACGGAGATACCGCGGGGCGTCGAGTAAAGCGATGCTGCCTAGTGTCTCTTCGCGACGTTCGAGCCCGAACCCGAGCCTAAAGTCAATCTCTACGACGAGTAGGGGAAGGTATGGAGCCCCTTTCACTTCTTCTCTCGGGGTAGCAACTAGTCGATACCCATAGAAACTCTGGCAGTAGTCCGTGGCGATGTACCTCTCTGAAACGAGCTTATACCCGTCAAAGTACCACTCCGGCGCCATGAGGCAGGCGACGACCGTGCCGTGATTCGTTAAGAACCCGCTGCCGTCCTTGCGCTTTACTTTGTCGCCCACTTTGAAAGCGCTATCATGGTTCGTGTAGACATACCCTTGCTTCTGAGCCTCTTCGATCTGTTCGGCAGTGAATCTTTGTCTGGTCATTCCAGACCCCCGTCAGGTTTAACATGCGTTTTCCCTTCCTCGTCCCGCCAAACAATGACTCGCGCAGCCCCAGGCTTTACAGACGTGTTGAAGCCTGTAGCCATGAAAACGCCCCCGCCCTCGTCCGCCTGCACATACATAATATAGCGCGGCGGCTCATAGAAGGGCTCCAGCCAGTCCAATGGCATGTCCTGTTCTATGTTGCATCCTTCTACCAGCCCGTAAACACGGCCGGGGGTAGGGTTTGGCTTGTTGGTGGGGTAAAAGCGCTCACCCTCATGGCAGTACGCACTGCCGCGTTTCACTCGCCAACTATCTGTAAGGTCAATGTCCGCACAGTCGTTTGTACCAGGGCTCATCGCTTCTCTCCTTTACCGGCCTCGGCAGGCCCGTCGCTGCTAATTAAATCACTGTTGGTTGGCAAAAGATAGGTCATCCCTATCAACAGGCCTCCTTTTCGGCTCTCCCGCCCCCCCCGCTATATAATCACCCCCACTATAGGCGCGGGGCTGAATCGCCATGAACGAAGTCAAGATCCCTCTCGATCGGTTTTTCTCACACGTCGCCAAGACCCACGACGAGGTGTTTTATGGAGTGCTCCGCACACTCCATCGCCGGGAGAAGCGCACGGTCTCAGAGTGGCGCGCCCTGATGGAGACTTACCGCACGCGGCCCGTCGTACAGGAGCGATAGAATATGCCCTCCGTCAATGGACAGTTTAACGGGCAGGAGCTCATCCTCCCCGGTGCGTACTACGGCGACAACGTAAACGCCACGCTGCCGGCCAACCCCGCTGCAACCCCGCCTCTGCTCGTGATCGGCGTAGGGTATGGCGGCGTGCCGCAGACCATCATCAAGCACACGACTTCGCAAGGACTGGCCGAGACGTTACGCAACGGGCCTATGGCCGCGTTCCTGCCCTTCATCTTCACGCCGTCACCGCAGTTGAACGGCGCGCAGAAAGTGACGTATATCAATCCGGCACCCAACACGCAGAGTTCCTTCGCGCTCCAAAGCTCGGGCGGCGTAACGGTGGTCAATCTCCTCAGCGCGCAGTATGGCACGCCGAGCAATATGCTCCAGGTTGAGGTCTCTGCGGGCACCGTGGGCGGTGTCCTGCTCACGCTCTTCGATAGCTACGCCGCGCAGCAAGGGTACTCCGGTGCCCAGCAGACGGCGGTGGCCGACAACCTCGGCCTTCCCTTCCAGTTGGCCTACACGGGCACGGCGACGACCGTCACCTACTCTGTGTCGTCCTCGGGCGGCGTGGCGACCAACTTCATCGTAGACAGCCCGAACGCCGGCGAGTCGTTGAATCTCCCCTTGTCGGGCGAGACCTACGGCACTGTGTCCGCCATTGTGCAGGCCTTGAACGGCACCGGGTACTACTCGGCACAGGTAGTGAGCGACGGAGCGTTGCCTTCCTCACAGTTGGACACGGCCACCGACGTAGCCCTTCCGGCCCCGGCCGCAGGGGTTGATCAGTTTGTGGATGTGACCGCGACGCTCACCGATATTGTCTTCTTCGTGAACACCTATGCCAGCGCGCTCGCGGCGGCGAGTATCCCCAGCGGGGTGGTTTCGGCTCCGGCGCAGGCGCCGGTCGTTATCCCGCTCTCGAACTTCTCGGGGGCCACGAACGGGGTGCCGTCCCTTCAGGACTACGCGAACGCCTTCAACCTGGCGCTCACTACGCCGGCGTGGACGGTCATCACCGACAGCAATGATATCGGCGTGATGGCCTTGGGCCAGCAGCATGTGGCGACCGCCAGCAGTATCTCGGCGCGGAACTATCGTCGGTACTTCACCGGCAGTTCGGTGGGCGACACCGTGACGCAGGCGTTGCAGTACGCCAAGGACATGGACGCGATCAACGTCACATATGTCTATCCCGGCATCCAGGCGATCAACACGGCGACGGGCACGACGCAGGTTTACGGCGGACGGTATGTGGCGGCGGCGGCAGCGGCCATGGCCGCAGGCAACCGCGTGGCCGAGCCCTTGACATACAAGGCGCTGAATGGGACGGGCGTTGAAGTGCAGTTGACCGAATCGCAGATCGGCCAGTTGACGAATGGCGGCGTCATGCCGATCCATGTGTCGGCGAATACCGGCGTGCCGACGATCATCCGGGACATGACGACCTGGCAGATCGACAACAACCCGGAAAATGTCTTCAACCAGCAGGTGGCGTGCCGGTACTACTTGGCGTACTCGTGCAATCAGGTGTTGCAGCCGTACACCGGCACGATCGCCTCGCCGTTTGGCATGGCGCGCGCTCTGAACGCGACCAAGAAACTGTTGAACGCCTTGATCTACACTGAAGGCAGCAACGGCATCTTAGTGGCGTGGGACCCCAAGTCGCTGCTGTTGAACTACAACGGCGAGACCAGCACCCTGAGTGTCACGGTCAAGGTGATCTTTGTGGGCCAGGTGGACTTCATCACGACTTACACGACCATCCAGCCCCTGTCGCTGGTGGCCTAGGAGTAACGTATGCCGGGATTTGATGCGAAGCAGTTGGCCTATGGGGTCCGCAATGGCAACATGGTCAATATCATGTTGGGGGAATTGTCCATAGGGTTTGGGCAGACCTCCAGTGCGAGCAACGACTGGGGCACGGAGGCTCTGTACGGCATCGGGTCGGCGAAGCCGCAGGAAATCCAGCAGTTGCGCATCGAGCCCACGGTCAGCCTGGACAGTTTCCAGTTGACCAAGAAGGGCCTGGCCTTCCTAGGATACCCCTCCTCGATGCTGGAAGTTTTGAGCAACAACAGCTTCGACTTCCACATTATGGACGAGAACGCGAACGCCATCCTGACCTACGTCGGGTGTGTGGCGCAGAACTTTAACCTGAATATCCCGGCGAATCAGCCGATCACCGAGGCGGTGTCATTCACCGCCATGGACATCCTGAACGCCTTGGGCGTGTCGATCCTGAACAGCAACCAGGCCATTCAGACGATCGAGCAAGCCGCCTTGATGGGCACCGCGCTGAATCTCGCGGGCCTCTAAGATCACTGTGGGGGTGATTGCCGCCTTCGGGCGGCGTTTTTTTGCGCCTTTTTCTTGATTAAGGTAGAGTGTGCTTTCATCTACCACGGAGCACCCCATGGCGCAAGAAACCCCCCAGAACCCCCTGACCCAGACCGAACTCACCGTCACCGTCAAGGGCGAGACCTTTGTCTTCAAGATCCCCTCCATCCGTGATGAGGCCAAGGTGGGGTCCATTGCTCGCTGGCTGCGCGCGCAGGACGACCCGGCCGGGATCGGGGCCCCCGAGGGGCTGGACTTCGAGACCTTCTTCTTCTATCAGGCGCTCGCCACCATCCAGGTGTTGCTCAAGCGCGCCTCGGACGACAGTTGGTGGTCTACGGGCCCGGACGGACGCCCGGTATTGGACGCCAGCAAACTGCCGGAGTCTGCACCGGTGAAGGAGGTCTATGAGGGCTATCTTGCGGCCCTCGATACCTTTCGTGGCGTCGTTCCCCCGGCCGAAGGATCCACGCAGTCAGCGTCTGTGGACCGTAGCGCAGGTCCTGAAGGCTAGTCCGTTCTCGGATGCGGTGCAGGAGCTGAACACCGCGCAGATGGACTGGATCTTGGAGATGCACGCGGCGGAGACGCCGGGCGTCACTTTGGAACGGCCCGGAGAGTTACGGCCCGAGGCCATTGCCGCAGCGTGGAGCGAGGTGCTTCTAAACGACGGGCCGCTGATGCGCGGCGTGTCACAGGCCGCTATAGAGGCGGCGAAGAAGCTAAGAGCCGCACATAGACACCCAGGAGCGCACGATGGCACGAATTAAGATCACAGGGTCACGGGTCGGGGGGTCGGGTGGCGGCGAGGGCGAAGGGAAATCCCGCCTCGAACAGTTATTTGACGACTTCCTGAAACGCCCCAACCCCGCCACGGCGCGGCTCTTTAAGGAAATGCTGGACGTAGCTGACCCTTCGCAGCAGTTATTCGGGGGCAACTCGAAGACCGGCGTAAGCAATCAAAAGGCCGCACAGCGCGCGCTAACTTCACAGGTCACACGTCTCCATCGACAGATGCAAGGCGGTGCCGGGTCAAGTCGTTCGGCCGCCGGCGTGCGCCGACAGTATCAGAACATCCAGATACTCACCCGCACCCTCTCGGGTGCCGGGGTCGTTCCCGACGCTATTGCATCCGGCGCGCTAGGATCGGCATCGGCGGAGTATCGCCGCTTCCGCGGGGCGCATGTCAGGGCGCGGCGCCGGGCGATGATGGTCCCTGGCGTAGACGCCTCTGGTCATGTGGGGGCCTATCAGGCGGCGATGGCCGGAGGTTCGGCGGACGCTCATGTGAGCGCCTACCGGGCTTCACAAGAAAGGCTTGCGCGCGCGACTCGTCGAGCCGCAGACAAGGAGGCCGGAGCGCTCTCTACCATGGGCGCCCAACGGCGGCAGGGGCTTCTCACCGGCTCCGTGGGGGGTATGGAAGGGGCCCTGGCCTCCGGGTCACGGCGCGACTTCCGCACGCAGTTCCACGGGGCGAGGAAGCTGGAGCGTAATGCTGAGAAGCAAGTCAAACTGCTCTCGAAGATCAGCGGGACGGATGATAAGGAATACCGCCTCGCCCAGCAGCATTTAGCCGCCGTCCGCACTGCGCGCCAGCATTATGGGCGCATGGGCCAGGGCCGCTTCGGCCGGGGCGCTACGCGCTCGCCTATAGGGTCGCTCATCAAAGACGCCATGGAAGGGTCGATGCTAGGGGATCTCGTTGACCCCGCGATGATCGGAGGGACTGCGGCTTTAGCGGTCGCGGGCGCTGCCTGGAAAGGCCCGAACATGATCCAGGGCATCCTCGGTACCGAGCGCCCGTACTCGGACCTTCGGCGTTCCGCATCCCGCCTCTCCGGGCAGTTCGGCTACGGGACGAGCGGAAAGTCGCTCCTGAGCCAGTTCTATTCTGGGGGGAAGTTCAAACCGTGGATGAACCGCTTAGGCGTCACCGGCGCGGACGCGATGGGGATAGCCTCGGCCTACGGCATCACCGGAGGGTCGAACAAAGGCACGGCGGCCGATGTCCGGCAGATCGCCACAGCGGGTAAAATGCTCCCGTTCCTCCGTGGGCTACCGTCAAAAGAACTGGCCGGTATGGCCCGCCAAGGGGCGCTGTTCGGCGGCGGGGCCCCGGCCGCGGTCCTCCGGCAGTACCAGAAGGTCATTGAGGCCGGCACCGCGGCAGGCGTGGACCGGGCGACCTCTATCCATGTCATGACGAACGCCTGGAAGGCCTTGGCGAACGCGCAGGGCCTAGTGGGCGGCGGGCAGGGGACGTCACGCCTGATGGGGGGGCTCCTGGGCTCCGGCCTCGCCTCGATGCGAACGGGGGCGGGCGAGGCCTCGGTGGTACAAGGGCTTGTCCACGGGAGGAACACCCTGCTATCTCACCCTGGGCCGTTGACGTTCTTCTATCAGGATGCCCTGCGGAACAACCCTCATGCCTTTACGACTGCGAGCGGCCAGAAGAAGCTTCTCGGTGCGGGCGTGTACGCATCTGATATGAAGAACGCGGCCACGCGCCGCGTACTCATGGATGCAAGGCATGTCTCTCCCCTGCTGGCTACGAGTATGGTGTCCTCTATCATGTCACCGCTCGCGGTCTATAAAAAATATAACGCGGGTATGAAGGCGCAAGGAATACGCCGAAGCTACCGAGACGCTTCTGATGCGGGGTTCTTAGGCGTGCCGATAGTCCAGGTGGCGGCGCTTAACCATGCGATAGCGACGAGGGCACACTTAACACCCGTGCAGGCAAAGGCCCTCAGTAATTTCCGAAAAGGATACAACCCCTTGGCCTCGGAGGCGAACGCCCTCAAGGTGCTGAAGGGAAAAGATGTGGCCACCGAAAACGGAGCCCTTCTTACAGCGGTCGGCCTAGACCATACGGCCCTAGATGACATGGGGACTGCGCTCAAAGGCGTGAATAAGATGCTGGACAAGTTTAAGACCTCGCTAGAGAAGGCGAATAAGGCCGTGGTTCCCTCCCGTGCGACTCGGGGGGCACTGGTCGACGTTTTTGGGATTCCGGAATGAGTATTCTCAGCGCCGTCCCTAAACTCTCGATCCAAATCTATCCTTACGAGGGTAGTGGGTCGCCGGGGCTGTTGCTGGAGATCGACTCCTCTAACGGACTCCTGCTCTCTGCCTCCGTGCAGAAATCGATCCGCGGGTCTGAGCCCGGCACGTTCCGCCTCACGCTCGCTCCGGGGGGCCCGGATGGCGTCGCCTCGGCCTACACCTGGGCGGAGATCCTCACCCCCATGTCCTTGGTGATCATCACCGGCGAACGCGGGGTGTTCTCGGGCCCGCTCATGGTGGGGGTCATCCACTCCGCGACGGAGACGCAGGCGTGGGAGGCCGAGGAGGGGGTGTCGCGGGTGACGGAGGTGGTGGGTTATGACTTCCAATACTTCTTCTCCCAGCGGTCCTACTACACGCTGACCTTCTTAGGGAGCAGCGCAGCGGCGGCTTTAGAGCCTCTTTACCACTCGCTCGCGCTGCCGGCCATTCTCGGCAAGGGACTGCTCGGGGGCTCCCCGGCCTCGGTGGGGGCGTCCTGGTTTGAGCATGTCATGGCAGGGAAGGATGGCATCCTGTCCAAGACGCAGTTCTACTACAAGGGCGGCTACATCACCTTCACGGAGGCTATGACGCAGGCGTATGACAACTATCCTACGGCGAATGTGCTTATCCCTATGGCTGAGAATTTCCTGTCCACGGAAGGAACGTGGTACGACAAGTTTACCCGCATCTTTCCTATGCCGTTCTACGAGTTCTTCGTTATCACCGCCCCCCAAGGGGCTTATGCTGTAAACGCGGCGTCTGTATCTAATGCGGCCGACACCTTTACTGTGCCGAGTATTAAGGGCCCCTCGGGGGCGGCGGTTCCCTTTGGGCCAACCCTGGTTGCACGGGTGAACCCTCTCCCGCGGACAGTGTACGCCAACGGCAAATATACAATGGACACCTCCCGGTGGAAGAACCTGCCTTTATATTCTCTGGGGCGGGATGGCGAGACGGAGTATGGCTTCATTGACAGCGCTATTCAGTTCGACGCCGCCGAAGCGCGGAATTTCTACCTCATTGTACCCACAACCATCTACACCATGATCGGTAAGGGGGCGGGCATCAACTCGCCCTATGTCTTCACCATGCAGGCTATGGCGGATGTGGCGAGCATCCGGCGATATGGCTACCGCCCGCAGATCACCAACACCTACTGGCTAGCGGACGTCGATGGGAAGGTGTCGCAGGCCAACACGGCTACTGCGGGGTCGTTTGACGGGTTTATATCGGACCTTATGAGCCGCATCACGTCGTACTACGAACCGGCCCCCCTCATGGGACATGGGGAGGTACGGAGTATCTTCCGCCCAGACATTATCCCCGGCAACCGCTTCACCTACGCCCCCTTCCGCAACGGCGAGGAGTGGGAGTTCTATATCGAGGCCATCTCCCATGAATATGTCTTCGGCGGCCAGAGCACGACGACGCTCACGCTGACCCGCGGGCTTCCGAAGACGATCTACGAGGAGGCGACCCCCGGCCTCTTGACAGATATTCACATCGGCAACGCACAGAGGTTGCGCGGGCGATACGTTCAGGGTCTTCCTTCCGCTATGGGGCCGCCATTGGCAGTTGTGACGCCCCACGATGTAGGGTCCCTCTTGGGCGAGATATCGCAGGACTTCACCACCGCGCAGAGGAACGGCTGATGAGTGCCCCCCACTTCCCCCTTCTGGACACCGGCATGGTGATAGGCCATGACCCGGATCGATACGGCGTATATGTCCTCCTGCGCAGCGGACAGTCCCCCGCGTCTCCCGTGCTCGTCGGCATCGACGGCCCCGCCGACGCCCTGCGGGTTTCTGAAGACGAGTTGCCGACACGGGGGACATGGGGGCTGATCGCCTTCCCGCATAACGACCCGCGCAACGGCATCTGGCTCAAAAGCCTCTATTCGCAGAACCAAGATGCCATCACGAACGCCCCGAGTGACCCCTTTCTGCACTATAAGGCCGAGTGGAGCGGGTACTGGGAGCACCGAGACAGCGCCGGGAACGAATCGCGCGTCTTTCCCGACGGCACAGCGATCACCTGCTCGGCCAGTGGGGCGGTGCCCGCCACCTACCGCCATATCGTCGACGGCACGAACACGCGCCAACGAGTGCCTTTCACGCAGGCGGAGCGGGTGGCGAATCCTCCGGCGCCGTTTATCGTCAACATGGCGCACGCCTCCGGGACGCAAGTGCAGGTCGACGGGGCAGGGAATGTGAACGTGACAGGAAACGCTCAAGCGGTCCTCACGTTCACGTTTGGCGGCACGACGCTTGTGATCAACGCCTCCGGGGATGTGGCGGTCACGGCCGGCAGCACGACGTTTACTATCACAAAAAGCGGTGCTATTAGCCTCGACGCCGGGAGTAATCCAGTGGATCTTACGGCGTCCACCGTGGCGATGGCGGTGCAGGCGGCGATTTCTATAGCGGCCAGCGGGGGGGCGACTTCGGACTCCCTGGCGCTCGTGTCGAAACTGATCTCGTGGCTCAGTAACCATACCCACACAGGCGTCAACGGCACGACGTCAACGCCCAACCAGTCGCTCTCGGCAGGCGATATTGCGGCCACAACGCTGAATGTGTCGGGGTGAGGGAGGACAGCAAAAAAGCGCAATCCAAAAAATGCCGTTACAATAACCCCACATCTCTCTCAGGGCCTACGCGGTGACGGCATACGTCTTCCCTCCTTCCGGTGAAACCGCGCGCGGGGCATCCCATGCCCTCGTTGACGGGATTCTCTATGTCCCGGACTGGCGGCACGCACAGATCGCCGCCTTTGATATAGCGTCCAGCGGGCTCACGACCCAGAACCTTCAGGGGGCCGTGACCTACGCCGTCTCTCCGATCGTGCAGAATAACGCCTTTTTCAGCGGGACCGACTTCGCCGGGTCCACCTCCTTTGAGTGGAACGGCCAGACCCTCACCGGCGAGACCTTAGCGCTCGTAAACGACACCACCACGGGGTACAGCAGCGTCTCCGGCCTCCTCACCAGTTGGATCGCCTCGGAGGCGACCCAAGAGGTGGGGTACTGCGCGGCGGCGGTAGGGAGCGACAGCGACTTCTGGGCGGTGGGCTATGGCGAGGGACTGATCCACTATACTCCGTCATCCTCGGGCGGCGCGTCATACGCCCTGCCGTTCGGAGAGACCTTCTGCGGGCTCGCCGTGAACAGTGGGCTACCCTACTTCCTCTCGACTGCTGGGCAGGTGTACACGGTCTTAGACGGCCGTCCGACACGAGTCGAAGGGGGGAATCTTGCCGCCGTCTGCACGGCGTGGCGCGAGACGCAGGGGGTGTTCTACGCGCTCTCCCCGTCCGGGCCGAACCTCCTGCCCTTTACGCTGGGGAGCACGTCCAGCGGGTCCAGTGGCGCGGCGATCTCCGTGCCGATCGCGCTGCCCTACAGCCTCTCCTCGTCCGGCGGCGTCCTCGGGGTTGTCGGCACGACGCCCGCGCAATTAGCCCTCACCGGGAACGCGATGGCCTACGTCCCCCTCTCGAAGCAGATCCTCGTCGCGCAGGATGCCGCGAATGCAGTCGTGGTCCTGGAAAAGAACGCCGCCAACGACTGGGCGCAGGTGCAGAGCGTGGCCGGAGGCGGGGGGCCGTTGTACTTGGCTCCGACGCCTAACGCAGAGCAATGTCTGGTCTCGAACTCGTCGTCCGGCGTGGTACAGATCCTGAACCAGACCGACGGCACATGGGGTACGCCGGCCGCGCAAACCCTCGCTCTTGCCGGGTGCGGGGCAGCGGCGGTCACGATGGACAACGCCGAGGCCTTCGTCTGCCAGCCGGCATCGAACCAACTCTCGGTGCTCACGAACACCAGCAACACCTGGGCCATCGGCTATACCCTTCCGCTCACCGGGGCACAGTCGGTCATGGTCGCCTCCTCCGGGGTCGCCTATGCGGGCGGGTCGAGCGGGATCGCGACGCTCGGTGTCATCAACGGCCAATGGACACAGACGGCCTTTGCGTCAACGACGTACCCCGTCGAGTCCCTGGCGATTGACGCCTTCGGCGGAGTCTACGCCGCGGGGTCCAGCGGCGGCGTGGGGTATCTCACGGCCTTCTATGGGAATGTCGCCGTGGGCGGTGCATCGTGGACCGGTAGTAGTGACGCTGTGGCGTGGTACAACGGCCAGATTCTCGTGCTCGACCAGGCGAACGACCTCCTGCGGACCTTTGGTCTCGTCGGGGGGCAGTACGCGCAGCAGGCGACATGGCCCGCGCCCCCCTCATCCTCCGGCATCGTGCAGTTAGACACATCGTGGTTCGTGGGCGGGACGGCGCTCTGGGAGTATGAGTGGGGCGCACCCTATGCCTTCCTGCCCGTGCAGGTGGCTACCATCGGGATCTATGACGTGGCGACCGCCGCGTGGACGACGGCGACGCTCGGGCGCGGGCGGCGGGCGTTTGCGTCGACGTTCGACGCCTCGTTAAACCTCTGGGTAGCGGATGACACGAATACGCTCACGGCCTACTCCTCGGGCGGAACGCAGATCAGTCAAGCGGCCATCGCGACGTACCCGAAGCAACAGGCTTCGACGCCGTTGGGGTTCGGCAGTCTGCTGTGGGATGGCGGGGTGTTGTACGGCACCAGTGTGCTCAATAACGCTGTGGGGGTAGGGATATGAGTAGTTTCTCAGGGCGCGCGAGTTATCTTACGAAGGCGGGGATTCCTAACCAGAACAACCAGACCTTTCGCACAGAGCCCGTGCCGAACATGCGGTCGTCGCTGTACCGCCTGACCATCCGTTTGCCGCGGCAGTATGTCAGCGCAGCGGCGCAGGCGCAGTCGGGGATCACGGCGACGTATCTCTTCCCCCTCTCTCCGGAGAACCTGCAACGCACGCACACCGGCATGGGGGCCTTCTATGACACCCAGGGGCCGGTGAAGACCAACGGCGTCACGCGCATCGTTGATCAGTACGGCATGGCGCCTGTCATCTTCGAGATCAAAGGGACGACCGGGTGGCAGAAGCACTCGACCGACGGCTACCGTTATACAGGCCTTCAATCCATAGAGGCCGTCGCGGGCCTGCTGAACACTTATATGGGGCTCAACGCCGAGTTGGCGCAGGAGCAGCGGTCGGACCTCTGCACTTTAGAGTTCTACGATTATTTTATGGAGGACTTCTGGGAGGTCGTGCCCCTAGGCCCGCAGCGCCTGTGGCTCGATAAGCAGCGACCCATCCTTACGAATTACCACTTCCGCCTGATCGGTGTGCGCTCGCTTGCCGCCCCTGTCACGCCGAAGTCCACCGCCGACCCCATCGCGGCGGCCTTTAACACCGCCGTGAGTACGGTGCAGAACAACGTGAGCACCTTCACCTCCGGGGTGGCGTCCATCTATTCGTCTGCCCAGAGTGTGGTGTCGGGCGTGATCGGAGGCCTCTAATGGCGACATTCGCTATCCCCTACATCCAGTTAGAGGCGCACTGGTCGTCGTTTCTCTCGATGAACGCGGTTCTTCAAGCCATCACGACGCCGGGGCAGACAGTGAAGAAGAGCCAGTTACTCGCTGCGCGCCAGACGCTCGCCAACGGGCATGAGTACATCAATGCGCTGACCCTGTGGACGGCGCTCAGCATGGAGTACGCGGCGCTGGCGCAGGGTCTCGCCCTGCCCGTGCCGGTCTCCGCCTCGGTGCTCGCTACTGTACAGACCCGCATCAACACGATCAAAAGTGTCATCAATGATCTGAACACCCTTGTCGACCCGCTCGTGCTCCCGACGGCGAACTTCAACGTGATCCTCGACGGGGAGACGGCGTTTGCGTCGATCGGCTTCCTAGAGTACGTCATGGCGTTTAACACCGAGACGCCGCCGACCAGTCTCACCCTCAGTACCTTCGTCAGTGTCCTTGCTCAACAAAGCGCCGACTGGATGACATACACCACCGCCCTACGCACGGCTTACCCCACCGGGCAGGGCGAAGCCCTTGACGCCTTCAGTCGGCAGGCTACGATCGCCGCCCGCATGAGTGCGCGCGCGGGACAGTTCGCATCGCTCTCGGGGCAATTCCCCTTGCAAGACGTGTGGAACTGGGTTGCAGTGTGGCCGTCGATCGCTATGACCGGGGCACTTATCAGCAACGAGCCTACCTCGGCGACCGGGCAGAGTGCGAACGTCCTGCGGTATAACTTGGCGCAGATGATCGGCAAGATCGACACCCTCATTGCCGCCTTTGCCGAACAGGGGTATCAAAACGTGACGGTGATCACGGCCATGCAGAATGACTCGCTGCCGAACATCGCCAACCGTGCCCTGGGCAATTATGCTCTCTGGCCGGAGATCGCCGCGCTCAACAGCATCCCGCCGCCGTATACGCTCACGGCGGGGCAGCAGTTATTCCTCCCCCCGTCCACGAACGCCAACGGGAGCGTCCCGCCGAACTATCTGACGAATTATCTTGGCGTCGATCTCTATTACGGCCCGATGGGAAGCGACATGTTGCCCTGGACGGGCGACTTCTTCTTGGTCAGCGGGTACAAGAACCTGGAAATCTCGCTCGGGCGGGCGATTATGACGACCCAGGGGACTTTGCTTTATCATCCCACCTACGGTAGTCGCGTGCCGCCCGAGGTAGGCGCCATTGAGACTGCGAACACCGCCACGCATTTAGGCGCATTCGCCAACAGCGCCATTCTGGCCGACCCGCGTGTAAACGGCATCTTGAAGTGGACGGTGAGCATGCAGCCGAACAATGAGATCGCCTACACGTCCCTAGTGCAGCCGAACGGCATCAATGCGTCGTCGGTGAAACTGAACTTAGTGCTCGGATAGAGGAGCAATCATGGCCCTTACACCCACCGTCGCTGCTCCGCCGAACACCACGTCGATCGCGACCGCCCTTCTCGCCGCACAAGCCGCGCAGTCCGGCGTGCTTACGGACTACAACAAGGGGAGCCAGATCCGCACGCTCGCGGAATCTCTCGGCATGGTGGGCGAAGTGCAGGGCATTATCAGCCAGGCGCTGGCTTTCCAGGCAGTGGCGTACAGCGCCTTTAGCGCCTATGGCATCACACCCAACGGCGCAACGGCCGCCGTAGGCCAGGTGACGCTCGCGACCAGTCTGGGGGCGAACCCCCCGGTGACGAATATCAGTGTCCCGATCCCCAAGGGTACGGTGATCCAGACGACGAACGGGGTGCAGGTAACGACCACACAGAGTGCGGTCCTGCTCGCGGGGAATAGCTCGATCAACATCCCCGCCCAAGCCGTACAGGTAGGACCGGCGGGGAATGTCGCGGCCAACACACTCACGCAGTTGGTCTCCGCCCTCCCCTACCCGCTGCTCTCTACGAACTTACAACCGTTCACCGGCGGGGCGAACGCCGAGTCGCCGTCCTCTGTCCTCGCCCGCTTCACGGCGAAGGTCGCGGCCATCAACGGGGCGACCCCCGTCGCCATTGCCAACGCCGTGATAGGGGTGACGGTCGCGAGCACCGCCGAGGCGGTCGTAAAGGCCACCGTGTACGAGCCCTGGATCGCGCAAATGCTCGCGGGGCAGGCGGCGCCTTACACCCCCGGCTATGCCATCTATGTGGACAACGGCAGCGGGTCCGCGAGCAGCGACCTTCTGGTGGCGGTGCAGACGCTCGTCGATGGCTCCTTCCCGACGCAGCCCGGCAAC
>JAPTWT010000164.1 GCA_028064935.1 Gammaproteobacteria bacterium | reverse complement strand
TGCAGGGAGTTCTTGTCGGCATCGCTGAGCGTGAAGTTGGCAAGTAGGTCAGGCCTGCGCAACCACGTACGGTACAATGCGTGAACATGCCGCCACGCGTCGACTCTTTCGTGGTGTCCGGAGAGCAGAACGGGAGGCACTTCAAGCCCACGAAACGATTTCGGCCTTGTGTATTGGGGATATTCAAGCAGGCCGGAGGAAAAAGAATCGTCCTCTGCAGAACCGCCGTTCCCGAGAACTCCCGGCAATAATCGCGTCACCGCGTCGACGATTGCCATGGCGGCAATCTCTCCGCCAGTCAGCACGAAGTCGCCTAGGGAGATCTCGTCATCGACAAGGTGCTGACGAATGCGATCGTCGAAGCCCTCATAATGCCCGCAGACCAGAAAAATGCGCTTACACTCCGATAGCTCCTTGGCAATCGCCTGCGTGAACGGTCGACCCTGGGGTGACATCAAAATCACACGGGTGGATCCGCCCGGTTCGCTACTGAATTGCGCATCCTCCACGGCGGCAAAAATGGGTTCCGGCTTCAACAGCATGCCTGCGCCGCCGCCAAACGGATAATCATCGACAGTCCGATGTTTGTCCCTCGCATAGTCACGAAAATTGACTGTGCGAATAGAAACGGCGCCGGTGTCCACCGCTCGCGAAATGATGCTTTCCCCCAGAACTCCTTGAAACATGTCCGGAAACAAAGTAAAGATCACAAACTCCATCATGACTCCGAGACTTCTTCCTCCAAGAGACCCTCCAACAAGTGAACGGTCATGCGCCGCGCGGTTCTATCGACGGACAAGACGCACTCCTTAGTCGCGGGAATCAACAATTCCTTAGCTTGCAACGGACCTCGAATCACATACACGTCGTTAGCACCTGGAGTGAGAACGTCCACAAGCTCTCCAGCAAAGCGACCGTCGTCCGTGTACACGGATAGGCCAATCAATTCGTGCATGTAATACGTTCCCTCGGGAAGGGGGGGCAGTTGGGATTGGTGAACGCACAGTTGCATGCCCTTCCATCTCTCAACGTCGTTTATCGAAGACATTCCCTCAAAGGAGACAAGCCAGAACTGTTGGTGGCGACGAGCCGTCTTCACCACGACTTCAGTGATGGGCGTAGAGCCTTCAGACCTCACAAACAGACGGGACTTTGGACGAAAGCGCAATTCGTCAAAATCCGTCCGTGAGAGAACCTTCACCTCTCCGCGCAATCCGTGGACGTTTGCGATGACTCCCACGGTGAAGTATTCGTTCCCCAACCACTCATCCCCCTACCGCGATGCCTATATGGAAAAAGCACTTACATTACTCTTCGACGGGGGCTCCCCCGCGACGGATTTCGTGAACGATCCCGTCCTTAATCACAATCTCGGAACCCATCAGAATCTCGCCCCAATTATCTCCCACACGAACGTCCACAGAGGTTTCTACGTTCATGTTTTGGATCTCCGTTCCGAGCTCAAGTTGTTGAATCTGCTGAATCTGCTGGATGAGCTGTTCCCGTTGCTCCATGCGGGTCTGCTTCTCCGATTCAATCTGCATCCGGACCTGCGCGGCGACGTCTCCGCCTTGAGACATGGCCTGTTCAAGGGCCGCCTTCCCTTGGATTTCTATTTGCTCCAATTCCTCGGACAGCCTATCCACCTGATTGCGCTGTTCCTCCAGGATCTCCTGTTTGGTGCTCTCGGTCAGAATGAACTTGACGGCTACCGGTTGGCGAATAGTAATCATACGTTTGGTTCCTCCTCGAAAAGTAGGTGCCGGATGGTATTAAGAATCGATGTCGACAACGACGTGTTGTCGCTGTCGATAGGCGGCCGCGCTCACCACGTGCCGAATCGACTTGGCAACCCGTCCTTGACGGCCGATGACCTTGCCGATGTCCGACGGGTGGACTTTCACATGATATACGATGGTGTCGCCGCGCTCTTCTTCAGATATGACGACCGCATCTGGATTTTCGACGAGAGACTTTGCCAGATACTGAAGTAGCTCCTTCATCTGCGTCACGCCCCTGTCCATTGTTGGCGTCAAGTTGCAATCGCGCGATGCCCGCCACTCACGATCTCTATTATCCGTTAACCGCAGTATAAAAAGGAAGACACCTCGACCAACGCAATATGCACGTCCACGGCTGAGAGACCCGGAACACCCGTCCTGCGCTTCAAGCACCGGCGCGTGGGCGGGCATTACGGGACTTCAAAATCCAGCGCGGTTACTGCGCGGACGACTTCTGTAGTTTTGCCTCGTGATGCTTCTTCAAGATTCCTGCTTGATTAAACAGATGGCGCACCATATCGGACGGCTGCGCACCCGACTGCAACCAGTGAAGAGCCTTATCCTCATCGATGGCAATCTTCGCAGGATCCGTCAAGGGATTGTACGTGCCAATCTCGTCGATAAAACGTCCGTCGCGCGGCGAGCGAGAATCCGCCACAACCACACGATAGAAAGGAGCCTTTTTAGCGCCCATGCGCTTTAGTCGAATACGAACTGCCATTCTTACCAACCTCCGCTGTTGTTTATGATTTGATGCAAGCTCTACGTCTTTTACAACCTCTAAAATTGTTACCTTTTTTTCTTGCGATGCTGCCTCGGTCCACGCGGGTTCGGGAAACCAGGAGAAGCCGTTCCTCCCGGCACGCCCCCACCAGAATCCAATACGGACCCAAGATCTCCCCCGGACATGTTCTTTAACATGCTCATCATGCCACGTTTCCCAGACTTTTTTCCGAATCCAGCAAACCGTTTCATCATGGTCTGCATTTGCTCGAACTGCTTCAAAAGCTGGTTCACGTCTCGGACGGTGACTCCACTCCCCTTAGCAACGCGCAGGCGACGGCTGGCGTTCATTACGCTGGGAGTCGCTCGCTCCTCCTTGGTCATCGAGGAGATGATGGCTTCCATCCGACGAAACCGACTGTCGTCAAGATTGACCTTGTCGAGCCCCTTCATCTTGTTCATGCCCGGAATCATGTTCAGAACCTGTTCAAGAGGGCCAAGATTGCGAACCTGCTGGAGTTGGTCTCGGAAGTCATCCAAGGTAAACTGCGACGATCGTAGCTTTTTCTCCATCTCCTGAGCCTTATCGAGATCCATCGTCTGTTGGGCCTTCTCGATGAGGCTGAGAACGTCGCCCATACCAAGGATTCGAGACGCAATCCTGTCCGGATGAAACGCCTCGAGCGGCTCCATCTTCTCGCCGAGCCCGATGAACTTGATGGGGCAACCCGTCACAGCTCGAACCGTAAGCGCCGCTCCGCCCCGCGTGTTTCCGTCCATCTTGGACAAAATGACACCCGTCACGCCAAGCCTGCCATGGAACGTCTGTGCGACGTTGACCGCGTCTTGGCCCGTCATGGCATCCACAACGAGCAAGATCTCGTCCGGGTTCACGGCGGATTTCATCTTATCCAATTCGTCCATCATGTCTTCGTCAATATGGAGTCGCCCTGCTGTGTCGATGAGGACGATGTCAGCACCCTGACGCTTCGCTTCGGCAATGGCCGCAGTGGCAATGTCGGGGGGTCGAGCATTCGAACCCATGTCGAAGACCGGAATGTCAATCTGCCGACCGAGCACTTTCAACTGTTCGATAGCCGCTGGTCGATATACGTCCGCGGCCACCAGCAGGGGGCGATGCTGATGTTGACGAAACGTCAATGCGAGCTTCGAAATCGCCGTGGTTTTTCCGGTGCCCTGCAGACCCACAAGCATGATCACCGTGGGAGGTTGTGCTGCCATTCGCAGCCTTTCCTCGGAGCCGCCCATCAGTTCGGTGAGTTCTTCGTATACGATTTTGACAACCTGCTGACCCGGCGTCAGGCTTCGAGCCACGTCCTGACCTACAGCCCGTTCGCGCACCTTGTCAACAAACTGCTTGACCACCTTGACGTTGACATCGGCCGCAAGCAACGCGAGACGAACTTCCCTCATCGCAACGGCAACGTCCTCTTCGGACAGCCTGCCCTTGCCTCGCAGCTTCTCGAGCGCCTTCTGCAGACTATTGGAAATGCCTTCGAGCATCTGGTGTCACCCCCTGCGGTTTCATCGGCAACAGGATCTAGCCTTCGCGAAGCAACTCGTCCACCAACTGCAAGATACGCTCCTGTTGCGCAGGCGTTGGACTCGCGGTCCGCTCCTCACAAAGGGCGCGCAGTCTATGAAGCAAACCTACGCGCCTATCCCTCGCAGATAGGAGGTGCAACACCCTTTCATACGACTCCAATTGCTCCTCGGCACGGCGCAGGTTATCGTGGACGGCCTGCCGTGTGACTCCGAACTGTTCCGCAATCTCCGCAAGGGACAGGTCCTCAAAATAATGCAGTTCCATCCACTCGCGTTGCCTCTCAGTCAAGAGCATGGCGTAGACATCGTACAGATTGGCCAATCGAGTGGCCCTTTCCATCATACGTCCGTCCCTCTCCACTGTCAAGCAATTCCCCTTTACACGTCACACAATGCCGATGCGAACGATTCCGCTGAGAACGGCTCCAGATCGTCCAACTGTTCCCCGAGGCCAACCCACTTCACGGGAAGGCCG
>JAPTWT010000067.1 GCA_028064935.1 Gammaproteobacteria bacterium | reverse complement strand
GGAAACTCGTCATAGCGACGGAGGCCCGCCCCAATGGCAAGGGCCACAAGGTCGTCTGGTTCGATACCGAGGGCAACTCCGGTGAAAGCGCATTGGACACCATGTACATCCACCCCGATGACTGACTGTTATCCCCAAAATGGTCCTGATCTGGGCATGTGAGGTACTGCGTAACGATGCCCGAAAAACAGGACGATTTCTGGGTTCACCTGGGCAAATCTTGGTCAACGTGCCCAAATTCACGGCATATCATACGCTGCAGTGCCTGTGTTTGCTCGTGTTGTCAGGATTCAGACCAGCGGAGGGTTAATCCGGGGGTCTGGTGATGGGCGTTACTGTTAGGGGTCCCGTCAGAATTCGGAAAAAATCGTACGTTAGTGCGGCAGATCGTACGTTGGCGCGGTGAAGGCCGACCAGAACGCAGATTCCTGTTGCCAATCGTTTTCATTCTGCAATTAGATTTTGCAATGTTGGGGATCCAGTAAAAACTGGGGTTCAGCAACTATCGCACAAAACCTTCCTTTGTGCGGGACCGCTGACAGAACATTACCGCTGGCTATTTTTACCCGTGAACAGCCCAAAAAAACACCTGACCTCCATTGTTTACTGGCCAGCAGGAAGCGTAATCGTACGATTTTTTCCGTTTCGTGAGCTGCCACCACAATGTTTCAAGGGTGATGCACGCTCTGAATTTGTTGTAATAATTTGATTTAAAATTGTTATCACGTTTCCCTGCGTGGTGTATTCAAAATGTGTTTGTGAATATTTTATTATGTATACCCGTTTAATGCATATTTTTGTTGACGTACCCAAAAATTTGTATATCCTACTCATTGATTGATTAGTGAGATTGCGAAATCAGTTTTCCAACCAGCCCTGCCATAAGGCAATTATTTCCGAGGTGGTCATGTCAAACGAAAATAATGAATTACTAAGTCTCCGACTTGGAGCGAAACTGACACAGGAGGATCTGGCGACGCAGATCGGTATCTCGCAGAGTCAGGTTTCCCGCTACGAGCAGGATCCGGACAGTGCGACCATGGCCATCCATAAGGCGTGGAGACAAGTCTGCGGACAGATCTCCGCAAGGCAGCCTCTGGAATACGGCGCCCCTTATGCCGAGATACGCTCACAGATTCAACTGATCGCCAGCTACGCCGAGACCGCTCCCGCCACTTTGGACCCTACAATTTTTCAGACCGCTCCTGACCCAAAAGAGATCGTTGGCCAAATTCAAGCCATCGGACGCAAGCCCCGCCTCGCCTTCTGTGGGCGTTTCGATCAGGGAAAATCACAACTGGCGAACACGCTGATGGGCGGCGATTATTTACCAACGGGCTACCAACCCTTGACCTCACTGCTCTGCCTGGTGCGTCACATCAGCGACCGACCGTCCTGGTTCAAGGAAGACGTCTGGATCCTGAGCAAAGGGTTTGACTTCAACCTGGGCGACGACCAGGAACATTGCCTGAAACACCGGGTGGTCGCTGGGAGCTTTGATACCCTGCGGCGTTACGGAACGCATCAAGACAACCCACTGCCGGACAGTGAAAATCACTCGGTCGCCTTAGTGTACATTGATTCGCCATTCCTGCTTGGCTGCGACATCGTTGACCTGCCGGGCTATGGCAATTCGCAGGCTGATCAGGACAAGGTTGAGATGGCCCACAGCCTTTTCGACATTCTAGTCTATGCTAGCACTGCGGATGGATTTCTTCAGGAGACCGACCTGCAATATATCCATGCCCTGCTTGGCACATTGCCCGCGATGGAAGCATATGATGCATCCGTCCCGGTTTTGCGAAACGTCTATTTGGTAGCCACCAAAGCGACCATGGCAACCGAAGCGTTGGACGATATCCTCACGAAATCTTCAGATCGATCCTTTAGGCACCTCCATGAGGATCTGGAGAGACGGTCCAAGGGGATGGGCCAACCCATTATCACTCTGGAAGATTTCCGCAAACGATTCTTCACCTATCTGGTTGAGAATCCGACTATCCGTGAACACTTTGAGTCAGATCTGACCGACTTGCTGAAAACAGTCTTCCCGGTTCGGGTCCGCGCCAGGGTAGATCAAGGGATCGCGCACTTGAAAAAGGATGCCAAAACATACTGCACCCATTGGACAAAGCAATTGGTTGACGCGCTGGAAAGACGCGACGAGGCAAGGCACAATCTCGAACAGATCGAGCAGGCAGAGCCAGAGCGACTCCGTAAAATCGATATCAAGCACCGCCGTATTCTGGAAATCATCGCTGACAACCGCCGGGGGGCTGCCGCCTATATTTCCACCGAGCTTCAACCTATTATTACTGTGGACAAGGTGGAGGAGATCATTCGCAGTCGCTACGACGATAAAAAAGAGGCCAAGCAGCTCGCTGGCACTTATATCACCAACCACGTCCAGAACAAACTCACAAATCTCCTTGGTCTTCGCGCCAAAGAACTCGCGCCAGAGATTGATGACATCCTTGACTGTTATAGAAATGCTGGCAATAAAGTTCCGGGAATGGATGTGGGGCTGGTCTCCGTACCTTTCGACGCGCAAGGGATATTCCTCGGAGCGTTGGCTGGCGTCGGAACCTTTGGTGCCTTGTCGGCATGGGCAGCTGCCGTAGCAGCAGGCAGCAATCTTGGCGCCTACCTGCTCGTTCCAACCGTTGTAAGTTGGTTATCCAGCATTGGAATCAGTGTCGGGGGTACTGCCGCTGCCATTAGCATGGTTTCGGCGATTGGCGGACCGGTTACCATCGGGATTGGGTTAGCCGTCATCGCAGCAATAACCGTTTGGGGCCTACTCGGATCGTCTTGGCAGCACCGATTGGCCAAAGGAATATGCGCAGCACTGAAGGAGAAGAAGTTTCTGGATGAATTGACAAAACTCTCCAACAAGTTCTGGGACGATACGACAAGCGGCTTCGATTCGGCGATGGAAACCACAGAGAAAGCATTTCAAGAGAGTCTGGAGAGCCTTCAGACTCTGGTCCGTGCCACCACCCGTGAGGAGATTACAGCCATGATCTACCAAGTGGAAGCCACGCGCGATTTTTTCGGCGGTATTCCGTGGAGGGCAGCGAACTGATATATCCAAGCTTTGACTAAAAGTTATAGTTGTTTTAGGCGGCTGTTTCGGTGGTGACGATGCAGAAGGAATCCTTGGATTGGATTTCAACTGCACTGTTGTCGTGGGCTATTCTTTCTAGAGTCTTCAGAAAGATAGCCGAGTTGATGAACGCATCACCCCGCCAAATTGGAGCCAAAAGCGGTCAGAAACCGAAGCGTCAAGACGGTTTGTTTACAGTAACTTCTGCCCCAAGTACTGCATTACTCTCAACAAAGGTTGCTGTGCTCCATCCGTTTTTATGCGCCTCTTCTATAAACCAAGTTTTAACATTTTCGGAAACATTCTTCACTTGTGAATCTTGGTGTTCTTGATTATAAATAGCCAAAACATCATCACGTTCAACTAATACGTGCGGTTTATATACTGACCTATGATTGACATCTGGGAACTCTACTGGCCTTCCTTGCCTCATTCCTTCTCCCGCCCTATATTACCTGTGTGCAAACATTATTACCCGCGAACACAATCAGCTATGCCAGCCACATTTCAGGCATTTGTAACCAGAATCAAATTTCTTGCCGACTTCTTTACCAACCGCTGATCCAATAACGCCACCGCCAAGTGCTCCTACTACAGTTCCAACAATTCCACCGCCAACAGCACCAATAATATTTCCTAATCCAGGAACAACAGTCCCCAAAGCCGCGCCAAGCGCAGCTCCATCTACAAGCCCCGTAGCGGCTGCCGCACCACCGGCTAAAACACCAATTCCAGCACCTATCTTTTCTCCATTTTCTGAACCATCTTCATCCTCAATCACATGCTTTGATGTTGCACAACTCGGACAATCTGGAATACTTTTTGACATTGCGATTTTCCTCTTTACATTGTGTTTATTGGCCTCAAATTTGTGGTTTTATGTTCAATTTTATAGATTCATTGTGCCTGTAAATTGCCCTTTTTGCAGAGTCCTTTGATTCGTATATGGTTGGACGATCGAACTTGTCAGACAAAATTACAGATCCCTTAGAGCTGGACAAGTGCACTTGCCAGCCCCCACTTGTTTTTTGTAACTGTGCTACGTTCGCAGCTCTAATATTGGCGATAGCCTGGTCTGTGAGACGATTGCGATGCATGTGATTCCTCAAGTGCCCGTATACCATCCATATGGTCTACCATACAAACCCCAAAGTCAACACCAAAGATCATAGCAACCTTGTGCAAATGTAAACCACTAAAGAGACACAATGCATCATTATGTCTCGTGGTGCGGAATCCTGAACGACAGATTACCCAATTTCGCTCGGTTCTTCTACTACCCATGAGGGCCGATTATGGGACATTACGATGAGCCTGCTCATTTTGAGTTGAAACCGGGAACACCGAGGCTATGGTGCGGGATAGCGAGGCCGGATATTTCTGCATACCGTTGATGCGATCGATCACCTTGCCATTATGCAAGACCACGACCGTTGGAATTGCCAGTATAGATCCGAGGAGCGGAGTAACCTCCCTGGGAAAAGCAGTCCAGGGTGTCCACTCTACCTGGGCAACCGCCACATGCGCGGGCAGGTGCGCCACCGCTTCCGCAAAAACCCTGCGATCCTGTTCCGTACAGTATCTACAGCTCGGACTTTGCGAGGTGAGATGGATGACTGCGTCTGGATGCTTCGCCAGGAACTGGGGAAGGTCGATCGGTGCCAGCGACAGCACAACCCCTGGATGCAGTTGCGAAAGCCGCTCACGGTACGCCGCCACCAAACATCCAACCTTCGCCCGGCAAGCATCACGCATGGTCAGCCACTGTCGCTGTGCGGCCATGAGCATCTGGCGTGCATGGCTATCCGCTTTCGTAGAAGCCTGGGCGCGGTGATAAGCGTCGGCCAGGTTTGTGTCCAGGGCATGGAGCTCCGGATGGGCACAGATGGCCCCTTCCGTGGGCGTGGTGGCCTGGCTGCATGGGGTGGTGGGCAGACCGGCATAGGCCCCTGGTGCCCATAGACCGACCCATCCGACCAGTAAGGATACGGCTATTGTTCTCGATACAAGACGAGGCACCGGTGTTTTGCTCATGGAGAGGTTTCTTTTTTTCAGTTGTTCTGCTCATCAGCGGAACCCCCTCGAAGAACTTGAACAAACGCGCCTGTTGGGGGAGTGTCACTTTTCAACCAAGAAAAGGACCCCGCCAGTGGGCCATAACCTTCTGCAGGATCCCAAAATATTTCAGTGGTTGTACCGCGTTGATGAAGCCCTTGCCGAAGAAACCAGGACCACCCGGTGTGCCTGTGGTGGGAAGTGGCATCGGGCGGACTACCCCCGCAAGCCGAGAGGTTGTTTACGGGATTTCAGAATGCAGTACGCCTCGCGCTTCAGCTTCTGCTGCAGTCACTGCCGCAAGCGCAGAACATCCCCCTCTGTGCGGGTTTTCGGGCGCCGGGTCATGGTGGCTGCCGCTATTCACGGCAGTGCCAGCCTGATCGTGACGTTCAACCTGAAGGATTTTCCGCCGGAACGGCTCAAACCGTATAACCTGACCGCCCAGCATCCCGACGACTTCATCTTCGATCTATGGACAGCAGAGGACGATCCCTGGACAACGTCTTCCTGGAGCGACTCTGGCGGACGGTGAAGTATGAGCACATCTACCTGAACCCGGCAGACGATGGTACCGCACTGCGGCGAGGCCTTACGTCCTATTTTGCCTGGCACGACGGCCAGCGTCCTCAATCTGCCTTGGGTGGCAGGACCCCGAATGCCGCCTATGCTGCAGGAATGCAACGGCAGGCTGACCTGCCATGTCAACGGTCCAGAGCTTATTCCCCCTTCAGGCTGCCCAAACCATGGGGTCCACCTCAGGCTGCCCCAGGAGTGGCGCGGCGGTCACGCCCCTGATACGCCACTTGAGGAATCCAGTGGGAGTGATCCAGGCGAATCTCCGTGATCAGGCATCGGGATTTTCGGGCCAGCCAGGAGGCTCCAGGCATGTCTGGTCTGCCCGGCCTGGAAATGCCTGTTCCCTGCGGGAAAAGCACCACTCCATGGCCCGCTTCCAGGGTGCGCAAAAGGAACCGGAGCGCCATGGGGGATCGCTGGTCGAGAGGAACCATGCGATGGTACCCCATGATACGGCCATACCAGGACAGCGCCCTTCGCCAGAAAGGGTGGCGGGCGTAATCGGGATCGACGGCGAAGAGATAGCCGCAGTGGCCGCCCATCTGATGCAGGTAGCGGGCAATGACCAGACCGTCCAGTAAGGACGCATGAGGACGGACAAGGATCAGGTGACCCGGCATGACGAACCTCCCGTGAAGGCTGATGGGAGGGTATAGATCATGCGCAGGGCGGGTATCGGAGCGCCTGCCGCCGTGCGGCCATTACCGGACACAAGTCCACCCAGATGCTGAAGCGGTACACGCATATTTCGTCGGCAGCGCAATCCCGCGCCGCCGACCTTGTTGCTCCACGCGCCTCTTGCGGCCGGCAGGCCGCGGGGTTGATGGGGGTAATTTTGGCGGGCAAATTTATGTCACCGTCATATAAATATATTTACATATATGTCACCGTCCTATAAATTGACGGTGTCAATGGACAGGAGGGCCGGGGATGGAGACTACGCGCAGGGGGGTCGGCAGGCCGCGGAAGCATCCTGACGCAAAAGCGGCGAGCCGGGCGGCGTCGGCGGCGTATCGTGAACGCAAGCGGGCAAGGCGGGCGGCGCCCGAGGTCTACAGCGGGATCATTGATCTCTCTGTGCTGGCCGCATGGAAGGTGAAGGCGAAACCGCCCCGTTGATGGAGGTTGGCGGCGCAGCGCAGATGGGGATGACGGGTCGGCACCCGACGTACAGAAGCCGGATGGGATGTGCTGGTGATATGGGAGCGTGAAACGAAGGACGCCGAAGCCATGGCCAGGACATTAAGGGGGTGCCGGCTCAGCTATGGGGTCGACGCGCCACACTGGCTGACGCCAGCCGTCGGGGTGGGTCGCAACGGGCGCGCCAGAGCGAAGCGGCAGGCGCGGGCCGTTGCCAACGCGTTGATATTGCGCAGGATGCCTGCACGTTACCCCTTCTTTATCTTGCGTTCTACCCTCGTTCTACCCTACTGACTCAGCATAGAGTGAAAGCATGAGAAGCCATCTCTGAGCAAATAATGGGAGTCCCGATACCAAGCTTACAGATCAACGCCAACCACCAATGAGCAAGGCTGCGTGTGGTATACCATACACGTCTGAGGTAAGCTAAACGGCGTTGACTCGAAATAGAATTGCAGAAATTGATTATGCCGCACTGCTTGGTGGCACATGGTGCTTCAGACGGGGCGAACTGGATCAGTGGATTGCTAGTCGCATTGGCAAGGTGACGGTAGATGACAGCGAGGGGGTAGAATGACGGCTAGCGCGACCGCCCTCCAATCCAAGGCCAACCCGCAGCAGCTCGAAGCCATCCTCGCCACCGAAGGCCCGGTGCTCATCATCGCGGGCCCCGGCTCCGGCAAGACCTTCACGCTGGTCGAGCGCATCGTCTATCTCATCACCAAGAAAGGTGTTGCGCCGGAGTCGTTGTTTGTCGTCACCTTCACCGACAAGGCCGCGCGCGAGCTGACCACGCGCATCTCGAACCGCCTTACCGATCTGGGCATCAAGTTTAACCTGAACGAGATGTACCTCGGCACCTTCCACTCCATCTGCCTGCGGCTGCTGGAGGACTACCGCGAGTTCACGCGGCTCAAGCGCAGCTTCACGCTGTTCGACCAGTTCGACCAGCAATACTTTCTGTACCAGCACATCAAGGATTTCCGCGAACTGCCCGACGCACAGCTCGTCATGGGCGACGACCAGTCTGGCCGCTGGGCGCAGTCGGAGAACTTGCTCAAGTGGCTCAACAAGGTCAGCGAGGAGGCGCTCAATGCGACCACGCTGGCGGTGGCTCCGGAGCCGGAGATCCGCGCTCTGGCCGCCTGCTTTGCCAAGTACCAGGAGCTGCTGCACGAGCACAACACGCTGGACTTCTCCGGCATCCAGTACGAGGCCTTGCAACTGCTGGAGAAGCGCCCGGAGGTACTGGCGCAGCTGCGCGAGAGGCTCACCTACCTGATGGTGGACGAGTACCAGGACACCAACACCATCCAGGAGCGCATCCTTCTGTTGCTGGCGGGCGAGCGCCGTAATCTGTGCGTGGTGGGCGACGACGACCAGGGCTTGTACCGCTTTCGCGGGGCGACCATCCGCAACATTCTGGAGTTTCCAGCGCTGTTCGAGGACGGGCAATACAAACAGGTCAAGCTGACCGTCAACTACCGTTCACATCCGGACATCATCCGCTTCTACAACGAGTGGATGAAGGAACAGGTATGGGACGACGGCTCGCGCGTCTTCCGTTTCGCCAAGCAGATCGTTCCGCGTGACGACGACTTCCCCGACATGCCCACGGCGGTTCGGCTGGCCGCCAGAGACGACAAGGGCGAAACCACCAACTGGCACGCCGAGGTTCTGGCCTTCCTCAACGGCCTGAAGGCGTCCGGCAAGCTCTCGGACTGGAATCAGGTGGCCTTCCTGTTCCGCTCGGTGAAGAACGACAAGGTAGTCGCGCTGGCGCGTTTCCTCGAAACCGAAGGTGTGCCCGTGTTCTCACCCCGCTCGAACATGTTCTTCGAGCGCGAGGAAATCCGCCTGATGATCGGCGCGCTGATCTTCCTGTTCCCTCAGTTTCCCAAGGTGCGGGCGTGGGCCGAAGGCGTCACGCTGCCCATCTGGGACTACTACGACCACCTCTGCTTCAAGCCCTTCACCGACGAGCTGCGCAAGCCGGAAAACAGGCCCCTGCTGGACTGGGCGCGCCCGCTGGCCAAGCGCCACGCTGTGCTCACGCAGAACACCGACTACGCCTTCTCCGGCTTGTTCTATCAGCTGCTGCAGTTCCCGCTGTTCTCGCGCTTTCTTGCTGAGGATGCGCTGCAGGGCGTGGACAAGGGCCGCGCAGCACGCAACCTTGGCACCTTCTCCAAGCTGCTGACCAAGTTCGAGTACCTGCATTACGTCAGCGTGCTCAACCCGGACTTCCTGGAAAAGAACCTGCGCGATCTGTTCAACCAATTCCTGCGCTTCCTAGTTGATGGCGGCATCGGCGAATACGAGGATGAGGCTGAGTACGCGCCCAAGGGCTGCGTGTCGTTCCTCACTATCCACCAGTCGAAGGGGCTGGAGTTCCCGGTCGTCGTCTGCGGCTCGCTGGAGGCGGTGCCGCGCAAGCAGTACGGTGAACTGGACGTGCTGCTGGAGGACGGCGGCTATCTCTCGAAGGAACGATTCGAGCCGCTCGAGCACATCAAAAACTTTGACTTCTGGCGGCTGTTCTACACCGCGTTCTCCCGCGCGCAAAACCTGCTGGTGTTGGCCGCACAGGAACGGCACGGCCGGGGCTTAGACAAGTCGCCGTCCAAATACTTCGAGCGCCTGTTCTACGAGCTGCCCAGCTGGCGCGACGTTGACTTGTCGGCGCTGACATTCGAGGCGGTCAAGCAGATCAACCTCAAGCGCGAATACTCTTTCACCTCGCACATCACCGTATTCGAGAACTGCGCCGAGCAGTATCGCTTCTTCAAGGAACTGGAGTTCGCACCCATCCGCGAAAGCCCGATGCTGTTCGGTACGCTGGTGCACCAAACCATCGAGGACATCCACAAGACCGTGCTGCGTGGAGAGGAAGGCAGCATCAACTTCGACGCCATCAAAGGCTGGTTCTCGGCCAATTACGCGATGCTCTCGAAGAAGGAGCGCGTCTACCTTGCGCCCTCCTCGCAGCAGGCGGCGCTGCTGCACGTGCTGCGCTACTACGAGCGCGAGAACGGCCATTGGGATCGCATCAAAGAGGCCGAGGTCGAGATTTCGCTGGTCAAGGATCAGTACATCCTCAAGGGTAGCGTTGACCTGATTCGGGGTGAGCACGACACGGTCGAGATCATCGACTTCAAGTCGGAGAAAAAGCCCGATATGGAGAAGGATCGCAGCCGAATCCAACAGTACCAGCACCAGTTGGAGGTATACGCCCATCTGGTCGAGGAGCGCACCGGCCAGAAGGTCAGCCGGATGCACCTGTACTACACCGGTGAGGACGGCGGCAACCCCTATGTGTCCTTCACCAAAGACGACCGCGCCATCGGCAAGACCATCGCGCGCTTCGACGACATCGTGGCGCGCATCGAGCGGCAGGACTATCAGATCGCAGCACGCTCGGCCAAGCTGTGCCAGAGCTGCGACATGCGCGCCTACTGCGACAACAAGAATTGGAAATTCAGGAAAAACGACAAATGAAAAGCGATCAAACTAAACAGGAATCCCTGCAACTAGCTACGCCTGACGCCGGCGTGACCAACGTCGAGAAGTACGAGTTCGAGCCG
This sequence comes from Gammaproteobacteria bacterium, assembly GCA_028064935.1. The sequence continues at coordinate 10,205 of JAPTWT010000067.1, read as the reverse complement.
ATAAAAGGCTACCCAATGCTCAACTGGCGCGGCAAGCGTCCGTTTACCTCGACGCAGTATTACCCTGCGCAGTTGAAGGAAATCCACGGTGAAGAAGTGGACGGCTGGCGCAATAAGATTTTCTGGGGCGATAACCTGCAGGTGATGAGCCACCTGTTGAAGGAGTTCCGGGGCAAGGTAGATCTGATCTACATTGACCCGCCGTTTGACTCGAAGGCTGACTATAAAAAGAAAATAGAGCTTCGGGGAAAGGTGGCGGAGAACGATCAGAATTCATTTGAAGAAAAACAATATTCGGACATCTGGACTAACGACGAATATCTGCAATTCATGTACGAGAGGCTCGCGCTTCTAAGGGAACTGCTATCGCCGATTGGCTCCATATTCGTGCATCTTGATACACGCAGGGCTCATCACCTTCAGTCGATCATGGATGAGCTTTTTGGAAGACAGAATTTCCAGAATGCGATTTGCTGGAAGAGATCCCCGTTCGCTGGGAGCAGCAAAGCTCGCGCGCACAAATTCCCAGCAAATCACGATGTGATTCTCTTTTATTCAAAGGGAGGGGATTTTCAGTTCGAGCATGACTATGCTGACTACTCGGAGGATTACCTCAAGCGTTTTAAGAACCCTGACAACGATCCACGGGGTCTGTACCGGATTACTTCGCTGAAGTCCTTCTCGATGGAGCGATTTGATCAGTGGCAGAAAGAAGGGCGGCTTATTCCGCCGAAAACCACCGGTGCAGGCTGGTCATATAAGCAATACCTCTCTGACTCAAAGGGCGTTCAAGCTGACGACTACTGGAACGATGTTGGACCGGAAGAAAACGAGATCGGATCAATGTGGGGCGATATCAATCTTGACAACCCGATGTCAAATTCTCGGACGAATTATCCAACCCAGAAGCCGGAGCAGTTGCTAGAGCGCATCATCAAGACTACAACACTTGAGAACGATTTGGTTTTTGACTGTTTCATGGGATCAGGGACAACTCAGGCGGTCGCGATGAAACTTGGACGCCGATTTATCGGCGCTGACATTAATCTCGGGTCACTTCAGACAACGGCGAAGCGACTGATAAAGACAGCGGATGTACTTCGCCAAAAATCACTCGATGACCAGACCACGCTCTTTACCGGCTTTGAGATTTACACCGTAAATTACTACGACATCTTTCGAAACCCCATCCAAGCCAAGGAGCTCCTGCTCGAAGCGCTGGAAGTGCAGAAGCTTGAGTTCAGCACCGTGTTTGACGGCGAGAAGGACGGGCGCATGGTCAAGATCATGCCCGTCAATCGCATCGCCACGCGCGCCGACCTGAACGAGCTGATTGCAGGCTTCGACTACAAGGCGTGGGAGCGCAAGCAGAAGGACAGCCCGAACCGCCCGGTCGAGAAGATCACCCTCGTCTGCATGGGCCATGAACCAGATTTGGCCGCGCAACTTCAAATGGCCAACCCCCAGTTCAAGATCGATGTAGAAGTGGTGGACATCCTGCGCGACAAGGCCGATCTGGAGTTCAAACGCGACTCGCAGGCCAAGGTTGCCATCAAGAACGGCGAGCTGGTCATCGAGAAGTTCTACCCGATGAACCTTCTGCAGAAGCTTTCTCTGCAGAAGGAGTCGGTCGACGACTGGAAGGAGCTGGTCGAGTCGGTGCTGATCGATTGGAACTACGACGGCGCGGTGCTGCAACCTGCGGTGGTGGACATCCCGGGCAAGAACGAGATGGTCAAGGGCGCGTACAAAGTTCCTGGCGATGCGGGCACGATCCGCGTAAAGATCACCGATCTACTGTCGGAGCCCTGGGAAGGGAGCGTAAGCAATGGCGACTAGGCGTACAGCGAATGTTGTCAGCGCGTCGCTCGACTTCGCTTTTTTTCAGTTTCTTTGGCAGTTCTACCAGTCCAAACGAGGCACGATCCGCGCGCACTACAAGGAGCTCACCCTAAAGTTCCTCGACTTCAATAATCCTGAGAAGAACCCTAAGGCCTTCCTGCGCCAGCCGCAGTTCGAGGCGTTGGAGGTCTACGCCTTTCTGAAGGAGTTCCTCGGCAACGCCAAGGTCGAGGAGATTTTCCATGACTGGTTCGAAAAGAAAGGCCATTTCGCTGGTCGGACAGAAGGCGGCATAGTGTCCGGCAATGCGAGCCAAGTGAGCCTGTTCGATGCCATTACGCAGGATCAGTACAAGGCGGTATTCGCCGCGATGCGCAAGAACTCGCGCGCCTACCCGAACTACATTTTCGCTTTGACAATGGGCACAGGCAAAACCATCCTGATGGCCACCTGCATATTCTACGAATTCCTGCTGGGCAACAAATTCGAGAAGGACGCACGCTACTGCCACAACGCGCTAGTGTTCGCTCCGGACAAGACCGTGCTGCAGTCTCTGAAAGAGATCGAGGCGTTTGACCTCACGCGCGTGGTTCCGCCAGAGTACGTTAATTTCCTGACTGCCCATCTGCGCTTCCACTACCTCGAAGAAGCAGGCACATCGTTGGACACGCTGGATCGCTCACGCTTCAACATCATCGTCTCCAACACGCAAAAGATCATCCTCAAGCGCCAGCACAAGGAAAAGACATCGGTCGATAAGCTATTCGGCGCGACAGGCGAAACGCTGTCGGCCACCGGCGTCTATGCCGATGCCGCCGACCTCTACAACTTCGACCAGCCGGAAGAGGAAGTCGAGCTGACCACCAACCAGCGCTTTGAGAAGCTGCGCCGCCTGGAGCAGTTGGGGATCTTTGTTGACGAGGCCCACCACGCCTTCGGCAAGGCGCTGGCCAAGGACATGGGCGTTGGGGCCAAGGAAACCGATACCAGCCTGCGCACGACCATCGACATCCTCGCCGCCAGCTTGAACGCGGCGGGCACGCGGGTAGTGGCCTGCTACAACTACACGGGCACACCCTACGTTGGGCGCGAGGTATTGCCGGAGGTGGTCTACGCCTACGGGCTGAAGGAGGCCATCGACAAGGGCTTCCTCAAGAAGGTGACGCTGCACGGCTATGCCAACACACGCACCGACGAGTTTGTCGATATCGCCATCGAGAATTTCTTGAAGGAATCCGGCGAATTGCGCCCGGAAGGGCTGCTGCCCAAGCTGGCCTTCTTCGCCGCAACCATCGACGAGCTGACCGGAGAACTGCGACCTGCGGTGGAACGTGCGCTGCTCAAACACGGCATCCCGATCTCGCGCATCCTGGTGAACGTGGGCGACGACAAGCTCACCACCAACGACGACATCCGGGAATTCAACCGGCTCGACACCGAAGGGTCGGAAAAGCAGTTCATCCTGCTGGTCAACAAGGGCCGCGAAGGCTGGAACTGTCGCTCGTTGTTTGGCGTAGGCCTGTTCCGCGAGCCCAAGTCCAAGGTGTTTGTCCTGCAGGCCACGATGCGCTGCCTGCGGGCCATCGGGGAGGCTCAGCACACCGGCCACGTCTTCCTCTCGGACGACAACCTGAACACTCTGAACGACGAGTTGCAGCAGAACTTCCGCATCAGCGCCGACGAGCTGCAAAAGACCGGCAAGGACAAGGAGCGCGTGGAAGTGCGCGTCGTTGAGCCGCCGGTCAAGATCAAGCTGGTGCGCGTGCGTAAGCAGTACCAGATGCGCGAGAAGGAGCTCGTGCGCGGTCAGAAGCTGGGCCTTGACCGTGCCGACAAGGAAAGCTGGAACACGCTGGTCGAGAAGTACCGCTTGATCGAAACGCAGCAGGACGATCTGACCGCCGCCGACGCGGCGCGTGCCTCTGGCAGTCGAACTTTTGACCTGACCTCGCGGCGTGAGAAGCGTGCCTTCTCACGGCTCTCGCTGGTGGCCGAGGTGTCCCGCTATCTGAACCGAAGCCCCTTGAAGATCGAGGAACTGCTCGATGCGACCAAGGAAGGCACCGACGAACTGGTAGCCATCACCAACGAGTTCAACGAGCTGCTCTACGACGAGATCATCCCGCGCCTGTTCCGCCAGCTCTACGACCTTGATGAGTCTCAGCAGACAGAGGAACACGAGGTTGATCTGATTAAGTTGCCCCCAAACGGCTACTACGAGGTGTCTGCGGCGAAGGACAAGATCGTCCGGATGAACGACGCGCAGATCAAGGACGACGAGCGCGCCAAGAGCTTCCACCTCGACACCTACTGCTTCGACTCTGGCTCTGAGAACTGGTTGTTCTGGGATCTGCTGCGCGAGCAGCGGGTGAAAAAGATCTACTTCACCGGCATGCTGACCCACGGCCAGTCCGACTTCTTCATCCAGTACATCGACCCGGATTCACGAACCGTGCGCAGCTACTACCCGGACTTCATCTTTCAGCGGGAAGAACCGGACGGCAGCCTGAAGTACGTGATCGTCGAGGTCAAGAACGATTCGCAGATCGAGGATGCGGTGGTGCAGGCCAAGAAGGACTTCGCCCAGCAGATCGCGGTGGCCAGTGGGATGGAGTACCGAATACTGAAGTCCTCTGACGCAGACAAACGGCATTTCCGAGCGTTGCTGTAAAAACCCCAGGTGTCAGGTCGCCTCTCTGAAATGGAGTCAGGCGTAGGATGGGGGCGGAAAGAGACGGAGAGATGAGAGGGTATTCCGCGGAACGGAAGGCGGCTGTGCTGGGTAAGCTGTTGCCACCCCGGAGTTTGTCGGTGAGGGAATGGGCCCGGGAGGAAGGTATTTCCGACGTCACCCTGTATCATTGGCGCAAACAAGCCATGGCGATGGGCGAGATGGGAGTGGTGGAGAAGAAGGCGCCGGAGACTTGGTCCGGGGAGGCGAAGTTGGCGGTGGTCGTGGAAGCCGCCCCGCTGCCAGAGGTAGAGTTGAGCCAGTATTGGCGGGAAAGGGGGCTGTATTCCGAGCAGGTCAAGGCCTGGCGGCAAGGCTGTATGCAGGGCAGCAGACGGCGACGCAGCGGCGGCAGGAAGAAGCGGTGCAGGCCCGCGCGGACAAGCAGCGCATCCGTGAGCTGGAGCGGGAGCTGCGGCGCAAGGAGAAGGCGCTGGCTGAGACGGCGGCGCCGTTGGTGTTGCGAAAAAAATTGAACGCCCCTGGGGAGACGACGCCGGGGGCGATTGACCCTGGTCCCGGAGCGGCGATAACGCCGCATCCGCTTCGTGGCCCCGGCGCAACGGCATTGCGGTGAGGACCATACCCTTTTGGCCAAGCGCCATACCCTCTATGAGGGGGCAAGGGCGAAAAAGCCGCAGCGATGGTCAGGCAAAACCCGCAACTGGGAGCCTCTGGGAGCCGCCGATCTCAACCCGGAACGACAGAGCCAACAGGCGGCTTGAAAAATGGACTGCGCGTATCTACCTTGAAAAAACGCCGCAACGTAGAAGGGCTGAACGTCGAGAATAGGTCACATGCATGAATTTCGAAGAGTACGAACGTAACGGGCAGAGCGCATATGCGGCGTTGGCGACCACTGCTGCGGCGATCCTAACGGCCGCAATCAGTGCAGAGGATGACAGTTATCGGCTGCAGCAAGTGATGGCGCGTGCCAAACAGCCGGATTCACTGCGAAGAAAGCTGGAACAGCGAGGCATCGCAGAGACCACTACCCTCGAAACGGAAATCAAAGATCTTGCCGGCTGCCGCATCATCTTTTACACGAACGACGATGTCACGCGGTTCGTTAATTCCGGTATCATCCAACAGAACTTCGAAGTTCTCGATGTGAAGATTCACCATCCTCGACGGGACGTTGAAGACGCAACGGAACTCTACACCTCGAACCACTACTTGGTGGCGCTTCGTCCGGCACGTCTTGCCTTGCCAGAATATGCACGCTTCGCCGGTATGCGATGCGAGATTCAGATCCAGACCGTTCTTCACCACGCTTGGGCGGAAATGGCGCATGACACGATCTACAAGGCGCCGGAACTTGCCAGCTTCGGTGGTAAGGCGTTCGAGGACATCAAGGCGCGAATGAAAAAAGTCGCCCAAAAATATCTTGTGCCAGCTGGCTACGAGTTCCAGAAGATCGCCACCGATTTCCAGCGGCTTCTCGATGGAAAAACGCTCTTCGATGGCGATGCCCTCGAAGCGATTGTCGAAGCGACGGACAACAACGCGCGATGCGAGGCGATAGAGAAGTTCGCGGAGAACGTCCTTCCCTTCTATGACGACCTACCAACCACCTACCCGGAGGTCGTGGAACGTTTACTGGTAGCAGCGGATCGTGCACGCACAACGACCCCTGTGCCCATAGAAACGCCCTACGGCACGCTGCCAGCCAAGACGGCTAGCGACGTCATTACCGTAATTGTCGAAATCCTCAACGGATACCGTTATCTTGACGTGAACTCCACGTTCGACGCACTTTGCAAGCTATACGGGCAAGTCACGGGCGACGAGGAGGCGAATAAGCTACTCGAACTGGGGAAGGAACTTGCGAAACACCAGATCGACGTCTGGCGTCAATACGGCCCGGTGGTACAAGGGATTTTGCTCGAATGTGTTGAAGCATTGAGCGAGGACCAATTTATCGCATTGCAGCCGTTGCTGACCCCGATGCTCGCAGAAATTATTGGGACGGAGATCAGAGGGACCACCGCTAGTTCCACCGCCGTGACGATCCAGCAGGGAGCGGTTGTGGCATCTGATGAGCTTCGGGCAATCCGAACGAAGGCGATTGAATCGTTGAAGCGGCAGTTTGTTCTGGCACGAACAGACGGGGAACGCCGCACGGTGCTTCAAGCGCTTGAGGCTGGCACGCGGCTACCCTACCGGGGGGGTATGTATACCAATGAGCTGCAGCGCATGGTGATGGACGACATGCGTATGCTCATCGAATTCCAAACCGAGATGGCGCCGTCGTTGAGCCTCGATCTGCTTAGAACGACCGAAGTGTGGGTCCATCGGTGCTACTGGAACTATGCCGATCTGCCGGAGGGGATGCGTGACAATCCGGCACTCGTCACAGCGCGGGCGCAGCTTGAAGCGGCTGCGGTTGCTTTTCGCGATGTCGTCAATGATCTGGAGGACTTCGTCATCTATAAGACGTTGATCGGGTACGATTCCGTGCTTGCGCCTGCTTGGCAGGATGAAGCATTCCGCTATACGCAGCCAACCGAATATCGGGCAGAGCAAATCGATGGATTCGCCGCTTCAGTGGACGAGGCAAGCGCCGACCTCTGGTTCGACAGAATCTGTCGGTATGCTTGTACGGAGTCCGCCGACTTAGCGACATTTCCCGAATTCGCCAAATTCCTCGAGCGGATCGCAGAAACCAAGCCGGGGATCGTCCTCTCTTATGTCGCTCGAATCGAGGGGCCGCTTACAAGGTTCTTGCCGAGCATGGTTGCTGGGCTGATGCGAAGTGCACAACGAGCCGCTGCGCGTGCGCAGATTGACGCATGGTTGAACGCAGGTGCGCATGTCGGACAAATCGCTTGGTATTTGCGACTGGCCGATCCGTTTGACGAAACCTTGCTTCGACGCACTCTCGATAGCGCTATCCAGCATGGAGATCGCGTCGCGGTACGCAGTGCCCTCATCGCGGCGGCTAGCGAGTTTGCAGACCATCCCGGGGCGCTTGTTGATACCGTATTTCTTCCTGCGCTTAGTTATCTCGATGCGGCCGGAGACTTCAGTTGGCTTCATCTGCCGTGGCAGACTTGGTTACGCAGCCCAATTATCCGTGCGCTCGATGAAGAGCAGGCCGGTGTCGTGCTCGGCGCGTTCGTCCGTTATCCGAGGCTGGATAATTCCGCCGAGTATGTTGTGGCTGCCATTGCGGAACGATGGCCGGCACGTGTGGTGGCGTTCTTGGGAACGCGCCAGGCGTTTTCTCGAACGGATGATGCCCCGCGACATTATGATGCAGTGCCGTATGCGGTCCACGCGCTCAAAGATCCGCTCGCGACCTCTCCTGACCTTATGTTGGAGGGCGCGCGAGCATGGTACGACGATGCCCCGCAGTTCTTTACTTACGACGGTGGACGGTTACTCGCTTCCGTATTCCCTGATCTTTCTGGTGGGTTTAAGGAGCAACTGGAAACGCTGATCGACGGCGGTAATGAGCAGGATCTGGCATTTGTTCTTGCTGTTCTTTCCGCCTTTTCGGGACGGCCTTGTATCTATGAGATCGTACGCAAAATCGTCGCAGTGCTAGCTCCAGAGAGCCCTCTAGTTCAACAGGTTCAATTGGCCTTACGGCAGACAGGAGTCGTCTGCGGCGAATTTGGCTTCGCAGAACTCCATGCCGAGCGAAAAACCTTGCTGGAGTCATGGGCCAACGATCCGAGCGAGCAGGTGCGGACGTTCGCTGCCGGAGAAATTCATTTCCTTGAGCAAGTAATTGCGGCTGAGCAGCGATCCGCTGAGGCTTCGATCGCGCTACGTAAACTGCAATACGGAGAGGATCTGGATGGCAGCGTGCAGGCTTGAAGCATCTATGCTTTGAAAGTTGGAAATGGGGATTTCCTGGAGGCCCAGCTGGACTTGGCTCAACGCCCACCCCGCTTAATCTGCACCATTTTAGAAATAGCCATACGCTTACCGCCCACGCTGCCGCCCCAGCTCCCAAGTGACCGATGTCACCCGCACGATGGCCGATACCTGCTGTCTAACTCGCTGCTCCACCACCGGCTTCCACGGCACCAAACTGAAACCCATGCCGTCGTACAGCATTGCGAAGCTACCCCAACGAGTTGGAGAGAACGGCGATAAAGACCGCTGACGCGCGCTTCCGTCACCTGTCCCAAGTCCGGGTCTGACAAGGTCACGCGCACCCGTTCAGCGAACTGTTCCGCCGACGGGGCCGTCTGACCTTCCGCCGTACGCACCAGACGCATACAATCAATCCCGCCCAGACAGCGGAAACGAGCCTCCATGGAGCCGATGCGGGCCTGACCACGATTGAAGCCCGCAGCGCCGCCGCCGAGCCCGCAGAAAAGGTGAAAAGTCCGCCGGGTCGCCACTTTCCCACGTGGTACCGCATGACCGGGCGTCACACCGCACCGATACCTCAGAACCGGACGCGGGCAAGCAAACGGCGCGGCTGGCAGATGGTTTCCGCCTTGGTGATGAAGGGAATATCGTCGTCAAATTCCTCCATCGATGCAGCACCCATGTCCCCGCCGCCCCCCCCCACCACCATGCTGTGGCGCTGGATTGCCGCCATCGGCCCCGTCGCGGCGGCCACCGATCAACTGAAGCCGGTCGCCAACAATCTCTGTGGTGTAGCGATCCTGCCCGTCCTTATCGGTCCATTTTCTGGTGCGGATACGCCCTTCGATATAGGCCTGGCTCCCCTTGCGAAGATATTCCCCAGCGACTTCCGCCGTCCTCGCATAGAGTGCAACGCGGTGCCACTCTGTGCGCTCCTGGCGGTTGCCGTCCCGGTCCTTGTAGGACTCCGACGTGGCGATGGTCATATTGGCGACCGCCGTCCCGTCGGGCATGTACCGCATCTCAGGGTCTCGCCCCAGATGGCCCAACAAGATCACTTTATTCACGCCTGCCATGGCTTTCTCCTTGATATGAAACGATGAGTACTTTTTTCAGTCTCGGTATAGATCGGGAGTGGGTCACACTGCGTACAGATCCAACAGGGAACACTGGCGCTGCGCGTGCCGCTCGTACCAATCCGTAAGGCGCGGATTCATCCAGATCCTTTCTGTCCGCTCTCGATCAATGTCTTCCCCAGCTTGCCCTGATCGGTTGGCGTGACAGGAATGGGCAAAGTCCACATAGGACCACCCTTGGCCAGATTCCAAATGATCAGCATATAAATCACTGGGATAGCCGGAGATCGCGACATAGGCATCACATGCGGTGAGTGCCCGAAGCAGGTTTTCGTGATCCTGGTTACTCATCTCATCGGCATATTGCCCGTCTTTGCGGGTGGCCTGGAGATAGGGCGGATCACAGTAGATGACGGCGGATGGGGTATCGAATCTCCGGACAACCGCAGTGGCATCGTCGTTCTCGATCAGTGCGTACCGCAGCCGATCCCGAACCAATCGCAATTCCGAATCAATGACTGCGGCCATGGACCGAGCCTTATTGTCAAAAACCTTGGCAAAGGCCCACGCTGGATTTTTGCGGGTGGACTCGGCGGCGAACGCGGATCTGGCGATATAGAAAAACCGCGCGGCGCGTTCGAGGTCTGGCAGGCTTGCCGGGTCCGGAATGGCCCGCCACTCGTAAAACAGTTGGCGCGAGTAGGGGGTGTTCTGCAAGTACCGGATCA
>JAPTWT010000139.1 GCA_028064935.1 Gammaproteobacteria bacterium | reverse complement strand
CGTGCCAGCTTGGATGATGAATAAGAAATACGCGGTTCTTGCGGATTGGGCCGTGGCCTTTGGAACTTTGCTCGCATCAGCCGTCGCCTTATGGGTGGGCACGGTCGGATACAAAAGAGAGGAGTGGTAATTACCCTCCGCAAGGCCTTATCGCCGGATTTGTTCAGAACGATGCCATCTCCAACGACATGCGACCCATATATGCCTGCCATACCATCCGTGGGGCCTCGAGTTTATGCGCATGTTCGATATGTCCAACGACAGCCCGTTGTTTCGGACGGCGGCACAGCTCGACGGACTCGGTGCACGGCGCCAGGGCGTGAACTGGGTAGAATCGCTAGGCCCTGTGTGGGTTCCGCTGTATGAGGCCAAGATGGGCGATTTTTACGACCATCGTGCAGCTGGGTATGGTACCCGGGGGAACAGTCGAGGGTATAGGGTCTTACCCGAGACGTCAGACGAGCAGCATCGTGACCCAACTTTTGAGCCGACTCCTTTTTACTGGGTTCCGGAGAGGGAGGTTAAAAGTCGGTTAAGAGCTGTGCAATGGGGGCGAGACTGGTTGTTTGGCTTCAAGAATGTGACATCCGTGACCAATGAAAGGACATTTGTCGGGAATATTCTTCCAATATGGGGATTAGGGAATAGCATGCCGGCTCTTTTTATTCAAGAATGCGAGCCGCATCGCATCCTTGGCTTTGTTGCAAATATAAACTCCATGGTGTTCGATTATTGCGCTCGTCAAAAAACTGGAGGAATAAACTTAAACTTTTTTTACGTAAAACAGTTTCCGGTTTTACCGCCCGCAATCTATGGCCAATTAGAATCGGCCTTCATCGTGCCGCGCGTACTGGAGCTTATCTATGTCAGTCATGCGATGAAGCCATTTGCTGATGACATGGGTTACGGCGGACCAATTTTTTCTTGGAACCTCGAGCGCCGCGCCGTGTTGCGAGCCGAACTCGATGCCTACTATGCACGACTTTATGGCCTTACGCGCGATGAACTACGCTATATCCTCGACCCCGCCGATGTGATGGGCGAGGACTACCCCAGCGAGACGTTCCGTGTCCTGAAGGAAAAGGAATTGCGTACGTTCGGAGAGTACCGGACGCGGCGATTGGTACTCGAGGCCTGGGACCGGCTACCCGAATAGAAAAACGGCGCGTGAAGGCCAAGGACCGCTTAAAGGTCAGAAACAAGTAACCGTTGACGCCCCACATACCCAATATCTTGTTGACAAGATAATACAGAACGCAATATATTGTGCAGCAGGCTGATGCTGGGGTGGAGGCGCCTATGCTCGATATTCTCGTTTTCGATGTGCGGATGGGTCAATGCGTGTTCTTTTGGCCTGAGGAAAACCCCACTGATTACTCCATGATGGTCGATTGTGGCCATGACGGAGACTTCCACCCGGTAGACTGGCTCATTGACCATAAGGTGCTACCGAGAAATAGCGCGGAGCTGTACCAAGTGGGGAACCTGACGCTGACGAATTACGACCATGACCATTTCAGCGGCCTCCCTTATCTTCGCCAAAAGGCCACTTTTAAGACCGTGAACTTGGCCAAGAATCTCACAGTAGATGAGTTGATGTCGATGAAGGAGGACAAGACGGACGCGCTGGACGCGCTGGTGGACATTCGCCAGACGTACACAGTGTCAGCAATGAATTATACCCCACCCTACACAAAGCACGTCATCAGTCTTACCAAGGAAGAGTTAGAACTTTCCGATATCACGCCCACCACAAATCACTTGAGCCAGCTGGTATTCGTTAAGGCAGGGGGAATTGGGATATGTCTTCCTGGTGACCTCGAAAGGCCCAGCTGGGAACTCATGCTGAAAAAATCCACGGTACAAGCATACCTCCAAGAGACCCAGGTTTTTTTCGCATCGCATCATGGGCGAGACAATGGGTATCATGAGGATATTTTCAAATATTGTTCCCCTGATTGCGTCATTATGTCCGACAAGGAAATCGTGCACGGAACGCAGGATGGTATGGCAGGCATATATGGGTCGCATGTCGTTGGAGATGGCATCGTTCTGAACAAATCCGGCGATAAGGCCTTGCGGAGGGTAATTACCACGCGCAACGATGGCCACATTTCTATTCGGATTGACGCTAAAAATAATGTTCAGTATCACGTGCTCGGCGGATAGCCCGTGAGCTTCGGGTACACGACCAAAGCCCGTATCTTTCCGACAGTCATTATGGCGCCCCCGGTGTTGCGCGTTATAAATGTCGCCGTTGGTGCTCACGCGCCGTTTTGGCTGAGTTCCCCTTCATACCTAGCGCTCTTCGGCAAGGCTACTGTCATGGCCGCTGTTGTTTACCTGTTGTCACAAATCAGTCGTTTCATAGGTGCGGAGGTGGTTGAAAGGGTTGTCACCAAGAAAGGGGGTGATTTCCCGACCACTCGCCTCCTTTTCCCGGGGAACGAGGGACTTAGTTTCGCATTGCGCAATGCAGTCAGCAAAAAGGCCGAACAGCTTTTTGGTACGGCGCTCCCGACCCAGACTTCCTCTGAGACAGAACCAGAAACCCGCCGCACAATTGTAGATTTGGTGGCTCGCATGCGTGGCCGAACCCGCAATCACAAGCTCCTCCTTCAACATAACATCGAATACGGTTTCTGGCGCAATCTCATTGGCGCTGCACCGATTACGTTTCTGGCCAGCATTGCCTGCGTGTTTTTCCATGTGGCTGGTCTTTTAGGCGACACGATTTATAAAATGTCTATTTTGTATGCAGCAAGCAGCGTGCTGCTGATGGGTGCTAGTCCGCTCATTCTAGGCCGACTGAGCGTGCGCTATGCGCACACCTTGTTCGAGGCCTTTCTCGATGTACGGGGGTAGAGGTACCTTGCCTCGCCCAAGCTCTAGCGGCCATGGCATATTACGAAAGAACGGAGACGACGATGGCAACAGGAAAGAAGGCGGCTTCAAGTGCTTCGCGAATTTTGCGCAATTCCACTTCATCGAAGCGCCAAAAGAAGGTGGCGGCGTCGGATTTGTCCCAAGCGCCGCGCCACAAGAAACGGCGAGGCTGATTCGGACAGATTTCGGCGCGTAAACGGAGTTGCGGCGGGCTTGGAAAAGGTGTTTCGTAGTGACATTGGGCCCATGAACGACCTCTTTGCCGGTGACTTGAGCGAGGCCGATATGGTGGGCTATGTCACGACCATCCAAGGCAAGCTCCTGGAAAACAAAACGCTCGCAGCCCAAGCGGCCACCAACAACGAAGAGCAGTTCGCCCTGGGCGACTTCAAGACCATCCTCACCGACATCATCCTGGACGGCCAGGAGGGCCACAACCGCATCGCCGAGCAGATGCTGAGAGACGAGCGAACGTTTACCGCCATGCAGGGGCTGTTGGCGCGCGCCGTGTATGCGGCGTTTCGGGAGCGGGCGGGGAGGAGAGTGTGACATGCTCGTGCCAGCTTGGATGATGAATAAGAAATACGCGGTTCTTGCGGATTGGGCCGTGGCCTTTGGAACTTTGCTCGCATCAGCCGTCGCCTTATGGGTGGGCACGGTCGGATACAAAAGAGAGGAGTGGGAGCGTAGGCGGAACGATTCCATACTAGGCGCGGCTATTGCGCAAATGCTTTTGGAAGAAGTGCGAGACGGTGTGATTCATATGAAAGAATTGAAAACGATACTGGAAAGGGATGGCTCGGTGCCTCATCGAGAAATCAGTCTGACCCTGCCGCATGCAGGATGGAGTGGGGTTTCCACTATTCCTGATAGGGTGCTCCTGCGAGTTATTGCGACGGCCGCATACGAGATTACCAACCCGAGACATTTTCATCCGCGGGATGTTCGTATGCGAGTGAAGGATTACTACGCGCATATAGTTAGTGCCGTTGCAAGAGGACAAACGCGGACTGAAATGCTGGGGCTTATAGAGCCAGAGCCTGGAATGGGCTACATAGCAATCGCTGAAGCCACGGCACACGTGTTGGAAAAGACAAAAGGATTATTAGAAGAGAACGCAAAACGCTGGTTCCCAAAGTAGTATTGTTTGTTTGGCCTTCGCAAGAAAAGCCCCGGCATTATGCCGGGGCGAGAGTCTGGTCCTACCCATCACCATCCATACCACATAGCCGGCAGATACACCGGCCTTCGCCATGGTAGCTGGGGTCGTCCCCACCGTATGCCGTGCCCGTATAAATCCACTCGTGCCGGCATGTCTCGGTGGGCTCAGCGGCGTCGACATAGTCGGGGCACTCGTCGGCCGGGATTGGCGGGACAGGGGTAGCGTGGAGCATCTGGAGCGCCTCAACAGCTACCTCATGGGCCATGTCGACATCCGACCAATCCACGGAGCCACCGTTGTTTTCGCCCTGCTTGTAGGCATCGGCGAGAAGCTGACAGGCCCGAAGGGCTTTGTCTGCCGCATAAAGGCGAAGGCTCGTCCCCTGGCCTTCATCGGTGTTTGGCCGGAGGATGATGTGCGACGGCGCGCCGCTACCCGCTATCGGCGGGAACTGTCCCCACAGGCCCCACAGACCGGCATCAGGGCTACCCGGCTCCACGGAATACACCCCGACGTCCCCGTCCGTGTAGT
>JAPTWT010000307.1 GCA_028064935.1 Gammaproteobacteria bacterium | reverse complement strand
CGATCAGCGTGCGCGCGTTGGCGGCGCGCAGCGGCACGATGGTGTAGAGGTTGGTCACGTCCCAGCCCTCCTTGAGCATGTTGACGTGAATCACGATCTCGGTCGGCTCGTCCACGCTCTCCACGGCCAACAGGCGCGTGATCATCTCCTCTTCTTCGGCGCCGGTACGGCTGGAATCGACCTGGATCACCTTGCCCGCGTACCGGCCCTCGTAGAAGGCATCGGACTCGATCAGCGCCTTGAGCTGCGCCGCGTGCGTGGTATCGCGCGCAATCACCAGCATGAAGGGCTTGACGACCTGCACACCGTTCTCGCGGGCGTAGGTGAGCATCTCGACTTTGGTGGTCTCGTGCAGGCGTACGCCGTCTTCCAGCTTGGTCTTCTCGATCTCCTCGGGCGTGTGAGCCTTGGCGTCGAAGTTGCGCTGGGTGACCACGGCCGGCTCCTTGACGAAGCCATCCTCCATCGCCCGCGCCAGTGGATAGTCCATCACCACATTCCTGAACGGCACCGGGCCACGAGACGACTCCACGAACGGCGTTGCCGTGAGTTCCAGCCCGAACAGCGGCTTGAGCTCGTTGATAGAGCGCACCCCGGCGCTGGCCCGGTAGCGGTGCGACTCATCCATCAGCAGCACGAGGTCAGACAGGTTGGCGAGATGGTTGAAGTAGCTGTCGCCCAGCACTTCCTTCATCCGCTTGATGCGCGGCTCCTTGCCGCCGCGCACCTCGGAGTTGATCTTGGAGATGTTGAAGATGTTGATGCGTACCAGTTCATCGACATAGCCCTGCAGTTGCTCGCCAACTGCGCTTCCCGTCTGGTCATAGTTGTCGCCGGTGATGATCAGCGGCGCTTGCTGCGCGAACTCGGCGATGCCCTTGAATACATACTTCGGCGTGTTGCGCGTGAAGTCCGTGATGAGCTTGTTGTAGATCGTGAGATTCGGCGCGAGCACGAAAAAGTTGTTGATGCCGTGCGCCAGATGCAGGTAGGCGATGAAGGCCCCCATCAGGCGCGTCTTGCCCACGCCCGTGGCCAGCGCGAAGCACAGCGATGGAAATTCGCGCTCGAAGTCCTCCAGTGTGCTGAACTCTGCCTTCAGCGTGGAGAGAATCGCCGAGACATCGCGCTCGTGGCCCAAGAGTTCGGGCGCGTCGTCGAGCGCGCGAACCAGTTTGGCGAGCGATTCCGCCTGTGGCGGGCGCAGGGACAGGCGACCAATGATGTGGTTCTGAACCCGCGTGTTCATTCTTTTTCCCCTTTTTCTTCCCCGCCAACTTGTAAGTTGCGCTGACCAGTTGCCGCTTCAGACTCACCGTTGCCAATCGCCCCCAGTTCGCTTTCCAGCTCCTCCACCGTGGGCAAGTTGGTCACAAGCGGTTCCGGCAGTGCACGCACCAGTTGGTATTCGGCCACCCCTATGGGCTTGTCAATGCCCGAGAGCGCGTATTCGGCCACCGTCCGCTTCTTGGTCTTGCACAACAACAAGCCGATGGTGGGCTTGTCGTCAGGGGCCTTGACCTGCTTGTCCACTGCGGCCAGGTAGAAATTCAGTTGGCCCGCATGTTCGGGCTTGAAGGCCGTGGCCTTCAGTTCCACGACCACGTAGCACTTGAGCCGCGTGTGATAGAACAGCAGGTCAACGAAGAACTCGTCACCTTCGACCTCTAGCCGGAACTGACGGCCTATGAAGGCAAACCCACTGCCCAGCTCCAGCAGGAAACGGGTGACGTGCCGCACCAGCGCATTTTCGATTTCACGCTCATGGGCTTCATCGCCCAAGCCCAGAAAGTCGAACAGATACGGGTCTTTCAGGGTTTCATGCGCCAGTTCCGAATGCGGCGCAGGCAGGCGCGCGTCAAAGTTGGTGACCGCCTGACCCTGCCGCTCGTGCAGCCGGTTGCGGATTTGGAGCTCCAATGTGCTGCGCGACCAGCCTTCGGCGCGGGCTCGCTCGGCATAGCGCAGGCGCAGATCGGGGTCTTTGAGCCGCGTGATGAGCAATACATTGTGTCCCCACGGTAATTGTCCAACGGACTGTTGGACAATTGCGGCCTCCGGCCAGACTTCGGCAAAGGCCCGCATATAGAGCAGATTGGCGCGGGAAAATCCCTTCATCTCCGGGAAGGCTTCGCGCAAATCGCGCGCCAGTCGCTCGATCACCTTGCTGCCCCAGCCTTGCGCCGCCTGCCGTTCCAGTATGTCGCGGCCGATCTGCCAGTAAAGTCGGATGAACTCCGCATTGGCCGCCAATACTGCACGTTGTCGGGCGGCAGTGACCCGCCCTTTGATCTCAGCCAGCCAATCCGCGTAATCCGCGGGGATGCCCGCCAGGTTTTTGCTCATGCCCCGTCCTCCCCGCCATCGCCAAACAGATCGGGCGTGGGCGCTGCCTTTCTCCCTCTCCCGCCTGCGGGAGAGGGTTGGGATGAGGGTGCTTGCGCTTCAGGCTCCGCCATCGGCAGATTCGCCACGTTGAGGCTGTAGTCGTCATGCCCCCACTCGCAGCGCGCCAGCACCATCTTGGGGATCTTTTTCAGCGTCAGGTTCGGCCAGCGCTCCGCCGCCTTGGCCGCCGTAACGCCGTGGAAAGCCGAGCAGCACACCAGCAGGCTCCGCTCCGGGCCGACTTCATCGGACAGGGCCTGCAACTGCTCGGCGGACAGGTTCTGCGTGGTGACATAAATGAAATCGCGCTCGCTGGAGTGGCCGTGCCGCCACCAGTGCGTTTCCGAAGGCGCGTAGGTGAAGCCCTCCAGCTTCGCCAGCGCCTCGGCCAACATCGCCGCGTGGTATTCCGGATTGATGACCGGGTTGCCCCAGCGATCGTTGACGATCAGGCTGGGCGCAAGGCGGTAATAGCGGAAGCCGCCGCCGCCTTGCCAGCCGACGGCTTCAGTAATGCCGCCCTGGTCCTCGCCGTCGATCACCTTCTTCAGACGGGGAATGATGTGGGTGTGACAGGTCTCTTCAAGCTCGACCATGATCCAGCGGCGGCCCATCTTGTGCGCGACCGCCCCAGTGGTCCCGGAGCCTGCGAAGGAATCGAGGACTAAGTCGCCAGGATTACTTGCAATATGGATGATTCGCTGGACCAAGCTCTCGGGTTTGGGGGTAGCGAAAGGTTCCACACCTGTAAGTAGTTTGTTTAGGTGGTCGCGTTTCGCTTGCTGATTTGTCCCAACTTCATCAGCGGACCACCAAGTTCTCGGGGCGACGCCATCACGAACCTCGCTAAGGTAGCGTTTAATGATTGGCAGTCGATCTCCATCAACACCAAAGTAGGCGCGCCCCTCCGCCCTAGCGGTCGCCAAGGTTTCTTGCGAAAACGCCCAATAGCGACCTAGAGGCGGCGTAACGACTCTGCCGGAAGGCAATGTCACTGGAAAGCGCTGCTTTTCAGTTCCGCTCTTTGCCGTTCCGTCATCGCCTTGCCGCCACGGCCCACGGGAATCATCGTCCGGATTCTTGAATCTGCCGAGTTGCGTTTCCGTGCGTGGCATTAGATTGCGGGAGTTTGACCAAACGGGGCGCTCTCTCGCATACACCAAGATATTGTCATGGGATAGTGATATGTCGGCATCGCCTCTCCCACCTTTGTCCTTCTCCCATACACAGGTGGCCACAAAATTCCCACGCCCAAACACCTCGTCGCATAGCACCTTGAGATAGTGCGCCTCGTTGTCATCGATGGTGATCCAGAGCGAACCATCCTCCGACAGCAGGCGCCGAATGATCTCCAGTCTGTCGCGCATCAGCCCCAGCCAGATCGAATGCTCCAGCCCGTCGTCGTAATGAGTGAACGCGCTCCCGGTGTTGTAGGGGGGGTCGATGAACACGCACTTCACCCGGCCCGCGAACTCTTGTTCCAGCGCCTTCAACGCCAGCAAGTTGTCACCGAAGATCAGCCGGTTGTCGAAGATGTCGTGGTCAGTGACGCGATGCCTGGCGTGATAGGACTTCTCCGGGTCTTCGAGCAGGATGCGCGGCTCCAGCTTGGGCCGCTTCTCCTTCCCGATCCAGGTGAGTTCCAGTTTTTGTTTGCTCATTTCGATGATGTCCCAGCTTATTTCACGGGTGCCTTGGCAGCAGCGTCGAAAATTTCGTTGTTGATCGGCGAGCGCAGGCGGTCGTTGTTGAGGAGTTTCAACAACAACTCGATCGTTGCTTCCTCGACCACCACTTGCCCATCCTCGACTTTCAGCTCCCAGCTCTCTTTCTTGCTGACTTCAATCATGCGCTTGATATAGTCGGGCTTCTGGTAGTAACTGGCCTTGAGGATTGATGCCATCTTTCGCAAGTGGTGCATGTTGTCACCCACGTGCTTCTGAATGAGGTCGACATTCTTGAAACGGCCGCTCTCATTGAAGTTCTGAATGACCTCGGCGGCCTTGGCCTTCATGCCTTCGCGGAAGTTCATGGAAATCTCGAACTCCTTCTTGTTGGCAATGAAGATCATGTCGCCATGTACGAAGAAGTCGAAGCGAGGATCGATCAGAAAGATTTCCTTGTCTTCCACGTCCACCAGTTTATGCTCGACAAAGAACGTCGCCTGGCGCGATTGGACTTTCTTTGGCTGGGTGAGCGTACTGATCTTGCGCCAAGCGTAGAGTCGATCATTGTCGTGTTCAACCTGGACGACATACGCCCACGAATTGAGCAGGTCTTGATATTCATTGGCGATGGCATTGTCAAAGCCAGCGTTTATCGCCACCTCGACCTTGGGGAAATCGGTGGCATCTGCCGTAATCGTGAACAGCGTGTCATCGCCATCGGCATTATTGAAATCGTATTCGGCCAAGTGAAAGTCCTTGCCCTGCAGCTGATTGGCTACATAGCCCTTCAACCGCTTCTGGAGCTTGGCGTCGGTGTTGACGCGTAGCACTGAATAATGCGCCGCGTGATTTGCCATGTAGCGCTTGACAAGCCAGAAAGTGACCGTCCATTTTTGCAGATCGATCGCTTTGATTGCCTTCAAGGTGGTCTTGTGTGCCTTGTTGCTCATTCTTCTGTGCCCCTTTCATCCAGATTGGCATTGTCTTTGACGGCCACATACAGATAGTGCGACAGCCGCTCCATACGGCAAGCGTCTCCCACGGCCAGCGGTTGCCGTGTCACGACCATTGCCTGAATCTCCTTGTCACCGCGCTTGAAGGTGCAGTCGATCAGCATGTAACCGGCAAGCGCGAGAATCGGGTTCACGAAAACCGTCTGAGTGCGGTAGGCCATGATGAAAAGAATTGCGAGAAACAGGGCGAGGCTCACAATGACCTGCCAGTCTCCCAGGTCCACTTTCATGAACGACAGCATGTAGGGGATGGTGTAGCCGAACATGTCGCCCGATTTATTGGACGCTTTGGTGACCGTCACCGTCAGCCCGCCATCGATTTCTCTGACGGATCGAAGCACAGCCAAACTGCTGAACACTGCGATTAGCAACAGGATGCCGCTGAATACCGGATTCTGGGGAAGCAGACCGGGGCTGGTTGCATTGTAATCCTTGATGATCAGGATCAGCATCAGGGGCGAATAGGCGCTCACAAAGAGCACCAGCGATGCCCATGGACGAAGCCGAAGTGACGGGTCGCGGGTGTTATCCATGATGACGCACCTGCTTCCCCTGATAGCCCAATGATTGGGATCTGAAATCTTGGTGTGAGCGCAAAGGCACAAAGCGCTCGGTCTGCACCGTCTCCAGAATGGTCATGTACTGAGGATCGAGCGCCGGCATGTCAATGGTACTTCCCGGATCGGTTTTCGAATGCGGGCTTCGTACCTTCAAGTACGGTCACGACGGCGCCGTTCAGTCCCGTGTTTTCGATGGCCCCCGATTCATAGTCGATGGTGGAGTCCGCTGCTCGGTCGAACCTCGCATGGATGATCTGCTCCGCATCGCACACAACCGCCAAGTTGGGGTTGTGTGTGACCATGATGATCTGCCGCTGCTTCTTGGCTTCCGACAGAACGGGCACGAGTAGGCGGAACACCGTCTCGTTGTCAAGGTTCTCTTCCGGCTGATCCAGGATGATGGGCGTCTTTCCTTTGTCCACCAGCAAGTAGAAGATCAACAACAGTGCACCACGCTGCCCGGGAGAGAGTTGCTCGATCTGCGTGTCTTGGAAAAGCAAGGAGTACCGCGGCTCAAGGAAGTGCAGCCCGAAGATCAAGTCATACACAGCCGCTGCTGACTGTCCCTTCTTCACCAGGTTGAAGATGCCAACAGTCGACCCTGAAGCACGGGCAGCTTCCAAGACCTTCTCTTGCAGGGCGCCAATGAAGGCCAATGCCCCATCTCTGGTGTTCAGGTCATGACTGTCGAACAGCTTTCGGATTGTTGAAGGCGCCTCGTCCTGCCCACGGAACTCGCCCCAGGTCTGCTTTATCAAGGCGAACAACTGGTCCGCGATTGCATCAGCCGACGCCGCAAGAGTCGCCTGAAACTGCAACCTGTAGTCTTCCCGTATCAGTCCATTCTTTTGGATCAAGTCTTGGACAGGCTTGAAAAGCTCCTCGCGCGCCTTTCGCTGGGCATCGAGGGTGTCGAAGACCTCACCGGACAACTGCAATCTCTTTGCCTCCAACTCCTTGAGCTGACCAGGCAGCGCCTTGATCTGCTCAACACGTGTTTCCAAGCCAACCTTGGACTCCGGCTCGGTGGGTGAACCTAACAGTTCATCCCGCTTTCTGTTCCATTCGGCAAGCTGACGTTGGTAAGACTCGAACTGTTGCTGAGGCGCGTTCAGCTTCGCGGTGAACCCTTGCTGCGTCTCCGTGTAGGCCTTCAGGTTTTCAGCCAGCTGCTCGGACTCAGCCTTCAACTCGTCCTGCTTCGTCGTGAGTTCAGTTGATCTCTCGTCGAGAGCACTTGTCTTGATGTCGATGGCTGCAAGATCGGACCAGGCGAACCCAAGCAGCTTGAGGTCATCGGACACTGTATTCTGTGCTTGGTCAAAGGCCCGCTGGAGCAACCTCAACTGCTCACGAATGTTAGCTATCGCCTTCTGCCGCTTGGCCAGTTCGGTGGTCTCGCCGGCAATCTCTAGCGTGCGCTTCTTCGCAGCATCTATCTGCTGACTAGCAGTTGCCAAGCCCTCCGCGGCCTGCTTTTGCTCGGGGCTCAACGCTTCTGTGGGCGCAGCAACCTCCGCTGGCTTTAGCTTGTCGTGTTCTTCAATCTGCTTGCCCTTCAGCAGAAGCAGGTCGGTGAGCTTCTTCAGCTCTATAGGCTGAAGCTGCTCTTCGATACGCATGATTGATGCGTTGGCCGAGGCCAGTTCCTTGCGGTACTCACCCATTCGGTTCCTGAGCGACTGCTCCTGCTGCTCCGTCAGTTGATCGAAGTCGAGTGCGCCCAACCTCATGTCTTCACTCGTGTGAGAAAAGATCACTGACCGCAGTTCCTTCTCGAAAGCATCGGACTTGCCGGACACGTGCTCGTTGCAGAGCTCTTCGAAGTAGCCCTGTGGGATGTAGCGAACAAGCTCTGCCTTCTCTTCGGATGGAGGCTCGTTGAGAGGTCGGGCTTCGGTACTCTCGTCGCACCAGGTCAGCGTCCCGGTGAAGTGTCGTGCGGGTTCCCCGGTTTTCCCCAGGAAGCGATCTCTCCTGAGAAAGCTGAAGTGCTTGGACTGTTTAGAGTTGCCGAGCGTAGCGATGACATCCGCCAACGCGCTCTTCCCGCTTCCCTTGTTCCCGATGATGGCAACAAGGTCGGGGTTCAACAGGATGTCGCAGCCGTGGAGCCATTGCCCTACGCCGGCCTTGTCTCCTGTCTTGGTGATTTCAATGGATTCGATGTAGTAGGTCTTGTTGGACTCGACTTCCTGCACCTTGGGTGGTTTGTCACCAATGTAGGAGCGCTTCGCCGGCTCAAGAATGGCTTGTTTGAGGCCACGGAACGTTGGGTCGGCCTTGATCCACGTCTTCTTGCCAGAGGGGAAGTCGCCATAGCCCCGCTTGTCGTCGTTGCCCGCAACTCCAATAAAACAATGTGCGTCACTTCCAGCAACCACCAGTCTGGGGATGCCTTTCAATCCATGCTTGAAGTTGTCGATCCATGCATGGTTCGTCGGAGTCTTCTCACATAAGAAGGCCGTTCTCAGTTCCAGATTCCGCGATTCGAAGATAGGGGAGGATTCGAATAGCCCGAGGAAGTACGAGTAATGTTGTTCCCACTTCACCTCGGTGAGTCCGTCGCTCGTATCGTAAGGCATGAACCCAATTGCCAGTCCATCCGGGACGCTTGAGATGGCTTGCTTGTAGCTCTCGGTCTTTACTTCCGCCAACTTGTAGCCGGCCAACAGTGCATCTGCATAGTCGCCGTCGACTACATCCTTCTTGTGCCCCTTCTTTGCCAACATATCGGCGGCAGTTGCGCGCGCCAGATCGACAAGGGCATCTTTGGAAATAGACCGGTCCAGGCGCTCAATCTTGAGGTTTGCTAGGAAGTCCTTTAGATGTTGATCGGAGATTTCGTCCGAGAAAATGACATGGGCGTTGAGCCGTCTTTCAGTGGGCGCGGACAGTCGCAACTCAATTCCGGGAAAGACCTTCTTTGTTAGCTTCGGCGCATCCGCCTCAGAGAGACGCTGTTTCAGTGCAAACCAGCCATCGAAGGTCCAGTAGTCCATGATGGCGAACACAGCGGGTTCGGCCTTGTTCATGGCTTCGATCATTTCGTCGACCAGCTTCGTGGTTTGGGCAGATGACAGATCGCCGTCAAACTTCTGTCCTTGCCAGTGGAATGAGGCAGGCGTGTGGACATGCAGGTCCCACTGCCGCCAAAGTGCTCCTCTCGCGAGTTCTCTCTTGGTCGTCATGTCAACTCCCACTCGACAGTGAACAGCGTGCGCTCCTCGACCTGCTGTTGGAGTTGCACTTCAAGCTGACTGATCAACTCGTTGCGCTGCGCTTCGACTTCGTCTTGCCGTGCAAACAGCTCGCGGCGCAGCTTGCCGCGCTTGCCTTCCAGTTCGCGCTGCTTCTTCTGCCATGACAGCTTTTCTTCCAGCGTCGGCGAGGTCGCGGCAGTGCGGCGTACTTCCTTGATCTCGCGATCGATCTCCTTGATCTCCTGCTCCAGACCCAGCTTCAGGTCGTCCGCCCAGGCGTCCAGCTTCTGGACTTCCTGCTCGAAGTAGCCGAGGTTGCGCTCGTTGACATCGCGCAGGAGTGCTGTCTTGCGGGTTTCCACGTCGGCCAGCAGGGTGGCGTCAGGGGCGTTGAACAGGCCCGCTGCTTGCGTGGTCGCGGGCAGACGCAACAGTTTTTCCGGGTCTTCTTCCGCGAGCACGACGCCGTCGGCCGTGCCCGCGGCAACCAGCAGATGCTGCTCCTGGTTGCCGAGTGTCTCTACCGAGATCAGCTTCACGGTGAGCCATCCGGCCTTGCCGCGATAGGCTTCAAGCGTGCTGATCTTTGAACCGTAGGCGTTGTAGTCGAAGACGAGACGCGCCCCGTCGAGTGCGCGAGCCTTGGCCTGCTCGATGCCCCATCGCGCCAGCGGATGATTGATGCGGTATAGGTGCGCGTCGCCGGAGCGGCGGGGCAACTCGTAGCGCCCCAGTTCGATGCCCGCGAGACCGCCATGCTCGATTCCAGTCGGTATGTGGCGGAGATCGAAGCCGTCGTCATCGAAGGCGGCGCAATGGACCAGTTCCGCGCGGGTCAGGTCCATCAGCATGCGCTCGAAGCGGTTGCGCGCGTTGCGGCTGTCGTCGGCCCGCATGCGCAGCTTCTCCTGCACCTCCTCATCAAAGTTCTCAAGCAATACCTGGCGCGTCTTGACCATCGCCTCGGTGATCTCGCCGGAGAGGTCGAGCTGGAGTTGCTCGAAGCTGGACTTGATTTCTTCGGGCTCTCGGCAGTTCTGGTAGATCTCGGCGATACGTCGCTCGAAGTCGACACCAGAGCCGATGGCGCCGAGAACTTCGTCGCTGGCCCCGAATACACCTTCGAAGAGCTGGAACTTCTGAGACAGCAACTCGTACACCCGTGCGTCCGCTTCATTGCTGCGGTCGACGAAGTTGACCACCACCACATCGAATTTCTGCCCGTAACGGTGGCACCGTCCAATGCGTTGTTCGATGCGCTGCGGGTTCCAGGGCAGGTCGTAGTTGATGACGAGCGAGCAGAACTGGAGGTTGATGCCTTCGGCCCCAGCCTCGGTGGCAATCATGACCTTGCCACGCTCCTTGAAGTGCTCGACCAGTGCCGCGCGGGTGTCGGCGGTCTTGGAGCCGGTGATGCGGTCGGTGCCTTCGTGGCGCTTCAGCCAGTCCTTGTAGATCGCCTGCGCACGCTGGTCGCTATTGGTGCCGTTGAAGAGCACGATGCCGTCGCCGTATGGCGTGTCAGCGAGCAAGTTGAGGAGGTATTCCTGCGTGCGCTTGGACTCGGTGAAGATGATGGCCTTCCTGGCAGCGCCCAACCGATCTAGTTCGGCGAAGGCGCGATCCAGCGCGGTGAGCAGCGCCTTGCCCTTGGCGTTGTCACGAATGTTGGTTGCCAGCGTTTTGAAGTGGCGAAGCTCCTCGATCTCCCGCGCGATGGCATCGCGTTCCGTGCGGCCCGGTGCTGCGACGTCTGAGTCTTGGTCGTTCCACTCATCGGCGGTTTCGTCAAGCGACTCGTAGTCCTCGTCGAGCTCGTCGGCCAAATCGGGAACCGCGGTGACTTCGTCGAGCACACCCTGGAGGCGCTTGGCCATCGTCTCCAGCGCACCCGCAATCGCGTGCGTGCTGGAAGCGAGCAGCTTCCACAACACAAGTGAAATCAGTTGGCGCTGCCCCTCTGGCAAGGCCTTGAGGTTGGGGCGGCGCAGGTAATCGGCGACGAGCTTGGAAAGTTCCTGTTCTTCGCTCGACGGTGTGAATTCCTGGACGATGGCCTTGCGCGCCGTGTACGACACATAAGGCTGAACCTGTTTGCGCAGGGTTCGCTTGCAGATGGGGGCCAGCCGGTCACGCAGGCTGCTGAAGGATTGCTCCCTGCCAGTGAACTGCGAGCGGAAGCTATCAAGGTCTCCGAACACGCGGTCATCGATGAAACTGACCAGTCCATAGAGTTCGAGCAATGAGTTCTGCAACGGCGTCGCGGTCAGGAGCGCCTTGGAGTGAACGCGCGACAGCGCCTCCTTGAGGGTCTTGGCGATGACGTTGCTGGTTTTGTAGACGTTGCGCAGGCGATGCGCTTCGTCGAGGACGACCAAGTCCCAGTCGATGCCTTTGACATCGTCAGCCTTAGCCTTCGCGAACTGATAGGAACAGATGATCGGGCCGGAGGCGAACAGGAACGGGTTCCGCTGCTCCTGCTTGCGGATCGCGTTGTAGTTTTTGGCTTCGAGGATCAGCCCTTGCAGGCCGAACTTGTCCTGCAGCTCCTGGTGCCATTGCTTGCGCAGGTTCGCTGGAACGATGATGAGCACCTTCCGCCGCCGTTCGGCCCAGCGTTGGGAGATGACCAAACCGGCTTCTATGGTCTTGCCCAGACCAACCTCGTCGGCGAGGATCACGCCGCGTGAGAGGGGGTTGCGGCAAGCGAAGAGCGCGGCCTCGACTTGATGGGGATTGAGATCGACTTGCGAATCGACCAAGGTCGAAGCCAGCGACTCCACGGAGTCGCCTGCTGCACGCCGGGTCAGCAGCCAAGCAAAGTACTGGCTCTGGTGCGGCGTCAGAAGCTGCTGTGTTGTCAACGGCGATCCTCCCCTTGTTCTTCCCCGAGCGTGATTCGGCGGCTGGCTTGGTCCGCGCTCACTCGGCCTCCGGCTTCTTCTTGTTGATGCTTTCGGCGATCCAGCGATCCAGCTCTGAGCGGCGAAAGCGCCAGGTTCCCCCAAGCTTGAACGCCGGAATCTCTCCTTTCTGGGCAAGGCGATAGACCGTTCGTTTTCCCGCCTTGAGATATGCGGCAACTTCATCCAGCGTAAGGATTTCGCCTTCTGCTTCAGTCATGGGGCTCGCCTTTAACATTTGCCGCCGTTGGCATTCGGTTGCCAAGATTGGCCAATTCTACCTTGTCTTGTGGGGGCGGCCAAGACGTTGTCCTGAACCAAATGTGCATGCGGTGTCCGGAAATGGGGCAAAGCGTGCGGCGTATTTTGAATGAGCGCCCCAACAGGAGAATTTCGTAGATCAAGGCGCGCCGTGGTGGCAGCCCGCTGCCGGTTCGAGGCTTGCAACGTCCACCGCCCCCAGCTCGGTGGTCAGCACCGGCCGTGTGAATAAACCGGGAGATTTCTACGAAGGCTGGCGCATGGAATCAGTGGAGAGCGATAGAGACAGGTACGGGTTGTTCGGCGGTAAGTCGCTGAACAGAACATGCGGGTCTTCCAGCAGGTAACCATGTAGTCGCCGCGACTTCCGTGGCCCCGTCACTGCGCACGTCCAGATGTTCAGACCGTCTTGCTGCTTGCGGTGGATCTGCAACTTCTCGAAGCGCTTCTGCACCCACTGCCAGTCGGCCACCTGGTCCTGCTTGGCAAGGACGGCGGTCTCGGGATGTTCCTGAGCGTAGCGCTGGAATACTCCGGGACTGACCAGGTAGACGGTGTCGGCAACTGTATGTACGAGTGCCTTGGCATCGTTGATGACGAGCCCCCGCTCTTCGATACGCCGGCGGAGCCAGGCGACAAAATGCTCACCCGACGCCGTTCCCTCCAGTCCTGGAGCCGACGTAGGTGCCGGTACCAACGAGTGGGCCGGTACCGTTGAGTTACTGGATTCGAGAGATGGCTCTTCCATGGTTGGAGGAGCCAATTCGGCGGTCGACAAGAGGTCGGCCGGCGGCACGTCGGAAGTACCGAGCAGATCCAGAAGTGCTTCGACGCCATCGCCGGCCGACTGCGCTGGCAAAGGCACGGCCGTAGCGGAATCCGCCGCGGCTGGCGAGGGCACAGGACTGGTTGGCTCCCCGCCTTCCTGCACTACCGCCACCGTGCCGGCGAACGGTGTTGGCCGCTCATTGCCGTCCCAGATCAGCGAGGGAGCAAGGCGCAGGAGCGTCAAGGTATGGGACCAGCCCGCGTCGCTGGTGATGGTGGCCTTCCAGATGGCCTTGCCCTCAGGTGTCGGCTGCACAATGCCATGGTCCTGCAGCACGTTGAAAACCGCGGTATTGCTGGATGGGATGCCGTCGATACCCTGGGACAGCAGATGAGCGCGCAGTTTGTCCGAGATGGTTTTGCTGACCAGCCACAGCGCGTCCTGGGTCAGCCATCCATCCGAGGCTTGAGGCTGGTTCAGCTTGAGCTCCTCCCGAAGCAAGTAGCGCAGGCCGTCTAGCAGCTTGCGTTGCAGCGCGTGCCGGGGTGCTGCCAGAGCCTTGCTGGGATCGCCGCCGAGTTCTTGGGCTACCGATGCCTGGTCGGCTTGCATGACCAGTTCGCCGAGCGTGCCGGCATGTTCGTACTGGCCCGCCAACACGTAAAGCAGCGCGGCCCACAGGTCGGGATACCCGCTAAGCCAATCGAAGATGGCTGCATCGAGCAGGCGCGCATACAAGAGGCCGGTAGCGGCGCCGTGCAGCCTGTATTCGCGGTCATTGCGGTAGCGGAAGCGGTACGGTCGCTGCAGCAGGCCGTGCCAGGGGTGCCAGACGGTACCGTCGGCGTACTCGACGTGCAGGTCCACGGCGATCTTGCCGATGTCGTGCAACAGCGCCGCGTAGGCCGTGCCAGCGGTCCAGGCCTCGGCCTGGGCGGCCTGCGCCTCCGGCGTGGCGCCGGCGGGCAGCAAGTGCGACTGGCGCAGCTTGAGCGCGAAGGCCACGATCTCCAGGCCGTGGTCCAGCATGCCGCCCGGGTAGGCATGGTGGTGGCTTTCCGACGCCGGGAATTGTTGGACCAGCTCGGCGTAACGCTCCAGGGGCGCGAGGTAGAGCGTGGCGAACTGCCGCCGCGACAGCGAGGTGCGCTGCCAGATGTGCTCCAGCAACTTCTGCCGGCGTGGCGTCGCCAGCAGCGATGCGGCCGGCTCCGGCCACACCAGCCCTTTGCCGGGCTCGGCGAGAGATGAGGGCGTCGGCGACGCGCCCGCAGTGGGCGATACCTGCTTGCGTTTGAACAGCGAGAGCATGGTGAACCCCGGATGTCGAGCCGCTCGGAGGAGCCTTTTGGCCTTTTCGGGTAGGGCCTTTCCCCTTGGCCCCATTCCCTTGCCCCTTCCCAGCCCTTAAACCTTCTTTTGGTGACAGCCTTTGGATATAGGGGGATTGGGGCGCTTCCTCCACAGCCAATGCGATGCCCGAGCAGTCCGGATTGGAGACGAGGTTGATCACGTTCACAAACCATGCCCCCGACCAATTTGACATTGTTTGCTTTTTTTTCCTACAATCTGACACACAGGAGGTCAGGCTATGAGCGATGGGCCGCATAGAAGTTTGCCGCTGCGAAAGGCTTGGAAGGAACTGGCCAAGCGCGGAGATCAGGGCATCTACGACGCCGAGCAAGTTGCGGAAGCGGCAGCGGGCGCCCTCGCTAGCGACTTCAAGAACGAGATCAAGTGGTCATTGGTCGATGCGTTGAAGTCCATCTTCACTGGCCGAGATAACTCTTTGGGGCTCCCTGAAATCGCTCTTCAAGAACTGGAGGAAGCGAAGTCCTTGGCAGCTGGATCGGTCTTTGGAGCGAACGCGGTTGCGTGGAGCATTGAGCTCATCAACGAAGGTAGATTTGGTTTGGATGCATTTCATGAAGCGATTGGCCTTGCAGCCAAGATGCGTGGTTTCGCAAACGTACGGCAAGTTGAAGAGCATTACCTTCGGGAGTCAAACCAACGCCGGGCAGACAATGTAAGTGCGCGACTCTCTAGCGCGATCTCCAACTTCTCTGAGGGCAGATTGGGCGCGATGCTTGTATCTCCAGAATCTGACGGAGCCCGTCGAACCAAGAAGAAGACCCATCTGGACGAAGGAGTGCCCTTGAGATGAACCTACTACCTCTCAAGGAGCTTACGGTAGATGTGGCTGAAGCTGGTGCTCGTCGCCGCAAAGGTATGGTGCCCTGCAGACTTGGTCAAAACATCGATTTCGACCTCGAAGCTCTTGAATCCTTCTCGTCTATCAAATGGCAGACGACGGTGTACGACGCTCTTGTCGTGGCTGCCGTAGTCGAATTCTGTGATCGCAGTCTTTCCCGCAGTGCCATGAACTGGGGCCGGAATTTCTCGGTGCACATTCCCGTTCATGATCCCGACAAATGGTCAGACAAAACGGTAACTCGGGCGTTAGTGGAGGCATTGAACCTACTGACCGGGGACGACTGGCACTTCGAATTCCGCGCCAGGAAAGCGGCGGCGGAACCACCTCCGCAGGATCGCATGAGGTTTCCCTCCAACGTAGAAGCAGTCATCGCCTACAGCGATGGAATGGACTCGTGTGCGGTTGCTGGGCTTGAGAGCAAGCACCTTGGCCGCCGATTGGTACGCGTGAGGGTAGGTAGCAAGCAGCACGACGTGTCGAAAAAGGAACGTCTCCGAATCCCTTTCACCGCCATCCCGTATTCCGTCAAGCTGGACAATGGCAGGAATGCTGAAAACAGTGCCCGGAGCCGGGGATTCAAATTCAGTGTCGTGTCCACGATGGCGGCATATTTGATCGATGCTCCATCGGTCATTGTTCCCGAGAGCGGACAGGGAGCACTGGCTCCTGTCCTTCTTCCCGTCGGTCAGGGCTATGAGGACTATCGGAGCTACCCAGTTTTCACTTCATTAATGGCACGCTTCTTCAACGCCCTGCTTGGATACAAGATTCAATATCGATTTCCACGCCTGTGGATGACGAAGGGTGAGACTCTTCGGGAATTTGTCGATGTCTGTGGCAGTGATGCGCACTGGGCAATGACCAGATCGTGCTGGCAACAATCGCGGCAGGTGGCTGTCTCGGGCGAAAGGCGTCAATGCGGAGTGTGTGCAGCTTGCATGCTCCGTCGTCTTAGTGTTCATGCCGCTGGCTTGAATGAACCGCCCGAGACTTATGTATGGGAATCACTGAAGGCCGCGACCTGGGAAACTGGCGCTGCAAAAGACTTTGCCAGCTTCACGCCGGCCTTACGCGAGTATTCGATTGCGGGAGTGCTCCATTTTGAGCATCTCGCCTCGCTTCATGAGTCATTGCAGTACGGGCTCATCAAGCGTCGAAGGACGAACGAGCTAGCGCGCTCTTTGTCAGAGCCGCCAGCAGCCGTAGCGCAAAACTTCGACCGACTTATACAGCAGCACGCAAATGAATGGTCTGCATTCACGAACGACCTTGGACCAGGATCGTTTGTGCGGCAATGGATAGATGACGCATCATGACTAAGCCGAACTTTGAGTTGAGCCCAGTAGTGCTGGGCGAAAGATTAAAAATTGCGCGGGAGACCGCCAACATTACCCAAGATGCTGCAGCGAAGGCGGCAGGCATCGCTCGTACTACGCTTGTTTCCATTGAGAAGGGGCAGCGTCCCGCAAGGCTCGATGAAATCCAAGCACTGAGCCGCTTTTACGGTGTATCCGCCAATTCCTTACTGCGCCAAGAGGCCGTTCATGTCGACCTAGTCCCTCGGTTCAGGTCACTCCCGGATACCGGTGGCGTGGGCATTGAGCAAGCTGCGCGGGTGCTGAGTGATCTTGTCCGGGTCGAAGTAGAGCTAGAAAACATCCTGGGTATTCACAAGCCCTACAACTATCCTGCGGAAAAAACTATCCTTCCCGGCGACGTTCGCAAGCAAGCGGAACAAGATGCCCAGAGCTTACGGAATTGGCTGGGGATCGGAGAAGGGCCAATTCAAAATCTGTTTGCCCTCCTTGAGCTACAGCTCGGCGTGCGGGTCTATGCTCGGAAGCTGGATGCCAAAGTCTCTGGACTATTCGCCTACGATGAAGCGGTTGGTGCATGCATTCTGATTAATGCAGGCCATCGACAGGACCGTCGGACCTTGACCGGCGCTCATGAGCTTGGCCACTTCATTGCAACGCGACGCCGGCCGGAGATCTATCAAGACGAGAAGTACGAAAACTCTCGAGAGGAACGCTATGCGAATGCGTTTGCAAGTGCGTTTCTTATGCCGGCTCGTGCTGTCATGGAGAAGTTTAAGGAACTGACCATTGGTTCATCCCATTTGACGCGCCGGCATATCATTTTGCTGGCCCACTTCTTTGGCGTATCCCGCCAGGCAACCGTTCTACGGCTTGAAGAACTTGGCCTGACGAAGAAGGGAACCTGGGATTGGTTCATTGACAATGGGGGTATCACCGACGAACAAGTTCGCCAAGTAATTGGCCCTGCAGCATACGGGCCGGCTCCCGGAGAGGAAGCACAATCATCACGACTGTTTCTGTTAGCGATCGAGGCCTGGAAGAAGGATCTGATCAGCGAGGGGCAGATGTCGGAAATGCTGAAGCTTGATCGTGAAAAGGTCCGCGAATTGCTCGATGAGGCCGAAGAGGACGAAACTGATGACCTTTTCAAGCTGCCTCACTAATCAGGATAAGGTGATTGTCCTGGACGCCAGCGTCATCATCAATTTACTGGCGACGGCAAATGCGGGCGCAATTCTGCAAGCGCTGAACGCTGACCTTGTCGTAACCGGCAATGTCGTGCGCGAGATTGATCAAGGTGCAGCAAACGGCCGCTCAGAGTCCAAATATCTGGCCGAATTGATCGATTCACGGGTCTTGCGAGTGGAAGAGCTTGCCGTCCCGTCTCTTGAGTACTTCTTTGACATGGTCTCTGGCCATACGTCGGACTCTCTGGGTGACGGCGAGGCAGCAACTCTCGCATTTGCATGCAGCAACGGATTCTCTGCTGCAATTGACGAGAAGAAGGCAACAAGGATCGCCGGCGAACGTTTTGAGGCAATGAAGCTTGTCACAACTATAGACATACTTGCCTATGGGGCTGTGCAGGCATTACTGGGACATGAAGTGCTAGTCAACGCAACGCTTCAGGCGCTAAAAGTTGCAAGAATGCAAGTTAGACCGCATCAATTCGATTGGGTAGTCAGGTTGATTGGTGAAGACAATTTGGCCGAATGTGCGACTTTGAAGAAACTCGCACGTCGAAGGACACAAAGCCTGGACACCACCATGCCGATCGCCTCTCTTGATAGTAGAAGATTACAGTCATGAAAACCATTGCACACACCGGCCTCGCGGAGCGTGCCGGCCGGGCACTGGGTCGAATGTTGCAGAAGCTCATGCGTTTGGATCGGAAGGCGCAAGAAGGGCTCGTGACGCAAGGATGGTCCCTTGGGGCGGCTTCGGCCGCACTGCTGGTCATTAAGCTTGTTGTATTCGGCGTATTGGCCTATGTGGCGTTCTGGCTGGCGGTGTCGCTTGCTCTACTGGCGTTAGTTGCTTGGAACATGCGCGGCCCAGCAGCGTGGGACCCGGAGGGCAAGGACAAGCCGGAATGGCGCGAGGGGCATGGTGGCTTTGGCCTGTATGACGAGAACGAGTGGCGCCACGATATGGGCGACCCCGACCAGCAATAGCGGCTATCCAGAGTTGCAGCTACTTTCCTGAACCCTTGGCTGCAGAAATCGCAAGGCGAGAACCGCTTCCTCCGGCCGACTTGGCGTCACCGGTCGCGACGGTGAGGCCGTTCAGCACATTGCCAGCCCGTACACCCACCCACCCTAGTGCAGCCACCCAAAACCCTGGCAGCACGATGAACATCGTCGCCATGACGAAATTCAGGAGCATGTCCCCGAAAGCGTTGTTCAGCCCGATCAGCGGGTCGAAGTTGCTATGTGGCCGGTTTGCGCCGAATCCCCAGCCATAGAGCGCATCGAGAATCGTGCTGTCGAGCCAGCGCGCGAGCTGGAACCAGAAGTCCACGAAGAACAGCGCGAACTCCACGCAGCTCACCGCGACCAAGGCCTTCAACTCGTAGGTTCCGAAGAGCAGCACCAGCGGGATGCAGATGACGAGTGCCATCTTGAGCAGCGACAGCACCATAGGCAGCGCCTGGCGAACCACATCCATGGCCGGGAAAAATCCCAGCGAGCCGACGGTCATCCCGAGATCGCCGGCACCGCGCGTCACGACGTTGGGCAGCGTCTTATCGATCTGACCGCCGTAGTCGGTATAGACGGCGCCCTGGTTCATCTTCTGTTGCTGCGGCGAGACCACGGCGCGAATCACAGAGTCGTTCACCTCGTTCTGTGACAGAAAACCGGCCCAATGGCCGATGCGCGACAACAGATCGGGATCGACCTGAGCCAGCAGCCGGGCACGCAGGCCGTTGCTGCCATCCGACCACCACTGCTGGCAGGTGGGATAGCCGCCGCCGCTATCCACCTGAGCCAGCCCCGCATCGCGGGTAGCGTCGTAGGGCCAGGCCGTGCGCGGCGTGCTGGAGTGGTAGGTGTCGTAGAACCCTGCCGTGATCTGGAAGTAGCTCGAACCGATCCAGGTCACGTCGTTCATCTGATCGTCGGAGAGCGTCGGGCGGTCCATGAACAGCTTGGCGCGCGAAGGGCCGTAGCAGTCGTGCACGAAATCCGCGACCTCCTGCGCGAGCACCGGGTCGTTGATGCGTGTGGCGTCCACGTCCATGCGGATCTGGCGCAGATCGGTCCCGCAGGGGATGGCTGCCACCGCAGCACCGGTGACGGCCTTCGAGATGGCGTGCATGAAGAACCACCACACCGGCACCAGCGCGCTCTGATTGTTGAGCGTGGTGTAGACGTTGGACC
The DNA here is from genome assembly GCA_028064935.1 of Gammaproteobacteria bacterium. The sequence continues at coordinate 993 of JAPTWT010000307.1, read as the reverse complement.
AGCCCGTGTCGGTGGGTTGCGGAACGCTGACCTGGCACTGCGCGGAACGCGTAGTGTCGAATTTGATCGTGCTCAGGTCGACCGGAATAAAGGGAATGCCGGCGAACATGATGACAACGATCGCCACCCAAACGCGGTTCTCGATGCGCATCGAGGACAGCACGCCCTTATTGCCCTCGTCCGCGCCTTCCGCCCGCGCCCGCAGCCACTCATGGATCACGATGGCAACGAACGGCAGCGCGAACACGCCGCTGGCCAACAGGATGTTCCAGATGCCGTTGTTGACGATCCACCCGACCAGGGTCAGGTAATACTCCAGATAGTCCGTCGTGTAGAGGGTCATGGCGTCCTCCCCGCCTCAGCTTGCGCGCAGCACTTGACTGGCCTCGAGCAACGCGAGGGTGATCACGGCCGCGATCTCGACGCGCCGCAGGCGTTGATGAGACTCGGCCGAGGGCTCGCGCTCGAGCAAGCGGCGGCGCATCCACCACCAGCCATAGGCCGTCGCCGCATAGAGGAGCAGCCGCCAGGCGAAGAAATAACCCTGGTTGGCCTTGAGCCAACGCTGCCAGCCGTCGACGCTGCCGACGACATGGATGCCGGCGATGTTCACGCCGACCGCGACGCAGGCCACCAGCAGCACCCACAGCAATGTCCGCAGCAAGCCGGACGCGACGCGGCGGTTCAGCAGCCACGTCGGCCGCAGCCAGTTCGAGCCATTCATGGCGTGCCCCGTGGTTTCTGCACTTCCTTGAGCCGGTCGCGGGTCGTGTCACCCTCGAAGATGCCGCGCGATCCGCCGGCCCTCGTGCTATGCCGTTGAATGATCGCCATCGCGGAGTTGCCTGCCAGCGTGCGCCGCAGTTCGAGCTCGGTCTTGAGGTTGTTGATCTCCTGCTCCAGCGCGCTGTTTTCCTGATCGACCGCCTTCGTGGCCAGCTCATTGGCGGCGACGTTCGGCTCCTTCTTGCCGGTTCGGTGTTCAGCCAGTTT
>JAPTWT010000255.1 GCA_028064935.1 Gammaproteobacteria bacterium | reverse complement strand
AAAACTGCGCTCGCCAAATAACCGGGGGGTTACATGAAGTCACTTCTATGCTGCGCTTTCCTCGCTCTTTCTCTCGTGATGGCGCCCCGCAGCGAGGCGCGTATTGTGGTCGCCCCGGCCGCTCCAATACGAGCCCACATCAACGCCTTTCTGCTAGCGGACACACTTAACCAATATGGCCAGGAGCTCCGCGATCTAAACCATACGGTGTCTGTCCGCATAAGCGATATTGATACGAATGTGACAGAACGCATTGATCTTATTGAGTGGGCACTGCTCTTGTTCGGGTCGCTTTTAACAATAATATCATTCCTGGGCGTTCGCAGTTTTACGAGCTACATCAATGGCATATTTATAAAGAAAATTCAAGAAGTCCTCAGTCAAGATAATGTCGATGCCATGATACACAAGAAATTTGTACAAATGACGAAATCATTCGATGATAAGTTTAATGAGTTTTTTCAGGTCGCCGAAGTCAAGATGAATGCCCTCCATCAATATGCCTTCGGAAATTATCAGGAGGCGTACAATCTTTTCAGGGAGCTCGAGTCTTTAACGGGTGGAGGGTCGCGGGTGGACAAGAATCATTTAGCGTTGTTGTCCGCAAAGCTCGGGTTAGCGGACGAGGCTGAGCGGCGGTATAAGGAATTGATAAGCAACAACCCCACAGCGATTGACGTGATCAATTATGCAGACTTTGTTTGTGACAGCACAAAGGATCGCCAATGTACTTTGGCCATTTATGAGAATGCCTTAAAGGGAGGCATGAAGGACTCGTGCGTCATGGCAAACTATATAGAGACCCGACTGCTATTCGATCACTCTGACCCCTTAAAAACAAAAAATGATCTTGCGGCACTCAACAGCATACTAAGCTCCCTTAACCCAGATAAAAGCTCAACAGATAAGATGGCGGCGATAGAGATTTATTTTGTGTCGGCGGTCTATTCGTGGGATGCAGCGCGCAGTGATGGGCGGCTGTGTTCGCTCATTGATATGTTGCAGCATGGTGGTCGATCTTTATATTGGAACTTCGATAAACATCTCCAAGTTGCTATAAGTATCAGGCACGCTAATATGGAGGCCTTGACACTATTGGCACAGGTGGCCCGGAATAGGGCACCTGATGCTGCCCTGCAGCAACTGAAAGCAAGTATTGGCTGTTCGTAGGGATAAAGGAGGAATCGCGCGCCTCGGGTTTGCGCTGCCTCCGGTGCCTAAAATTCCGACAGCCGTTGCGCCCAGCGGTGTCCCGCGCGTGGGGATAAAGTACAGTTTTGAGAGGAACTAGGCATGGATTTAGCGGACTTACTAAAGCCCGGTCGATTAACTGAAGTAGTAGACGTTGGCGCGAACCCTATCGATGGCATACCTCCTTACAGGGCGCTTCTTGATGCCGGCCTGTGCCGCGTTACTGGATTTGAGCCCCAAGCAAATGCTTTGGGGCGACTTAGGGCGGCGGAAGGAAAGAACGAGCGGTACTTATCGGATATTCTCGGCGATGGTAGACGCCATCGCCTGCGGATTTGCAAGGCCCCCGGTATGGCGAGTCTATTCAAGCCCGATGTTACGCGGCTTGCGCTTTTCCCGGAGCTTCTCGACGGCGCCGAGGTATTGGAGGAGCAACCGGAAGTCGAGAGCGTGCGACTCGACGACATAAAAACTATTACAGCCATGGATTTTTTAAAAATCGATGCGCAGGGTAGCGAGTGCATGGTTTTTCAGAACGCGGTTCAGCGGCTTTCGGAGGCGGTTTTTATTCAAACTGAGGTCTCCTTCATAACGATCTATGAAGATCAGCCCACCATTGCGGATGTGGACAGCGAATTGCGACGGCAGGGGTTTATGCCGCATAGATTTGCCGCCATTAAGTGCTGGCCGATCTGGCCCACCTTGCGGGTAGATACGAAGCATGGTGGCGATGTAACACAGATTTTGGAGGCAGATATGGTTTATATCCGCGATATTACTAAGCCGGAGCTTATTAGCGACGAGCAACTCAAGCATATGGCGCTTGTTGCCCATTATTGCTACCGTTCTGTGGATCTCGTTAGTTTTTGCCTAACACACCTAGCCCGCCGGGGGGTGGTGTCCGTATCGCTATGTGAGCGCTACCAGGAGACTATGTTTAGATAGGCACGCAAGGTATCCGAACATATAGTTGGACGGAGCCGCTACGCGGAGGAAAACCAAGTAATTCGAGCGGCAGGTCGTAAAATGTAGCCTCACCCCCTCGCGTGAACGAGGGGCCAATCCACGACGATTTGTGAGGCTACGTCGCCATGAAATCAGAACCGAACGACCGTTTCAAGCAGAACTACGAAGCGCACCGCAAGCATCTCCGGCTCAAAGGGCTGCAACCGGCCACGATCAGGGCCTATTCCCACGCGATCGAGCACGTCGGCGCCTATTTCGGCTACCAGATCGACGCGCTGACACCAGAGCAGCTCACCGACTACTTCACCGATCGCTTGAAGTCGCACTCCTGGAGTGCCGTCAAGCACGATCTGTACGGCCTCATGTTTTATTACCGGCACGTGCTGCGCACGCCTTGGGTGGCCCCCGGCCTTATCAAGCCGCCCAGGGCGCAGCGGCTCCCGGACATCGTGACCGTCGAGGAGGCCGACCGCCTGTTCATGGCCACACGGGTTCCCAGCTACCGGGCCTTCTTCTTCACGCTCTACAGCCTGGGACTGAGGCTCGGGGAGGGCTTGCGCCTGCAGGTTGGCGACATCGACGCCGGAAACCGGCGGGTGCATATCCGCAATGCCAAGGGAAACAAGGACCGCTTCGTGCCTTTGCCGGAGGCGACGCTTGCGATGCTGCGCCGCTTCTGGGCCTCCCACCGCAACCCTGTGCTGCTGTTCCCCAATCGCGCCGGCGGGCTATCCGGCGCCCGCCATGCCGCCACGCCCCTCGATCGCGCCGGCATAGCGCACACCTTGCGCCTGGCCGCAGCCGAGATAGGGCTAAAAAAAAGATCACGCCCCACAGCCTTCGTCACGCTTATGCGACCCACCTGATCGAGGCTGGTGTCGACCTGCTCGAGGTGCAGAAGATCCTCGGCCATGCGTCGATCCTGACCACCGCCCGATACACCCACCTGACCGCCCGCACCGGCCAGAATGCCGCCGCCCTCATCGAGGGCCTGATGAATCGCTACTCCCACCTGTGGGGGAAGAGCGAATGATCCGGCTATCCACCCTCATCGAGACCTTCAAGAAGCCCCTTCTGGCCCAGTATCGCGACCAGATGCTCCCAAGCCAGCTCAAGGCGCTCGCGGCCCTGGGGCAGTGCCGGACCCGCCTGTCCCCCCGCATGCAGGCCGCCTGCCCGGAATGCGACGAGCAGGTCTTCGTCCCGCATTCCTGCGGCCATCGCAGCTGCCCGCACTGCCAGGCCCACGAATCCCAGCAGTGGATCGAGCGCCAGACACGAAAACTGGTCCCGGGCGAGTATTACCTGCTCACCTTCACCCTGCCCGCCGAGCTGCGCGCCCTCGCGTTCGCCCATCAGCGCACCGTCTATGACCTCTTGATGCAGGTGAGCTGGGAGACCTTGAAGACCTTCAGCCTGAACGACAAGGCGCTTCAGGGCATTCCGGGGGCCGTGGCGGTATTGCACACCCATACCCGCCGGCTGGATTACCACCCCCATGTCCATGCGGTCATGCCCGCCGGGGCCATCGACGGTGAGCGCGGGCTTTGGCGCACCAAACGCCGCCGCGGCCAGGCGCGCTATCTGTTCCCCCATAAGGCCCTGGCCCGGGTGTTCCGCGCCAGGATGCTCGCCGCCTTCGCGGCCGCCGGCCTCACGGTCCCAAGCGGCGTGCCGCCCCAATGGGTCGTCGACTGCCGGCCTGTGGGCACCGGTGCGAAGGCGCTCGTCTATCTCGGCCGTTACCTCTACCGGGGCGTCATCCAGGAGAAGGACATCCTCGCCTGCGACGCAGGCCAGGTCACCTTCCGCTACCGCAACGCCAAGACCCGCAAAAGCGAGTGCCGGACGGTCAGCGGCGTGGAGTTCCTGCGCCTGCTGCTGGCGCACGTGCTGCCCAAGGGACTGCGCCGCGCCCGCAACTTCGGCTTCCTGCACGCCAACAGCAAAAAACGGATTGCGCTCCTCCAGATTCTCACCAGGCGCATCCCGGACCCCGCGCCGATCCGTCACAGACCGGCGTTGTGCTGCCCGTGCTGCGGCACGCCCATGATCATCGTGCGTACCAAGATCCCGCCGGCGGGTCCGCCGTCTCCCCCTGTCGGGGTGAACCGGGCCGGGGTTGCCCTCATGTAAGTGCGGCCGAAAGCGCGAGAGCCGCCATCGGCCCCCCACGGGGGCTTAAGGGGATCGGCTGGCCCAATGACCGGCTAAAACGCACCCCCGATCGCCCCTCGGCGCCTCTGGCTCGCCTATCACGGCCCGCGGCCCGATCCCAAGCGGCCCCGGTCAGCCCCAACCGGGCCGCGTGCCCCCTCGACCCCCCGAAGATATTTTCATAGTCGTACCTCTGGTCCGGGCTCGTCCAACAAACGGTTCAGATCGTGGCTACGCACGATCTAACCTTATTCGTTACCGCCCTGCCTGG
>JAPTWT010000277.1 GCA_028064935.1 Gammaproteobacteria bacterium | reverse complement strand
TACGAAGACAGCCACTATCGTTGAAGTCCTCTGAAACAGATTTAATGGTAGAGATATTCCCATCCTCGTAGAGATATAGTGCTCCATACCTAACGATCGGATCGGGGATTCGCAGCTCTGTATCCTTCACCCGCATGGGCTTTGTCAGATCAAGTGCCATGATTCCTCCCTCTTACTAGTCTGCGACACGCCGCCATCCTTGTGGCGTGTATTCCCGCTGCCTGCGAATTTCGTATGTGCCGCCGGGAATAAGTAGCGCCTCGTGCGTGTCGAACGAGCGCAGATGTTCCATCGTGACTTCCACGTCCTCGATGACCCGCAGATAGGCGGTCATCGGATCATCGGTGCCGAAATATTCGACGCCAGGCCGTTCGGCGATGACATGCGAATGTCCCGTCTCGGAATGAGCTACCACGAAACATCCGTTGATGGTTTTTTCAGGTTTGGCGTTTTCCGGGATTTTATCAATCCGACGAATAAACACATCACCTTGTGCTGCCTGATTTTTAAATGTTTTCATGCGTGATATCCTCAAAAGAGACATAATTGTCGATTTCCCATTTTTTCCTAGCGCACAGCGCCTTTTCAAAATGAGGTCCAGTATAAAGATTAACTCTTTTTCCTTTTCGCCAGCCGTGTGCAGTCCAATATTGTCGATTGTAATCAAACCCAACCCCTAGTATTCCAGATTGACCAGGCTTGAATGCGCCAGATGACGAAGCATGCAAAGTATTTTCCGCAGTGGTTCCCACTACTTTTATCTGCTTCCAGACATCTTCCGGTTTGTTGGCAATCATGTTCTGACTTCCGGATTGTATTCATTACTATCTAATCCCCACATCCACTGTTGCGCCTCAAGCGCTGTTCTCGTCTCCGGGGGCACAGGTAAGGCGAACAAACGCCCCGTGCCGCACTTTACGCGCAGGAACTTTTCTTTGCCTGCGTCCGGCAAGTCCACTTCGAGCAGAGTCCCAATCTGCGGGTTGGGATTCGCGTCAATCTCGACCGCACGGAGTTCATTCAGGATACGCTCCCAGCCTAAGATTTCGCAGCCCGCACGCCGTTGCTCGACATTTGCTGTTCTCAGAACCGCTTCGGGCAACAAATCGCTTTTGTGGGTAATCCAGTGCCCAGGGACCGCAGTTCCATGCCAGAAAAACAGTCTGTATCCGTCTGGATAGGCCACGGCGGGGCCAGTCTCGCAATGGAGTCGATGCTGATCGTCGCGACGCAGGATGGAATGACGGTCTTGGAAGATCACAGCATCCTGATACGGTGCCCACCAACCGCAGGCCTGCGCTAGATCCATGAGGGGTCGCAATCGTTCTGCGTCTGCGATATGACACTCGGTCGCGAAAAAGTCGTAAAAGCCGAGCCAATGTGCATCGTGAGACCCGTAGACCTGATCCCGGACCTGATCCCAGACCTGAGCCCAGACCTGATCTCCGACCTGAGCCCTGACCTGAGCCCAGACCTGAGCCCCGAACTGATCCCAGACCTGTTCCCAGACCTGATCCTCGACCTGATCTCCGACCTGAGCCCTGACCTGATCTCCGACCTGAGCCATGACCTGAGCCCTGACCTGAGCCCTGACCTGAGCCCTGACCTGAGCCCTGACCTGATCTCCGACCTGATTAAGCACGGTTGCCAGAATCGCCGCGCCAAGCGGCGACGACATTCGGTAAAAACCTTTGGGCGCGGGTAATCCCGCGACTGCATATGCTCGGATCGCCGCATCTTTCGCGGCCTCAAAGTCAAGAGGGGCACACGAAAGACCGATCTTAAGCCACTTTTCCCGGTACTCCGAGAGTTTCGCGGTCTGTTCCGTTGTGAGAGTATCTATTTTCATATTTCACCATCAAAATGGTATCGAATCGTCAAAATCTTCGCCTGGATGGCGCTCTGTACCGCTGGCCCCGGACGCCTTGGCGTAGTCGCTCGGCTTGTCTCCGGTCTTGCCGCCAAGCATCTGCATCGTGTGGACCACGACCTGCGTCGCGTAGTGGGTCTGGCCGTCCTTCTCGTACTGCGAGGTGGAGAGCTTGTCATCGACGTAGAGCAGCGAGCCCTTATGCACATACTCGCGGATGATCTCCGCCGTCTTGCCGAACGCGGCACATCGGTGCCACTCGGTCTTTTCCGTCTTCTCACCGGACTCCTTGTCCTTGCGCGACTCGGACGTGGCAAGCGAGAAATTGGCGACCGGCATACTGGATGGGAGGAATCGCACCTCCGGGTCCTTGCCGACGTGGCCGAGCAAGATGACGCGATTGACGCCGCTCATGACCGGCTCGCGAGTTGACGTTCGGCATAGACGCGCACGCCGGGGATATTGAGGGCCGACTTGAGGGCGCCAGCCATCTTGTTCAGCGCCGACTCATCGACCTTGAGAAGCCCCATGAGCTCGGGGCGCTCCGCGACGGCTTTCACGAGCGCGTGCATGTCCGTGACCTGCGCCTTGTACTTCTCGCGGCTCGACAGACCGGCGACTTGGGGCTTCTGGCTCGCGACTGTGGGCGCCGGCATGAGCTCCGCAACCTCAGCCTTCTCCTGCGCGATGGCGGCGGCTTCCTGGGCTTCTGCGGCCCGGCGTGCGGCTTCCGCTTCCCGGGCGATGCGCTCCGCTTCGGCCCGTTGTGCGGCCTCTTCAGCGGCCTTCTGGGCGGCTTTCCGGGCTTCGGCGGTCTTGGCCTGGGCGATGGCTTCGGCTGCCGCCCTGGCCTCCGCCTGCGCCTTCTCGCGAGCCTCCCGTTCGATGCGCTCGGCCTCCATGCGGGCCTCCCGTTCGGCCTGGGCCGCCGCTTCGGCTTCCGCCCTAAGCCGGGCTTGCTCGGCTCGAGCAATGGCCTCCTGCCGCTCCTGCTCGGCCTTGCGAAGACGCTCTTGTTCCTGGTCATAGGTGAGCAACGCGCCCTTTAGCACACTTTCAGCCTCCGTCAGGTAATCCAGAGGCGGCCGGAACAGGTCATTGACGGCCTTCACGGCCTTGTTCAATGGCTCCACGATCTCTTTGCGCTTAGCGTCGAGCTCCTTGAACTTGGCCTTGACGGCCTTCAGGTCTTCGGCCGCGGCTTCGTAGAGGTCCGGGCAGTCGATGGCGTAGGTCCGGGCCGCTGCGAGCATGGCCTGGGGGCCGGTATCGAGGCCGGCCGGGACGGAGACGGAAACAGCGATTTCAGCAGTCATGGGTTGTTCTCCAGTGATAAAGAGTGAGGCAGGCCAGGAACGTGGGCCAGTCTTTGCGGTCGGTGTAGGGGTGGAGCGTGTAGGTTCCGTCCGGCTTGAGATGCACGGCGCCGCGCTGAGGGGTGCGTAAGTCCCACCCCATATCCATGTACGCCTCGGCGTAAGCCGCCGTCTGTAAAGCCGTCGCGAGGCCGATTTGCGCGCTCGTCTTGAAGTCCAAGACCCACAATTTTTGATCGCGTGATTCGCACACAAGATCGGCCGTCCCAGCGTACCCATGCTTGGAAAAGACGCGAACCTCGCTTTGGGCATTACGCGGCGCAAAATCGGTCTGAAATCGTTTCCATGCTCGGAAATAGGGCTGAACGGCCTCTGACAGGCTTTCCATATCCAGGTCGTTCGCTAGGTCCAGCTCGATAGCCTTGTGCGTTGCGGTGCCAAGATGGCGCTTGCGTTCTAAGACATTGGCGGGGATGCCGGAGAAGTCCTGGAGGGGGCGCAGGATGGTCGTCACGGACGGGAGCACCTTGCCGTCCAGGGTGTAGGTGTGGGTGGCCTCGTCGAACTTAAGCATCGGCATTGGATTTCAGCCAGGTGAGGACGGTGTTGAAATCCGCGAGCGGAATGTCGCCCAGGGGCATGCCATAGAGCTCCTGAAAGAGCGCTTCGTCCATGCCGGCCGCCGATAGCTTTTTGCGGATGACGGCCAGCTGGCCCCCGGTCAAGACCGCCTGTACGGCCTCGGCCGCCTCTGTAGGCTTCTCGGCCTCCGGTTCTCCCTCCGCGGTTTCTGTCTTCTTGCGAGTCGGCATGGCGACTTCCGGCGCGGCAAAGGCCTGCTCAGGCGTCGTGTCGCCTTCTTTGATCGCGGTGAATAGGCCGCGCAGCACCACCAGGTCGTCGAGGGTGATGTCGGCCACACCTGGGCGTTTCAGAGTCGCCAGGATCTGCGGCTCCGTCACCCCATAGACCTGGAAGGCCTTGATCGCATCCGCGCGCCGGGTGGCAAGCGTCGTCAAGCTACCGGCCGCCGTCTTGCGCGCCTGGTCGTACATATCGGACCAGAATGCCTTTGGGATGCCCTTCAAGATCGCGTTCCGAAGCGCGATCGAACAGGCCGCGTTGGCCGTGACCCCGATCATGTCCGGCGAGAACTTCTTACCGCCCTTACCGGTGATGCGGCGCTGCACCTCGTAAGTGATCGCGACGTTGCGCTCAAGATCATGGAAGACGCCTTGGGCGGTTACAAACTCGGGGCCTTCGTTAACGACCCGGGCGCCAGCGCGGCAGTTACCCCACGCGCTGGCGATGACCTCCGCGAACCGGGCTGAGGGGCCCTCGATGACCTTGCCATCCCGCGGGAGCGCGTAGATGCACCCGGCCGCCACGCTTTCCGTCAGCGTCACCATAGCCAGCGCATCGTCCCGGAACTTCTTGACGCTGCGCGGGTAGGCGTGC
>JAPTWT010000339.1 GCA_028064935.1 Gammaproteobacteria bacterium | reverse complement strand
ATGAACAACGCGACATCGTCGCCATCCTCGACGCCATCGACCGCAAGATCGACCTGCATCGCAAGAAGCGGGTGACGCTGGAGGAACTGTTCAAGACCTTGTTGCACAAGCTGATGACAGGTGAGATCCGGGTGGGCGATCTCGACCTGTCGGCCCTCGATCCGCCGAGGATGGCGCTGGCGGCGCCTTGACGACTAAGGAGAGTTTGGTTATGGTACCTACATCATCCGCCCCTGGCAGTAAGCCTTCCCCCCCTTATCCGGGAAGCGCCAAACCCCGGGGCAATTTTTTTTCACGCTCCCGCTCGACCGACCTGCTGTATCACGTCTCCCCGACAATGACCGCCGTCATGGTCGATGTCGGCTTCTACCTGACTCAGGCCCAGCGTATCTTCGGCCGGCAACATCCCGAAGAGGCAGCCAAAAGGCTCCATCAGTTCGCGCTCGATCACCTGAACGACGACAAGAGGCGGCGCGTCGCTCGGCTCTACCGCATTTTCGTCTATGACGCGCCGCCCGCCGCCTGGAAAGGGCATACCCCAATCGGAAAGAAGGCCATCGACCTTGGAGAAACCGCGACGGCGAAGTGGCGCAATACGTTCCACGAAACCCTCCGCGGCCTGCGCAAGGTGGCGCTGCGCATGGGCGAGATACCGACAAGCCAGGTCCATTGGCAGCTCAAGCCGGGGGCCTTGAAGGATCTGACTAACGGACGAAAGCGCTGGGAGCAACTCACCGACGATGACTTCCGGCTGGATCTGCGCCAGAAGGGTGTGGACATGCGCCTGGGGCTCGACATCGCCTCCTTGGCGTACCAGCGGAACGTCAATCAGATCGTATTGATATCCGGCGATGCGGATTTCGTACCCGCAGCCAAGCTCGCCCGCCGCTCGGGCATCGATTTCATCCTTGATCCCATATGGGCCACGATCCGGCCCGCCCTGTTCGAACATATCGACGGTCTGCGCAGTGTATGCCCAAAGCCGGGCACCAAACCGGCCTCGGGCATCGAGGGATCCGCCACGCCATGACCACCCTCAAAACCAGCGAGGCCGCGAGCATGCAGTTCCCCATGGTCAAGCATGCCGGGGAGATCGGCTGGGAACCGCTCACGCCCTTCGAGGCACTGACGCTGCGGGCCGACGAATCCTCCAGCCTGTTCCGTGGCGTACTGGAGCGGAAGATCCTCGAATTCAACCCGCGAGTCTCAAAGGACGCGGCGCGCTCCATCGTCGAGACATTTCTCGTCGGCAAGGATGAGCGCTTCCAAGATTACGTCATCGTGCACGAGCTTCTGCATTTGCGCTTCTCAACCCACGGGAGGATGTTCAAGGCGCTGATGAGCGCCTGCAAGGAAGCTGCATCTATTGCGGTGACCCTCCCGAAACTGTCGACCACGCGTCATCACGTGTGTTCCTGGACGATCCGCTTCCCAAAAACGTACCGGTCGTCGAAGCCTACCGGGAGCGCAACGGCGGCTTCTCGTTGGACGAAGAATATCTGACGTGACTACTGGAGTGCGTCATGGCCCTAACCCGCGCCGCCGGCATCGGCGAGCATGCGCAGGCGGGCCAGGGCATCGAGGACGTCGCCCTCGCGAGGGGCACGTACCGTGGCATGGCCGAGCTTGCGGCCGGGTCGCGCGGCCTTTCCATAGACGTGGAGGTGGGTGCCCGGTACAGCGAGCACCGCCGATGCCTCGGGCAGATAACCCACGAAATTGACCATGCCCGACGGCGCCAACCCATGCGTCGCGCCAAGCGGCAGACCGAGCACGGCGCGCATATGATTCTCGAACTGACTGGTCTCGGCCCCCTCCAGGGTCCAGTGGCCGGAATTGTGCACCCGCGGCGCCATCTCGTTGGCGAGCAACATGTCGCCCTTCTGAAAGAACTCCACGGCCAGCACCCCCACATAGTCGAGATGCGCAAGGAGCCGGCCGACGTAGCCCTCGGCGCGCGATGCCATCGGGTCCCCGGGGCGTGCCCGCGATTGCACGAGAACGCCGTTTCTATGGACATTCTCGGTCAACGGATAGAAGCGCGCATCGCCGTCGGCGCTGCGCACGGCGACCAGGGAGACCTCGCGATCGAAGGCCACGAAACCCTCCAGGATCAATGGCGTGCCGGACAACGCGGCGAACGCGGCATCGACGTCGCCGGGAGTGCGCAGTACCCGCTGACCCTTGCCGTCGTAGCCCATGGTGCGGGTCTTTAAGACCGCCGGCCAACCGGTAATGGCGAGCGCCCGATCCAAGTCCGCGCGCGTGTCGACGGCCACGAACGGCGGTGTCGATAGGCCGAGATCGGCAAACAGGCGCTTCTCATGCCAGCGGTCGCGCGCCAGGGCGAGCGCCCCGGGGTGCGGATGCACGCGGACCCGGGAGGCCAAGCGGCGCAGGCTCGCCTCGGGCACGTTCTCGAACTCATAGGTCACGACCGTGGCCCGGCGGGCCAGCTCGTCTAATAGGCGCGCATCGCCGTAATCGCCGCACAGCAGCTCTCCGGCGGTGCGCGCGCAGGCATCCGGGGCGGGATCCAGGAAGAGGCAACGGATACCGAGCGGCTGACCGGCCATGGCCAGCATCTGCGCCAGTTGGCCCCCCCCGATAATGCCGACGATCATGGGATGCGCGGGTCTCCATGGGCAAGAACGGCCTCGGTCTGCCGGGCCCGAAAGGCCGCCAGCGCCTCGCGGATCGCGCTATCGTATGCGGCCAGCAGCGCGGCTGCGAACAACGCCGCATTGATCGCCCCGGCCTTGCCGATGGCAAAGGTGGCGACCGGAACGCCGGCCGGCATCTGGACGATGGACAACAGGGAATCAAGCCCGTTCAAGGCCTGGGACTGCACGGGCACCCCCAGCACCGGGAGCATGGTCTTCGCGGCCACCATACCCGGCAGATGGGCGGCGCCCCCCGCCCCGGCGATGAGGACGCGCAGTCCCCGCCCCTCGGCCTGCGCGGCATAATGGAACAGCAGATCGGGGGTGCGATGCGCCGAGACGACCTGGACCTCATGGGCAATACCGAGATCACTCAGCGCCTGCGCGCCATGCTGCATCGTGTCCCAATCGGAACGCGACCCCATGATGATACCCACTCGTGCCGCCATCAGGCCTCCCAACGTCGGTTCCGGCCCATAGACGTCTATCGCGTAGCCGGGTGTCCCAAGGTCTGGGCATTGTGTCACAGCCTGCGTGCTCCTGTCCCTCACGCCATACCCATCGATCGCGCCCAGGCCCGCCGCCCGCAAGCGCAAGCCGCCACAACAGCGACCGGTGGGCCCAGGCCACGATCGCACCCTCGCGCCCGCCAACCCCAGGGCAGGGCTCGAACGGCCGAATCCCTTGCGGCGCCAGCCCGGCTCGCATCGGTTGCGCGAGACCGGCGTTTGCAAAGCCAGCGGTCTGCGTCTTCGGCCCTTGGCCACATGGCTGCCCAAAAGATCGACGGCGCCTAGCGGAGACAACGCTATCGGGCAATCCGCCATCCGCAATGCCACCCGCCCGCGGCGCTGTGCGCGTACCTCCCGGCGCCCCAGAGGTCTCGCGGCCGCGCATCCTGCATCCATGTCCCCGAGCTCGCGTGCCGGACCTGTCGCCCTAGCGCCTCAGGGACAGGAATCGGGGGCGGTATCTTGATCCCGGGCTCAGATGGCGGCAAGCCATCGGCAGCCGCTGGCTTACGGCCATCACGAGGAGTCGCGGCCCTGGAATGCCTCGATGAACCGCGCCAGCGCAGCCGCCAGCTCACGCGCCATCTCCGGTGGCGGCAGCGGGATTTTGAGCGAGGACCGGCCGCTTGGCGCGTCGCGCTCAACCCAGGGATGGACGGCACCATTGTCGTGAGCGGCGGCAAAGGCGCCGAGCAACTGACGGCCGAGACCCGCGAGGGTCACCCAGGGATCCTGCGCGGCGTGCGCCGTGGCAGGCGCGGACCGGTCACGCCCCTCCCCCGGGACCATCGGCACCGCCCCGCCATCACCGGCGACGCCCTCCCCGCCCGATCTCGCACCCCCATTCGACACCGCGGACTCGAAGGCGTGCTCCTCGGCAGGTGCCACCTCCGCGGCCTCCCCCATGCGCCCGGTAACGTTCTCCACGTCCTTCATGAATCGGTTGAGGCGCGAGCCGCCAAGCGATACCTCGCCTGCCCCTCCATCCAGAATGCCAGCCGAGAGCGAGCGCTTGAAGGCAAGCACCCCCAGCATGCCCTCCTCTATGGTCCCCTTGGCCACGAGATTCACGATGCGCACCGGACGTTTCTGTCCCATGCGGTGGATGCGCGCGATACGCTGCTCGAGGATCGCCGGGTTCCAGGGCAGATCCATGTTGATGAGCGTGGTGGCATGCTGCAGGTTGAGGCCGGTGCTGCCGGCATCCGTGGACAGAAAGACCCGGCAATCCGCATCATCGCGAAATCGCTGCACGAGTGCCGGGCGCTTCTCCGAGGGCACCCCGCCATGAAAGCTCACGTAACCCAGGCCGCGGGCCTTGAGCCTGCGGATGACGATGTCATGACTGCGCGTCCACTGCGAGAAGATGACGGCCTTGGCGTCTTGCGCGGCAAGGTCATCCACCAGCGCCGCCACCTCATCGGCCTTCACGCCATGGTCGCTCTCCTGATCGAGCAGATAGGTGCTGTTGCACGCCATGCGCATGTTCTGCAGCGCGCAGGTCAGGCGCCTTTGATCCGTATCCGACAGAAAGCGCGT
>JAPTWT010000190.1 GCA_028064935.1 Gammaproteobacteria bacterium | reverse complement strand
ACAGAAGGGAGGGGGTTGGCCTTTGCTCCTATCTGCTAATCGGTTTTTGGTGGGGCGATCCCCTCAATGGTCTCGCGGCGCGCAAGGCTTTCATCGTGACGCGCATTGGCGACACCGCCTTCCTGATCGGGTTGCTGCTGATTGCCACCCACCTCGGCACACTCAATATCGCTAGCGCGATGACCAGGGCACCCGAGACTTGGGATGTCGCTTCGCCCATGGTCACGCTGATCGCCTTTCTCCTGCTTGGCGGCGCTGTGGGCAAGTCCGCGCAGTTGCCGCTCCACACTTGGCTGCCTGACGCAATGGCCGGTCCAACGCCGGTTAGCGCACTAATCCATGCTGCAACGATGGTGACCGCCGGTGTCTATCTCATTGCCCGTACCCATGCCCTGTTCCTGCTTGCGCCCATTGCGCAATTTACGGTCGGCATCGTTGGCGCTTTGACGCTTCTGCTTGCTGGTTTCAGCGCACTCGCCCAGAACGACATCAAGCGGGTTCTTGCTTATTCAACTATGAGCCAGATCGGCTACATGTTTGTGGCCCTTGGGGTCGGCGCTTGGGGGGCGGCAATGTTTCACTTGATGACGCATGCCTTCTTCAAGGCTCTGCTTTTTCTTTCTGCCGGCGCGGTCACGATGCGGCTACATCACGAGCAGGATATTTTCAAGATGGGCGGCCTTTGGCGGCGTCTCCCAGTCGCCTTTTGGAGTTTCTTGATCGGGAGCGCAGCGCTCGCGGCCTTACCTCTGGTTACGGCTGGATTTTACAGCAAGGAAGCGATCCTGTCCGGCGCTTGGGTGGATGGAACCAGCGGCCGTGTACTATGGAGCGCCGGCGTAGTCGGTGCGTTTGTGACAGGCGTCTATATCTTCCGCGTCGTTTTCATTGTCTTTTTTGGCGAAGAACACACCCATGTTAGCGGACGTTATGGCTGGCGGGTTATTGTGCCCCTAATTGTACTGTCTACGCTGTCTTTGGTGGGGGGATTCATACAGTTGCCACGCGCTTTCGGGCACATCGCGCTTCTCTCGGATCTGCTTTCGGCAGTCGTGCCCGCACCGCTGGAGGCCACCACAGTGCTGCCGCTAGTGTTCGCGAGTTTCGTATCCATTTCGGGTATTGCGCTTGCCGCCGTGCTCTATTGGCGCCCGACGCACGCGCAAGCAGATACCCCACTTTGGCGGTTCTGGCACGCCGCGGCCGGATTCGACTGGCTATACGACCGTCTCCTAGTTTGCCCTGTGTTGTGGGCAGCGCGGATTGATCGCAATGACTTCATCGACAGGGTTTACAGCGGTATCGCCTGGATGACACGGGCCGGCCACTTCGCTGTACGGCGAACGCAGAGCGGGCGCGTACGGTTATACGCCGCCGGCCTTGCGCTTGGCTCGATTTGTCTGATTGCGATCGCGGTGTTGCGATGATCCTGCTTTGGCTCCTTGCTGTACCAGCGGTTGGCGGCGCGCTCGCGTGGGGTGCAGGGGCAGCGCATCCGAATTGGTCGCGCTGGATCAGTATAGTGGTGCTGTCGCTCGACTTGCTCCTTGCGTTGAGCTTGATTGGTCCCGCCACATCTACTGGCCATCCGGCTTGGATTGCGAGTTTCGAGCGACCTTGGATCCCTCAGCTCGGCATTTCCTTTGAACTTGACCTTGACGGGCTGAGCCTAGTCCTGATCCTCCTGACACTCGCGCTAAGCCTCATTTCGGTGGTCATTTCCTGGACCGAAATCACGGACCGGGTGGGCCTGTTCCACGCGAATCTACTCTGGACCACCACCGGCGTGATAGGTGTGTTCCTTGCTCTCGATCTGTTCCTGTTCTTTTTCTTCTGGGAACTGATGCTGGTACCGATGTATTTTCTGATTGCGCTATGGGGCCACGAGAACAGGTTCTACGCTGCAATCAAGTTCTTTCTCTTCACACAGGGAAGCGGCCTTATCATGTTAGTCGCGATTCTGGTGCTCGTTTTCATTCACCAGCACGCGACAGGCCACCTCACATTCGACTATCTGGCGTTGCTCGGCACGAAGATGAATTCGACGACAGCATTCTGGTTAATGCTCGGCTTCTTTATCGCCTTTGCGGTCAAACTGCCAGCAGTTCCGTTTCACACGTGGTTGCCCGATGCTCACACGGAGGCACCGACTGCAGGTTCTGTGCTGCTTGCCGGAATCATGCTGAAGACCGGAGCGTACGGCCTGCTTCGCTTCGTGGTGCCATTGTTTCCTGATGCGGCTCACGCGTTCGCACCTGTCGCAATGACCCTTGCAGTGATCGGAATCCTGTATGGTGCACTGCTCGCGTTTGGCCAGAACGATATGAAGCGGCTGGTCGCTTATAGCAGCATCAGCCACATGGGCTTCATACTGCTCGGGGTATTTGCGTGGAATACACTCGCGCTAGACGGGGTCGTCGTGCAAATGTTAGCACACGGAGTCAGCACTGGCGCTCTCTTCATTCTGGTTGGCGCTTTGCAGGAGCGCATTCATACCCGCGACCTGCGATTCATGGGGGGGTTATGGGCCAGCTTGCCGCGGCTGTCGGCATTTGGGATGTGTTTCGCGATTGCCTCGCTGGGGTTACCCGGACTCGGCAACTTCATCGGTGAATTTCTGATTTTACTCGGTAGTTTTCACGTCAGCGTCACTTTCACCGTATTTGCCGCCGGCGGCCTAGTCGCGGCGGCAGCGTACTCGCTGCTGTTGGTACAAAGGGCCTTTCACGGCACGGTAGGGTCGTTCCCGGATAAGACACGACTATTCGATCTCAAGACACCCCATCTCGTCGTAATGATGGTGCTGACGTTGTCGATTGTCGGGCTCGGCGTGTATCCGCAGCCGATCTTCTCCCAGGTGGCGTCGGGGCTGTCAGTGCTGCAGCGTAGCGGCCAAGCGTTGCCGGGACCACGCGCGCGCGTTGCAGAGCAACCATGATGACCGCAGCGGCTTTCAGAGCTTTCGCGCCTTTCACACTGCTCGGCGTCCTGACGATCGTGGTGATGCTGCTGATTGCGGCCCGCCGCGACCATCGTTTCACCGCACTGTCGACCATTATAGGTCTGTTGTCATGCTGCGTCGTCCTTTTTTTCTCGGCTCCCGATTCGCCTGTTCCCGTAACGCCACTTTTCATCGTTGATGGCACTGCACTATTCTACGCCGGGCTGGTATTCGGTTCAGCCCTGATTGTCGCCATAATTTCATACGCGTATCTCGCCAGTTCTGATCACGCAGTGCGCGAAGAATACTATCTTCTCCTGCTCACCGCGACGCTCGGCGCGGCCGTTCTGCCCGAGAGTGTTAACTTTGCGTCGTTCTTTCTTGGTATTGAGGTGCTGAGCATCTCGCTCCTAGGTTTAATTGCCTATGCGAGCCCGCGCCAGGGAGCGGCCGAGGCTGGCATCAAATACCTCGTCCTTAGTGGTGCTG
The DNA here is from genome assembly GCA_028064935.1 of Gammaproteobacteria bacterium. The sequence continues at coordinate 1,345 of JAPTWT010000190.1, read as the reverse complement.
CTTCTGCCTTCCTTCTGTTCGGGATGGCACTGATCTATGCGGAACTGGGTACCATGTCGTTTGCCCGTATCGGCGTAGAGGCCCATACGGAAGACCCCGCCGATCTGTATCGACTCGTTGGGGTCGCCATGATCCTCACGGGCGTTGGGTTCAAGCTCTCGCTGGTGCCATTCCATATGTGGACACCCGACGTTTACGAAGGTGCCCCGGCACCGATCACCGCGTTCATCGCAGTGGTCTCCAAGATCGCAGTGTTTTCGGTAATCCTACGTTATTTTAACCTTGCTGAAAATCACGCCGATATGTCGCTCCGTTTGGGCCTTGCTGCAGTCGCGGTCCTATCCATGTTAGGTGGCAACTTGCTCGCGCTGCTGCAGAACAACGTGAAGCGCCTCCTCGCTTATTCGTCCATTGCCCACCTCGGCTATTTGCTTGTGGGCTTTCTTGCGGCCGATTCCTTGGGTAACAGGGCGGTAGCTTATTATCTCGCCGCATACGCCGTTACCACACTGGGCGCCTTCGGCATTATCGCTTTACTCAGCGCGCCGGGCACAGGGCGCGATGCTGACCAGATCGAGGACTACCATGGCCTCTTCCGTACTCACCCGTTTCTGGCGGGAGCTCTTACTCTCGCGCTCCTTTCTCTCGCTGGGATGCCACCGACGATGGGCTTCATTGGTAAGTTTTATCTCGTTGCCGCCGGTGTTAGTGGCCGACTTTTCTGGCCAGTTGTAGCCCTTGTGGTCGGCAGCGTGATGGGCCTCTATTACTACTTACGTGTTCTCGTTGCGATGGCCATGCCAGTCGACCATATACCCGTTCGACGCACCGCCGTGCCGCTATTTGGTAAGGCGGTGATCGCAGCTCTCTTGGTATTGCTAGTGACTCTGGGCGTTTATCCAGCGCCCGCGATTGCGCTGATTCGGGTGACTGTAGGCCATGGGTAAAATTGCCGATCAATGGCGCGCGTGTTTGATTTTGTCGTCTCGTGTCCAGAGACTTAACCGGATTCCTTCCGGCGGGTTTTTTGTCCCTAGAAATTCGTCTCCTCACCTCACACCCAACTTCTTCTGAATCTTGCTGAACTTGCATAAATTACCAAACCAGGCTTCTTCTGCCGCGCATTTTGCATGGCTGGAGGCAGTGAGTGGATGTTAGCGTTCTACCTCTTTAAGTCTTAACCGTGTATAGTGCATTCATCGTTGGGGTGATTGTTCGCGCATTTTGGCTGCGGGCGTACGCTCGGCGTGTACCTGCGGGGTCAGTCGCTTTCAAAAGGGGCAGAAGCGCTTTGTCGTAAGCCGACACAAGCGAGTGCTTCAATAAGGTCCGGCACACAAGCGCG
>JAPTWT010000079.1 GCA_028064935.1 Gammaproteobacteria bacterium | reverse complement strand
CTACGGCGGGGTCTTTGTCCTCCTCTCAATCCTTTTCGCAATGAAAATCGACGGATTCCGTCCCGACCGCTGGGACGTCCTGGGGGCGGGCGTCATCGGTCTCGGGGTCCTGATCCTTCTCTTCGGTCCGGGACGGCCATGAAGAAGCCCGCAGAAGAGGGGGAAATCCTCGTTCCGGTCCGGAGCGGCCGGTTCGAGCTCGTTTCCGAGTACGCTCCCTGCGGAGACCAGTCCCGGGCGATCGGGGTCCTGTCGGAAGGCGTCAGGGCCGGAAAGCCGCGCCAGACCCTTCTCGGGGTCACGGGGTCGGGGAAGACCTTCACCATGGCCAACGTCATCGCGAACGCCGGAAAACCCACCCTGGTCCTGGCCCCCAACAAGACCCTGGCCGCCCAGCTCTACCGCGAGTTCCGGGAGTTCTTCCCGAACAACCGGGTGGAGTATTTTGTCAGCTACTACGACTACTACCAGCCCGAAGCCTATCTTCCGGCCACCGACACCTACATCGAAAAGGATTCGGCGGTCAACGACCTGATCGACCGGATGCGCCACAGCGCCACGACGGCCCTCCTGGAGCGCCTCGACACCATCGTGGTGGCCTCCGTCTCGTGCATCTACGGCCTGGGCTCTCCCGATTCCTACCTCAAGATGCACCTCTATCTCGAGCGGGGGATGGAGATCCGGAGAAACCGCCTTCTCGAGCGCCTGGTCGAGATCCAGTACCAGCGAAACGAGATCGACTTCCACCGGGGAACCTTCCGGGTGAAGGGGGACGTGGTCGACATCTTCCCGGCCTCCTTCGAGGACCGGGCCGTCCGTGTCGAGTTCTGGGGGGACACCGTCGAGAAGATCCGCGAGATCGATCCCCTGACCGGCCACGAACTGACCCAGGTTCCGTCGATGATCATCTATCCGGGAACCCACTATGTCCTGCCTCCGGACAAGCTGGAGGGGGCCCTTGCGGGGATCGAGGAGGAGCTTTCCGAGCGGATCGCCCATTTCCGGAGGAACAACCAGCTTGTCGAGGCCCAGCGCATCGAGCAGCGGACCCTTTTCGATCTCGAAATGATCCGGGAAGTGGGGTTCTGCCACGGCATCGAGAACTATTCGCGCCATCTGTCGGGACGGGCTCCCGGGGAGCCTCCTCCGACCCTTTTCGACTATTTCCCTCCGGATTTTCTGATGGTCATCGATGAAAGCCATGTGGCGATCCCGCAGGTCGGAGGCATGTACCACGGGGACCACTCCCGCAAAAAGAGCCTGGTGGAATACGGCTTCCGCCTGCCCTCGGCCTTCGACAACCGGCCCCTGACCTTTCCAGAGTTCGAGAAGGTCATGCGTCAGGTACTCTTTGTCTCGGCCACCCCCGGTCCCTACGAGCTGACCGCCTCAGGTGGCGTGACGGCCGAACAGGTGATCCGGCCCACGGGACTTTTGGACCCCGAGATCGAGGTGGTGCCCGCCCTCCATCAGGTGGATCATCTTCTGGAGGAGGTACGCCGGACCGTCGCTCTGGGAGACCGGGTCCTGGTGACGACGCTCACCAAGAGGATGGCGGAAAATCTGACGGAATATCTCGAGGAGCGGGGGGTCCGCGTCCGCTATCTCCATTCCGAGATCGACACCCTCGAGCGGATGGAAATTATCCGGGACCTTCGCCGGGGGGAGTTCGACGTCCTGGTGGGGATCAACCTCCTCAGGGAAGGTCTCGATCTGCCCGAGGTCTCCCTCGTGGCCATTCTCGATGCCGACAAGGAGGGGTTCCTCCGGTCACGGCGATCCCTGATCCAGACTGCCGGCAGGGCCGCGAGAAATCTCAGGGGACGCGTGATCTTCTACGGCGATACCGTCACCGGCTCCATGCAGGAGGCCATCGACGAGACGCGCAGGAGGCGCGCGATCCAGATCGCGTTCAACGAACAAAACGGGATCGAGCCGCGGGGAATTCAGAAGAGCATTCCGGAAGCGCTTTATCATGTTTCCGAAAGCGATTACGTGACCGTCAGCGCCGTCGGCGAAGTGGAGGAGACCGGTCCGGAGGAAGCCCTTCCCGAGACCGAAATCAGAAAGCGTATGGTCGCAGCAGCGGAGGCCCTGGATTTCGAGATGGCGGCCCACTATCGCGATCTGCTTCGCGCCAGGGGAGAGAAGCCATCGGGCGAGGGGATTGTGCTCAAGCCCCCCCGGGGGACAGGTCGTCGCAGGAAGAAGGATTGAGGGAATCCCGAAATTCAGGAGTTCCGGTAGATGTAGTAGCCCAAAAAGATGCCGAGGATGTTCAGAAGGTTGATGTGGATATTCAGGCCGAAGGCAAGGTCGAGCAGAACCAGGTGGAATGTGACAGGAGCGCCGCTTCCGAAGGAGACGTGGGAGAGAAAAAGGGTGGCGATGGGGCCCGAAGGAAGAAATGCGTTGAATATCACGGTCAGGACTGAGCCGAGGACCGCTCCGGCGAACATCAGAAAAAGAAGAAGACCGAAACCCTTATTGACCTGTGCCACGCCAAGGAAGTCCTTTCCGGATGATTGAGCGACGAAGGAGAGTTGCTTTCAGACGCCTGAGGGGAAGCGCTTTCATTCTAGAGTGGTGAAGAAAGGGGGTCAAGCAGTTTTGTCGCGCTTCCCGAAATTTTTGGAAAAATCCTGAAATTACGATTGTCTGCGCCTCTGTGATCCGCGTCACTGATCGGGTCGCGCGGCAAACCCCGGAGTTTTTCCGGGAAAGGATGAGGCAACGCCTTAAGCGGTTTGACGACGTCTGAAACCCGCCCGTACGAGGGAGGACGTGTCCTCCTCGTTTTTCTCATGATTCCTCCCCTCCTTAGGTTCGCACAGTTTCCGACCTCTTCTTTCCCTCAAGTTTCGATTTTCAGAAAATTTCCCCCGGAGTCTTGACTTCAGATTTAATATTCCAATATCATAATATTATGGAAATTGAAGATGATTCTTCCAGTAAAAAAGTCGCGGTGGGCGCGCGATGTCTCAGGGTGCTTGGTCATCCTGTCCGGATTCAGCTCCTTGAAATCCTGAGCGAAGGGGAACAAAGTGTGGGAGTTCTGGCAGAGAGGCTGGGGGTGTCCCAGTCGAACCTCTCCCAGCATCTGGCTATTTTGCGGGACAAGGGGATTCTGGCGGACAGGCGGACGGGCCATCAGGTCTTTTACCGGCTGGCGGACTCCAGGATTCCGGCATTCTTTACCATGATGAAGGAGATTTTCTGCCGATGAAGATTGCCCTCTTCCAGTTTTCGGCCGTTCTTCTGACGGCGCTTCTGATCCTGTGGCCCGATTCATCCCGCGCTCTGACCCTGTCGGAGGCCGTCCACGCGGCCGTCGACGGGAATCCGGACCTTCGTGCGGCCAGGCTTGACGAGGAGGCCCAGAAAACCCGCAGCACGCAGGCCATTGGAACCTACCTGCCGACCCTGGCGGTGGAGGAAAGCTTCATTTCGACCAACAACCCCCTGACTGCTTTCGGAATTCTTCTGAACGAAGCCTTGGTCACCTCGACCTCCTTCACCAACCTCAATTCCCTCAACAATCCGGCCAACACCCAGACATTCGGCTTCCAGGCCCAGGTTTCCGAGACGATCTTTTCCGGAGGGGGGCGCTTTCATGGCCTCCGGGCGGCCAACAGGCAGAGCGAATCGCGTCACGAGATGGTCCGATGGAAGGAGCAGGTACTGATCGAGCAGACCTCTCGCGCCTTTCTTGACGTTCTGCTGGCTTCGGACCGGGTTTCTGTTCTTGCCGAAATGGTTCGGGCGGCCCGGGAGGAGGAAAAGATCGCGCGGGACAACGTCGCGGCAGGAAAGAGCGTCCGGGCGGAATATCTTGCGGCGGGAGTCCATGAAAAACATCTCTCGGTCCGCCTTCTTCAGGCCCAGAAGGATGTGACTCTGGCTCGGATCCGTCTGTCGCGGCTGATGGGACAGAAAAAGGATTCGGGGATGCTCTTCAGCGATCCAGGCCTGCTCGATCGTGCCGAAACCACTTACCGGTCCTTGGGGGAGAAGGGTGTCGAAGCTCTTGTCGGGCAGGCCCTCTCGGATCGCCCGGACTACCTGTCGCTGGAAAAAGAGATCGCGGCCCGGCGTGAAATGGCGAGCGGGGCGCTGGCCGGATTCTTCCCTCAGGTGAGCGCTCAGGGGCTCTACAACGAATACAATCCTACCCTGGCCTGGGGCAAGCAGGACTACACGGTGATCGGGCAAGTCCAGTGGAACCTCTTCAACGGAATGTCCGACAAGGAAAAACGCCAGCGGGCTTCTCTTGCACTTCTCGAGGCCGAATACCGGGAAGAGGACCTGCGGAACGCGCTCGTCTACGATGTCCGGGCGGCATGGGCCGAAAGCGAAACATTGTTTGACGCGCTGAAAGTGGACCAGGGGCGTCTGGAGGAAGAGTCCGAGGAGCGACGGATCGTCCACGAGCGCTATCGCGTGGGGCTCGTCCGTTTCGCTGACATGCTCCGCTCCGATGTCGCCTATCGTCGGGCCCGTTTGCGTCTTCTGAACGACCGGACGCGTTTCGTGGAGGCTGTTCTCGCTCTGAAGAAGGCCGTTGGAGCTTTGTCCGAGAAGGATCCTGTATTCCGGAATCCCTGACAAAGGGGAGAGGAAAGGTTCATGAGTCTTGCTCCGGGGATGAAGGCCTTGATGAAAAGGGGTGAAGGGTCGATGTTTTTTCTGAATGTCCGGGCAAATCCCGGCACCGTTTTCGGAATCGTGGGTGGGGTGATTCTTCTGGGGATATTTTCAATGGCAGGATGTTCTCGCGGAGAAAAGCCCGCC